>CAYQRW010000153.1:0-8426 GCA_964419735.1 uncultured Spirochaeta sp.
CGAGCTATAATACTACCGGCGCGGTAGATAATGCCGTAGATCCACTGGAGGAGCACATCCATGAAGCACGGAATTGCCGTTATAGGTAGTTTGCTAATACTCGCGAGTCTGAGCGGTACGGTGTACGGCCAGGACGCCCAGGACGGCGAGGCGTCTCAAGATACGGCAGAAACGGAATCAACGGTCACGCCTGAGGACAGCTCTGCGGGTTTTGGGGTGGAGGCTGCTTTCGGGGTTACCTCATTCACGAACGGCGAAACTGGGGCGGTGGAGACCTACCAGATGCTGGCGTTGCGCCCCGAGTTTTCGGTGGGACGCTTCGGTATCGGCCTGGATCTCCCGTTTAACTATCGGTTTACCGGCGGAGATGATCGCGACGATTTCGAGGTCCGTGAGGAGGATTGGGTTCCCGATGACGACACCTCATTCCTCGAACTTTACCTTCCCAAGTTTCGTTACGTCCGCTACGGCCGGAAAGGCGACGATATTCACGTACAGTTAGGCAATCTCCCCGGGGCCACGATCGGCAACGGGTATATCGTGAGTGGGTACACCAATGAGTTATTCCTTCCCGATCGGCGCATTTCGGGGGTCGTCTTCGATTTCGACCGGGCGCTGGCGGGAGAACGCTACTTTGGCATGGAAACGATGGTGTCCAACGTGGCCGCCTGGGATCTCATGGCGGGACGTCTGTATGTGCGCCCCCTGGCGGGGACCACGATTCCCTTGCTTCCGGAACTCCAGTTAGGTGTCACCGTGGCCACTGACCGCGATCCGTACTACTTTGCTGAGAGAGATCCCAGCGGCGCGTTTTACCAGAACGGACCCTCCGATGAATCGGTATTGATATGGGGCGTGGACGCGCGCCAGCCGATTCTGGCACGACCGACAATATCCTTGGCAGCTTATGGAGACTTTGTGTTTCAGGAGGATCGCCGCGGCGGAATGGTGGGTGCTGGAGGCCGGTTGTTACGGTTCCTGATCTACGGGGCGCAAATTCGGGTTACGGAGGACAATTTTGTCCCGGAGTACTTTGACGGTACCTATGATCGACGGCGCCTAGAACGCCTCTCAACGTTTAACGAAGAGCAGACCGTTGAAGGGGGAGCGGGCTGGTGGACGCGAATCGGGTTCAGCCTGCTCGACGATGGGGTCGTATTCACCAATACCATCTCCGGGCCGTTCGCCGTGGATACCAACTCGTATCCGGAGCTTCGCAGTCACATGGCGATAGCCGAAGGAGTCGTGCCGGGGTTCGCGGGACTCAGTGCGGAGGCGGGGTACACCAAGTTCAATCTGCGCGAATGGAACGACCTACTCAGCGCGGAAGATGCGATTATTGGCGCCCGGATCAATATTCGATCCGGTCCGGTGGTGATCTCTTTGGTGTATGACTTAGTCCATGATCCGAATTCTCCCGATGATGACCCTTGGGTTGTCTCTTCCGGGCTGGAAACGGCGATCACATTCTGAGGAGGCCGACGATGAAACGCACAATACTGATCGGAATTCTGATCTTTGCGGCGACGGCAGCCTTCGCCCAGTCTGACCCGGTTGCGATCCTGGAGTACTTCGACGACGATCAGGAGTTGCAGATCCGTGATACAGATGACTTCGAGGTCAACTTCTACATCGGCATCGCCCTGAATCCGGGCGACCAAATCATCACCGGAGATACCTCCGCCGAAATCCGCCTTGACCCGAACGGAAGCATTGTCCGTCTCGCCCCAAACACCCGCTTCGTCGTTGAAGGGCTACAGGGTCGGGAGGGCGCTGAAGAAAACTCCTTCGCCATGGAACGGGGACGAATGCGCATGGTTGCATCGCGTCTATTACAAGACGATGAGAGCCGCTATTCCGTGAGAACGCCCACCGCGGTAGCCGGGGTCCGCGGTACGGACTTTGGCATGGTCTCCCAGCCAGAGGAGGCGCAAAACGCAATGGAGGAGCTGTTTGTGTTTTCCGGCGAAGTGGCGTTTGAATCTGGTCTTACCGGGGAGACGATCACCCTGGGCGCCGGAGAGCGGGCCGACGTCTATGGCGAGGAGTTCCAACCGCAACTCATGAGTGAGGCGGAAGTAAGCGAACGGAGAGAGGGGCTCGAGTTCGTCGCTCTGGATCCCGCCGATGTACCCAGCGCTGACGATCAAGCTCAGGAGGAAGCGGAAACGGAATCGGAACCGACCGCTGTTGACTCCGAGCCCGTTCCAGAAGTCAGTGAAGAACCGACCGAGGAAACGGATGACCTCGGGGACCGTATGTTTGAGAATTTGGCGCGCATCTCGGGATTGCAGGTGGGCTCAGTCACTATCAACGAGGAGACCTGGGCTCAGGCGGTCATTCAGCCGCGCCTTTCCATCGGCCCCCTGTCTCTCGAGTTGTATCTGCCGATCACCTATCGGGAGAACATTTTCGATCCGGGAGAATGGTACCGCCCTGAGGGTAACAACGAGTGGTCCTTCGGCACGGACCAGGACTGGTCAAATGAACCTCTGGTGGCTCTGGAAGATGTGGCCACCGACGTAGCGCTCAAGATCAAATCCCTGGAGTTCGGGGAGCGTGGAGACGGGTTATACTTCAAGATCGGAAACCTCTCCAACCTTACCATTGGGCAGGGTCTGCTCATGCGGAACTACGCCAACGACATCGACTTTCCCACCGTCCGCCGAGTTGGGTTCAACCTCGGCTTTGACCTCAATCGCTGGGGACTGGAAACGATCGTCAACGATTTGGTGGCGCCGGAGATTTTCGCCGGCCGGCTCTACTTCCGCCCTGCTCTGCCGGTGACTGCCGCCGCGGTGGGTTTTAGCGCGATTACCGATATGGCCCCGGGCAATCAGGCGTTGTTGGCGGAGGTACGGGCGGCGGATCCTCTCTTTCTCAACGTAGGCGCCGATCTGGAGATTCCGATCCTGACCCGGGCGATTCTATCGCTCACGGGATTCGCCGAGGGCGGTGGGCTAATTCCCTATCTGCGCGAGGATACCACCTACAACGGGGAATCGATTAATGGTGGACTCAAGACCGATGCCCTGGTGGACTTCTCTTCAGGGGAACTGCGGAATTTCGGCTGGAGTGCGGGAGTCCGCGGCAACGTAACGTTCCTCGATTACCGCCTGGAATATCGCAGCTTTGACGGCATCTTCCGTCCCGCCTTTTACGGGCATAGCTATGACCGCCTCCGCGGCACCTACGCTGAGGAGACGCTCCAGTACCTGTCAAACACCGAGGCGGAGCGATACGATCTGCGGACGATGGGAGTCGCCGGTGAAGCGGGAGCATCGATCTTGGATATCATCTACTTGTCGGCGGGGTACTTCTGGCCCTGGGAGATCACCGATAACGGTGCCTGGCAGGGAAGCGATGAAGATGAGTTCTTGTTCTCCGCGGAACTACAGGAGGGATTGCTCCCCTTGGGAATCGAGACGGGGCTAACCTACCGCCGGTCCCATTTTGCCGCCACGGCTGCCAACTGGGGTGAATACAAGGATGCCACCCTGTTTGATGCCGACACCACGCTTAACGGGTATGTGGCCTATCCCTTCAATGAAGTAGTCCGCATCGTGGCTCAGGTCACCACCGCTACCGTTCGCGATGCGGAGGGCGATATCGTCTACGACGATGACGGCCGCCCCCGCATGGCCCCGACGGTTGCAATTCAAACGCAGATCGGGTTCTAGTACCGAGCATGGATATGCCCAACCCGGTTGCACTTCTGCCACCGGAAGTGTCCCGGCGGATTGCCGCCGGGGAAGTTATCGAGCGGCCCGCCTCGGTCGTGCGGGAACTCGTTGATAACAGTCTCGACGCCGATGCCGGTACGATCGACGTCACCTGGACCCAGGGCGGCTCCGAGCTTATCCGCGTTCACGATACAGGGCGCGGAATGAGCCCGACGGATATGGAGTTGTGCTGGCAGCCCCACGCCACGAGCAAGATTCGCACTATCGAAGACCTGGAACGGACCCGGAGCCTCGGGTTTCGCGGGGAAGCGCTGGCAAGCGTTTCCGCCGTGAGCGAGCTCACGGTGCGCGCTACCGAGGCAGGTTCCTCCTCGGGCCGCATGCTCACCGTGCGACAGGGAGAGCTTATCGGTCTCCAGCCGGCCCCACCCACCCCGGGAACTACGGTAGAGGTGCGCCAACTCTTCGCCAATCTCCCCGCTCGACGTCGCTTTCTTTCCCGGCCGCAGGCGGAAACGCAGGCGATCCGCAACGTTATCCTGGACAAGGCGCTCCCCTTTCCGGAGGTGAGGTTCTCCCACTCCAGCGGCACCGGCCAACCGCACACGCTCCCGCCCCAGTCCCAACTGGAACGGGTGGCGGCGGTGTTTGGCCCCAAGGTGCCGCACCAGAGCCTCCGTGAGCTGTCCGCCGGCGGTGAGGGCTTCACCATCCGGCTAATTGCGGCTGAGCCCGCCATTGTTCGCCGCGATCGCCGCTTGATTCAGATCTTCGTAAATCGCCGCCGGGTGTGGGAGTACAAACTGGTCCAGGCGGTGGAATACGCCTACCAAGACGTCCAGCACGGCGGCCTGTTTCCTGCAGCGGCGGTACTGATCGAGATCGATCCCGCCCTGGTGGACTTCAACATTCACCCCGCCAAGCGGGAGGTACGCCTGCGCAACGGCGCGGAGCTCCACCACCGGATAGTTGAGGTGCTGCGCTCGTTTCTCAAGGCGTGGACCGTCCGGGCCACCACCTTTGAGGGCGCGCTCTGGCCCCAGCACACCGGCGACCAACCAGCGGCTCCGTCAACGGCGCCCTCGCACACGTTGCCCGGGCATCCGCCGTCCTCTCGATCAGCCCCCGGGCAGCAGCAGCCCTCACAGCTATCCTCCTCGCAGCCGCCTCCCGGGCAACCAGCTCCCGGCGAGTCGCGGACCACCCCGGACGCTACGCGCCCGGTGAAGCAGCCATGGCGGACCAAGGCCCACTTCGACCACCACACCCGAGCGGTACCGGAGGCGGATCAACTCGTCTATCGGGGAACACTGTTTGGCACGTTTCTTATCGTCGAGCGCGGCGATACCGCCTGGATTATCGATCAGCACGCCGCCCATGAGCGGCTATTGTACGACCGCTTCTCCGCCGCCCGCACCTCCCAACAGCTATTGGTGGCGGATGAGTTTGAGGTTTCCGCGAATCAGGATGAGCTACTGCAGCAGTACCAGGCGGAGTACCGGGAAATCGGCATCATGCTGGAGCGTGTCGCGGTTCGCCGCTGGCAGCTTACCGCGATGCCGGGGGAGTACCGGGAAAACTCGGAGGATCTCATCGAAACGATTCTGGACCTTGGGGGGCTTCAGGATGCGCTGGACCGCAAATTTATCGCGGAAATGGCGTGCAAAGCAGCGCTTAAAGCTGGAGACTACCTGGATGATATGACCGCGGTGGAGCTGGCCGAACGCACCCTGGCACTCCCGGAGCCACGCTGCCCTCACGGGCGACCGCTGTACCTGGAATTAACGCAGGACCGGCTGGAGCACCTTATCGGCCGCCGGTAAAAATATGCGACATGCGACACAAGAAAGCCCCCGACCTGCGCCGGGGGCTTCCACACTTAGCCTACACGTAGCGCATAGACAATCTAGAGATCGTCTATAGCCAATCTACGCCGTGGACGGGTTGGCCTAGTGGTCTTCCCAGTCCATCGCCTTCTTGACGGCCTTCTGCCAGCCCTTGTACAGAGCTTCGCGCTTGGCTTTGTCGAAGGTGGGCTCAAACTTGCGCTCCAGCTCAAACGCATTGACCAGCTCGCTCTTGTTGCCCCAGAAGCCGGTGGCCAGACCCGCGAGGAACGCGGAACCACGAGCGGTGGTTTCAACGATCTTGGGCCGCATAACCGGTACACCCAGGACGTCGGCCTGAAACTGCATCAGGAAGTCATTCATGGCAGCTCCACCGTCAACCTTGAGCTCTTTACCCTGGATTCCGGAGTCCTTTTCCATGCAGTCCACGACGTCCCGCGTCTGGTACGCGATCGACTCGAGCGTTGCCCGGACGATGTGGTCGCGGTTGGCACCGCGGGTAATACCGACGATGGCGGCGCGAGCGTACTGATCCCAGTAGGGAGCACCAAGTCCGACAAAGGCCGGAACCATGTACACACCGTTGGTATCTTCCACTTTGCTGGCGAAGTAGTTGGTGTCCGCAGCATCGGCCACAATCTTCAACTCGTCGCGGAGCCACTGTACCGCAGCACCGGTGACGAAGATCGCACCTTCAAGGGCGTACTCGACCTTCCCGTCGAGGCCCCACGCGATCGTGGTGAGCAGTCCCGTCTTGGATTGGATTCGCTCGGTTCCGGTGTTCATCAGTACGAAGGAGCCGGTGCCGTAGGTGTTCTTGGCCATACCGACCTCGAAACACGCCTGACCAAAGAGCGCACCCTGCTGGTCACCGATGGCGGCGGCCACGGGGATCTGCTCGCCACCGAACGTCTTCTCATCGGTGTGGCCGTAGATCTCACTGGAGGGCTTCACTTCCGGAAGCATTGATTTCGGCACGCCCAGTTCTTTCAGGAGTTTGTCGTCCCACTGCAGCGTCTTGATGTTGAACATCAACGTGCGGGATGCGTTGGAGTAATCGGTGACGTGCACCTTACCACCGGTGAGCTTCCAGATCAGCCAGGTGTCGACCGTTCCGAAGAGCAATTCACCCTTGTCGGCCTTTTCGCGGGCGCCGGGAACGTTGTCCAGCATCCACTTCACTTTGGTTCCGGAGAAGTATGCATCGATCACCAGTCCGGTGTTCTCTTTCACATACTCTTCGAATCCGTCGGCCTTCATCTGGTCACAGATACCGGCGGTTCGCCGGTCCTGCCAGACGATACCGTTCATGATCGGCTTACCGGTGCTCTTCTCCCAGACGATCGCGGTCTCGCGCTGGTTGGTGATACCAATACCAGCAACATCTGCCGGCTTGGCACCAGCTTTTTCGATTACCTGGCGGGCAACACCACTCTGGGATCCCCAGATTTCCATCGGATCATGCTCAACCCAGCCCGGCTTGGGATAGATCTGGGGAAACTCTTGCTGTGCAACCGAGACGATCTCGCCGTCATGGTCAAACAGAATCGCGCGGCTGCTGGTAGTACCAGCGTCAAATGCCATCACATACTTCTTAGCCATAGTCTTTCGACCTCCGTTTTGTTTTCGCTTTTGGTTTTAGATTCAGATTCAGTTTCAACTTCAGACAGGACCGTGATCTCCGACGATCGCCGGAGATCACGACCTTCAACTCAGGTCAGGTCAGGTTCAGAGATTCTGGACGAAGAGCCACAGAAAGGAACCGAGCACACCACCGATGATCGGTCCCACGACCGGAACCATGGCATATCCCCAGTCACTATCGCCTTTGCCCTTAATCGGCAGCACGGCGTGAGCAATACGAGGACCGAGGTCACGGGCAGGGTTAATCGCATACCCGGTGGGACCACCGAGGGACAGACCGATCGAGAAGATCAGAAAACCGGTGACGAAGGGACCCATTCCAGCATCTACCGTCTCTACCAGACCCTGGGCGCCGCCCATGGTGTGGCCGATACCGAGAATACCAAACAGGAGCATTGCGGTGCCGACGATCTCAGTGGTCAAGTTCCATCCGGTGTTCCGGATTTCGGGACCAGTTGAGAACACTGCCAGCTTGGCACCAGCATCTTCAGTGGCGTCGAAGTGCTGCTTATAGGTGATGTACACCAGAACCGCACCAATAAACGCACCGATCATCTGGGCTACGATATACCCAGGAACCAGCGACCACTCGAACGCGCCGATCGAAGCAAGCCCGATCGTAACCGCCGGGTTGATGTGTGCACCGGAAACCCACCCGGTCACGTATACGGCCATTGCAACCGCAAGACCCCAACCAGTGGTGATAACGATCCAGCCGCCCGAATTACCTTTGTTCTTGTTCAGAACAACGTTTGCGACAACGCCATCACCGAGCAGGACCAGTGTCATCGTTCCGACGACCTCGGCAAGGTACATTGCCATTGGAGTGAAATCCATGTGTGCCTCCAACTAAAATAGGGATTTGTTACGGTGGTACAACGCCGACTGACGTTTGTAACCAACGTTGAAAAAATGCTACACCCCTTCTGAACAGCCGTCAACAAAAACTTTTCCAAACGTCCGAGGCGGCGGTAGACGATGATAAACTGTTCTCTAATCATGATTTATCTACAGTGATAGCTCTCATTCGAGGAAATAGTTCGAAAATTGATTTGCGAAAATCCTCCCAGGTGAACTTTTGTAACTTTTTCGTTGACAGACGTTCACAGCGGGTCTACCCTGTGTATACAAACAAATCCCTACAAAGAAGTTGAGGTGACGTCGTGAATCAGCGAAACTACGACGTGGTGATCATTGGTGCCGGAATCGTCGGATCTATGGTCGCCCGTGAGCTTTCCAAGTACGAGCTATC
>CAYQRW010000154.1:0-8417 GCA_964419735.1 uncultured Spirochaeta sp.
GCGGTGGTGGCGGTGATCGCCACCACCAGTGTGGGCGATCGTGGTGGCCCGTTTCTGAGCAACCTGCCCCAGTATGAGTCGATTATACCTTGAGTGGATGGCACAAACGGGATTACAGTTGCGTCACTATGAACACTCCCAACGCCGAAGGTATGCAGCCGAAGAGCATCCTTGCGGCATGCAAGACGCTTCTCAGTACCCATGATGCACCGGCGGCGATCTCGCAGGTGTTGTCACAGATCGGCCCGGCGGCTGAGGTAGATCGTGTGTACATCTTCAGTATTGACGGGGGAGATGTGCAGAGCGCCTCGCAGCGCTATGAGTGGAGTTCTCCCAACGTGGCCCCGCAGATCGACAACCCCGATCTACAAGGTATCCCGCTGCGGGCCGCCGGTTACGGCCGCTGGATCGAAGAGCTGAGCCAGGGGCGTCCCGTGGTAGGGACGGTTGCCGATTTTCCTTCCGAGGAGCATCACCTTCTGGCGGCGCAGGATATCCTGTCGCTCCTGGTACTTCCGATCAACACTGCGCAGGGGTTGTGGGGGTTCGTTGGATTCGATGACTGTACCCGCGGGCGCAGCTGGACTACTGCCGAGGTGGATGCCCTGGTGGGGATGTCGTTGGCGCTGGGGATCGTCCTCGATAAGGGCGATTTGAGCCCCCTGGAGCGGACGGTGGAGGCGTATATTCGCGTCGTGGGACGGCTGTTCGATGTACATTCAGTGATGTTCAACGATACGGCGTCGGTGAGCCTGCAGCATCGCGCCCAAGTGCGCTTGCGGGTGGTGGCCCGCGCCCACCACTACTTTGCCGGCGTCGAGTCGCGCGACGCGGTGGACCTATCGGCGTACTTATCCGCTTTGCAACCACTGTACCAAGAGATAATTGGGACTGTCGGAGTGGCCGGCATGGCCGCCCCGGCCGGCACCACCAGACCAGCCGCTCCGGAGAGCCTGCACCTCGAGGTAGATCCGGTCTCATTGACGTTGCAGCGGGCGTTTGATGTGGCGCTGATTCTGGCGGAGGTGCTCGCCGCATTGGCTGATCGTAAACCGGCGGAGTTGGCCGGCTCACGCCTGTTAATTTCCATTCGGCGGCGGGATGCGATGGTGGAAATGACGCTTACCGCTCGCACTGCGTCCGGAATGCCGGTGGGAAAGGGCGACGCCCTCGACGCGATCGCCATTGCCGTCCTGCGGGAAATCCAGGAGCGCAGCGACGCGTCCCTTAGCGGCAGCCACATCGATGGGCTCCTCTTCCGCTTGACGTTGCCGGGCGAGACACCGGACGACGGCGATTCGGAGTAACCGGAATCTCCGAGGGCCTATCCGATCACGGACAATACCGCCCAGGGCACCACGTTAAAGAAGATAATCAGCATCTTATACCCGCCGAGAACGGCATAGACCACCACCAGGTACTTATCCTCGGGAATTGCAAACCACTTTTCGCGGGTTTCGTAGAACCACACTCCTGCCACCTTGACCAAGACCGACAGGGAGATCAGTACGATGATGTTTGCTGCGGAACACCAGAACAGAAACTCAGTCAGCATTTCATAGTCCATGATATGCCTCCTACTTATAGTGTAATGGATACCTGGGCTGTATACACAAAGATGTTGCAGTTCTGGTGTTAAATCCCTGCTGGTAAAAGAATTGCTCTTCCAAAAGAAGGTGCAAAACGCTAAGTCATTGCCCAGGAAGCAACTACGTGATTCTTGCAACACGATTCTCGACACAGCGCTTGCATCGCCCGCCTTGGGCCGTGTAAACTATCTGTCTATCGAGGCGGCGCAGGTCGTTGCCTCGGCCCGTATAATCCCGATAATTGGTTCGGGAGTCTCTACCGGAGCGCCGGAACGCTCCGACTACGGGCAGAAAACCACCGTTCTCTCTCCTGTACTGCAGGACCCGGACCTTTCTCAAGGATTCCGGGTTGTGGTGTTTCTGCTCATTGAGCTCCCGCTCCGTTGTCCGGCACCGCAGGAGGAGCCATGGACCGGCAGCACCAACTCTACGAAGGCAAAGCCAAGCGCGTCTTTGCCACCACCGACCCCACTTTGGTCATTTTCGAATACAAAGACGACGCCACCGCCTTTAACGGTACCAAGCACGCGGAGTTCTCCGGCAAGGGCGAGCTCAACAACCGCCTCAGCGGTCTGCTGCTCTCCGCGGTGGCCGCTGCCGGCGTGCCCACCCACTTCGTCCGGACTCTCTCAGCACGGGAGCAGCTCTGCCGCCGGGTGGAGATCGTCCCGCTGGAAGTGGTAGTCCGCAACCGCGTCGCCGGGAGCATGGCGCGCCGGCTCGGCCTGGAAGAGGGCACCGCTCTCCGCCATCCCCTGGTGGAACTCTGCTACAAGAACGATGAACTCGGCGATCCGTTGGTCGCGCCCTATCACGCCGCCGCCACCGGTATGGCTACCTGGACGGAGATCGCCTGGATAGAGCGCTCCGCCCTCACGGTCAATCGTATTCTCACCGATCACTTCTCCACCGTGGGGATCGAGCTGGTGGACTTCAAGCTGGAGTTCGGCCGCCTCCATCGAACCGAGGGTTCTGCCGCTGCCCCGCGTCTGGGACCCGGCGGCCTCATCCTGGCCGACGAGATCAGTCCCGACACCTGCCGCCTGTGGGATCGCGCCACCGGGGAGCGCCTGGACAAGGATCGCTTCCGTCGTGACCTGGGGCCACTCCTCGAGGGCTACCGCGAGATTCTTTCCCGCCTGGAAGGCGCGGCGGGAGCCTCCCGATGAGCGGCGGCCAAAATGCCCCGAGAAAGGGCCTCCGCAGTGAGGCTCCGGTGGCGGTACCTGGGCCGAAGACGATGAGCGGCGGCGCGTCGCAGGACCGTGAGTTCAGTTTCGATATCCATGACCCGGATGACCGACTGCACGAGGAGTGCGGGCTCTTCGGCGTGTTCACTCCCGACCGCGAGGATGAGATGGCCGCGTCCATCGCGCGAGTGGTGTACTACGGGTTGTATTCGCAACAGCACCGTGGACAGGAGAGTGCGGGGATTGTGGTAGCCGGGGAGCAGGGGCTCGAGCAGTACCGCGGCATGGGATTGGTGGCGGAGGTGTTCTCCGACCAGGTGTTGGACCGCTTTTCCGGACGCGCGGCGATCGGACATGTACGGTATTCCACGGCGGGATCCTCGACGATTTCCAACGCGCAGCCGCTCATGGCGCAGTCCAAGCTGGGGCAGATCGCGATCGGCCACAACGGCAATCTGGTGAATGCGCCGGTGATTCGAGACCTGTTGGAGGACGCGGGAGTGATGTTTCAGACTTCCAGCGATTCCGAGGTGATTCTGAATCTGGTGGCGCGCAGCGCGCGGCACGGGTTGCGTCGGGCGCTGCAGGATGCGCTGCGGGCGGTGCAGGGGGCGTTCTCACTGGTGCTGCTCACCGAGGACAGCCTCATCGCGGTGCGTGATCCCAAGGGAATTCGGCCGCTGGTGCTGGGAAAACTGGGGGACGCCACGGTGGTGGCCAGCGAGAGTTGCGCCCTGGACGCGGTGGGGGCGGAGCTGGTGCGCGATGTGGAACCGGGGGAGATCGTGATTGTGTCGGCGGCGGGAATGGAGTCGCTGAAGCTCAACGAGCGTACCCAGAGTCAGGTGTGTTCCTTTGAGTTTGTGTACTTTTCCCGCCCCGACAGTGAGGTGGATGGCGTGGGGGTATACGCATCGCGGATGGAGGCGGGCCGCATTCTCTATCGGGAGGCGCCGGTTGATGCGGATGTGGTCAGCGGGGTGCCGGACAGCGGCGTCGTGGCGGCCCACGGCTATGCTGAGGCGGCCGGAATTTCCTACGCCATGACGTTGATCAAGAACAAGTATGTGGGCCGTTCCTTCATCGCGCCCACGCAGGAGTTGCGGGAGCGGGCGGTAAGCGTGAAACTCAACGCTCTACGGCATAACGTCGCCGGGAAACGGATCGTCCTGATCGATGATTCGATTGTTCGGGGCACCACGATGCGCAAGCTGGTGGCGATGCTTCGCCGCGCGGGGGCCACGGAGGTGCATATTCGGATCGCTTCCCCTCCGGTGCAGCACGCCTGTTACTTCGGGATGGACTATCCCAGCCGCAACGAGCTCGCCGGCCGGCGCGGTGTAGAGGATGTGCGGGAGATGATCGGCGCGGATTCGCTGGCGTATCTTTCACTTCCGGGGTTGCACGCCTCCCTGGGAGATACCGGCAAGTACTGCGTGGGGTGTCTTACCGGGGTCTATCCGGTGGCGGCGCCGGTGGGACAGGAGAAGGATGAGATCCCCGAGGCGATTGCGCAGCGCAATCAGCTGTATACACAATCGTGTTGCAACACGTGAACTATTTGCTTATCTGGTGGGCAATTAGCTCTACGATAAGGCGGGGGTCGAGCTAAGTCTCTGATGCGCAACAGATTACCGACTACTGTGCAACACGATTCTCGACACTGCCCCCTGGTTATCGGTCGGTGACCGATTTTGGGTACCCGGTGGTGCGGCGATGCGGAGACGGGAATGAGAGAATGTATGCGGGAAGGAGCGCGGCCATGAAGAATGAGGCGATAGACTACAGGAGCGCCGGTGTGGACGTGGCCGCCGGGCAGCAATTGGTTCGCAATATTGGTGCCACCGTTGCTGCCACCCACGGTCCGGAGGTGCTGGGAAACCTTGGCGGTTTCGCCGGACTGTACGCATTGGGGAACTACCGCGATCCGATCCTGGTTTCCGGAACCGATGGCGTAGGCACCAAGGTGGAGCTCGCTCGCGCTGCTGGACGATTGGACACGATCGGTATCGACCTGGTGGCGATGTGCGCCAACGACGTGATCTGTCACGGGGCACGACCGCTCTTCTTTCTCGATTACATGGCGGTGGACAGCCTGGACCAGGTAGACGCGGCGGCGATCGTCTCCGGCGTCGCGGAAGGGTGCCGCCGAGCTGGGTGCGCCCTCATCGGCGGTGAGACCGCCGAAATGCCCGGCGTGTACCGTCCCGGCCGCTTTGATGTGGCGGGGTTTGCGGTGGGCGCCGTGGAGCGGGATCAACTCATCGATGGAAGCGGTCTGGAGCCAGGGATGGCGGTGGTTGGCCTCGCCTCCAGCGGATTTCATTCCAATGGGTATTCTCTATTGCGGAAACTGTTTCCTGAGGCGAGCGGAGATCGCGGGGAGCGCGGCGCCGACGCGCTCCGTGATTCCCTTCTTACTCCCACCAGGATCTACGCGGCGGTTGTTTCGGCACTCACCGCGCAGTGCCGGGTAGCGGGGATCGCCCACATCACCGGTGGCGGGTGGTGGGAGAACCTTCCCCGCCTCCTTGGCGTGCGACGGGCATCCACAGCATCGCTGGCATCGGCGCCATCAGCGGCCTCCACGAACGCGTCCAACGGGCCCTCCTCATCCGTTCCGGAGGGGCGCGCTGCCGCTCTCGGTTCGGCGCAGGAAGCTTCGGCGCAGGAAGCTTACGCGTCTCCCCTTCGTCTCGTGGTGGATGCCGGTGCGGTACCACTCCCGGAAGTCTGCAACAAGATTGTGGATACAGCCCTGAGTCCCCCCGAAGCGTATCGCACCTTTAATATGGGGCTGGGATTGGCCGTGGCGCTTCCCGCCGGGCAGGTGTCACGGGCAATTGAGATCGCCGCCGGCCACGGGATAGAGGCGTGGGAGGTCGGCCAGGTGGAAGAGGCGTCCGGCACCGGCCGCGAGACTAACGCGCCGAACGATGCCGAAGAACAATCGCCGAACGCCTCCGACCACGACCTGCGAGATCCCGCGATTTCTATCACCGGCATTCCCGGGAAGTGGCGGCGATGACCCGAGGTCATTCCGTGCCGGTTCTCACGGTGCTGGCCTCCGGTTCCGGCACCACTTTCCAGGCCGTGGCAGATGCGATCGCCGCCGGGGACCTGCCATGGCGCATCAATGTGCTGGCTGTCGACAGACCCGCTACCGGAGCCGCCGAACGGGCCGCCGCCGCCGGAATTCCCGTTCGCCTGATAGACCGCGCCCAGTATCGCGGTCCAGCCCGATCTCAGGAACTCTCTCAGGCACTCTCCCAGGCGATTCCCCAGGAGACCGACGTGGTGCTGCTGGCCGGGTTCCTTTCGATTATTACCGAGCCCCTTCTCACGCGCTTCCATCGACGGATGATCAACCTGCACCCCGCGCTGTTGCCGGAGTTCGGCGGAGCAGGTATGTACGGACGCCGCGTGCACGAGGCGGTGTTGGCGGCCGGCCGCCCACAGACCGGCTGTACCGTCCACTACGTCGATGCCGGAACGGATACCGGCGAAATATTGCTGCATCGCCGGATTCCGGTGCTTCCCGACGATACCCCCGATTCGCTGGCCACACGCCTGCGACCGGTGGAGCATCGGGCGGTGATCGATGCCCTGCTGACGTTGGCGCCGGAGGTGCGCTAAAATCGCTATTCCCCAAGGTCCCTAAGGAGCTCATATGAACGTGTTGGTGGTAGGTTCCGGCGGTCGCGAGCACGCCCTGGCGTGGCGCCTCGCCGATAGCGAAAGTGTCTCTCACGTTGCGGTGTCCCCCGGCAACGCCGGCATCGACCGGGATCCGCGACTGCGATGCCATCCCGAACCGATCACCGTTTCGCTCCTGCAAGACCACCAGATCGACCTGGTGGTGATCGGCCCGGAGGCGCATTTGGTGGCGGGTCTCGCCGACGAGCTCCGGGCAGCGGGAGTGGATGTGGTTGGTCCTTCCGCCGCCGCGGCGCGGCTCGAGGGCAGCAAGGCGTTCGCCAAACAATTTATGAACGACAACGGGATCCCGACCGCGGAACACCGCGTGTGCCATACCATGCAGGAGGCGCGCACCGCTGTGGCGGAGTTCGGGGCGCCGGTGGTGATCAAAGCGGATGGCCTCGCCGCGGGGAAGGGGGTTTCCGTCTGTGACTCGGAGACACAGGCTCTGGCCGCCATCGAAACGATCATGAAAGAGCGCCTCTTCGGCGACGCCGGCGAAACGGTGGTGGTGGAGCGCCGACTCGAGGGCTTCGAGGCGTCGGTGATCGTGGCGCTGGACGAGACCGGGCACATCGTGTTCCCCACCGCGCAGGATCACAAGCAGATCGGCGAGGGCGGCGTCGGCGCCAACACCGGAGGGATGGGCGCGGTGGCCCCGAACCCCGCGATCACCCCCACGCTGTGGCACCGGATCGAAGCCGAGGTCGTGCAGCCCAGCGTGGCGGCGTTGCAGCGCACCGATTGGACCTTCCGCGGCTTCCTGTTCATCGGTCTGATGATCGACGGCGATGTCCCGCGCGTGCTGGAGTATAACGTCCGGTTTGGCGACCCCGAGGCACAGGCGATTCTGCCGCTCGTGGGGGGTGACTTCGGCCTGCTCATGCAGGGACTCTCCCAGGGCCGACTCAACGAGGCGGTGGGGGAGAGCGGCTTCTCCGTCAAGCCGGGAGCGAGCTGCACCGTGGTCGCTGCGGCCGGTGGCTATCCCGGTCCCTACTCCAAAGGCACCAAGATTGAACTGACGGTTCTGCCGGAGCCCAGTGACCTCACTGGAACAACCCACATCTTCACCGCCGGGGTGGCCGCCGCCGCGGGCACGAGTGCGGGGGCCGCTGAGGCCGGGAGCCTACCCGATGGCGCGAGCTCGGCATCCACGCCAGGAGCCACGCCGGAAACCGCCCCAGGGGCCACAGGATCGCGCCCAGAAGCCGGTCCGCGCGCCGAGCTGGTTACCGCGGGTGGCCGGGTGCTGGCCGTCGGTGGTGTGGGCGACACGCTGGAGCAGGCGCGCCGGCGCGCCTACGGACGGCTACAGCTTGTCCATTTTGACGGCATGCGCGTGCGCAGAGATATCGGTGGCGCGCCGGTGCTTTCCTCGGTAATCGAGGAGAGCGACGTACTTATGCTGCAAACGCGCAAGCGCGGGGGGCTGGTTCCGGTGGTGGTGCAGGAACGCGCCGGTGGCGACGTGCTCATGGTGGGCTACGCCAACGAGCGAGCGCTCCGAGAGACGCAACGATCCGGCTATGCCACCTTCTGGAGTACCTCCCGCAACACCCTCTGGACAAAAGGCGAGACCAGTGGCGACCGCCTGCACGTTGAGGAGATTCGCATCGACTGCGACCAGGACGCGATTCTGTATATCGTCACCCTGGAAGGCTCCGGAGTGTGCCACACCCGCACTACAGAAGGACGTGCGCGGCGGCGCTGCTTCTATCGCCGCCTCCAGGAAGACGGTACTCTCACCAACGAAGAAGGGTAGTCCCACCGTTGAGATCCTGAGTTGGCGAGGCCTTCAGTTGGCGAGACCCTTATTTGGCGAGACCCTCAGTCGGTGAGACGGCCACCTTTTCGGTATCGGTTGCTCGACCGAGTATTCGTAAATTCACGATCTCTGCGGTAGACTTGAGGCATGGCCGACGCGCTCTTCGCTGTC
>CAYQRW010000155.1:0-8404 GCA_964419735.1 uncultured Spirochaeta sp.
TGTTCAAGTACGTCTTTGGCGGGGAGCACAGTTCTCGCTACTTGCGGAGCCTGCTCTCGGCGGTGCAGGAGGATTCCGGCTGTCCCGAGGTAGCCACGGTGCAGATCACCAACCCCTTCAACCAAAAAGACTTTGCCGACGACAAACTCTCGGTGGTGGACGTGAAGGCCACGGATGTAACCGGGGCCACGTACACCATGGAGGCCCAGGCGACATGGCACAAGGCGTTCTCCTCGCGTGCGCTGTACTACTGGGCACGGAGCTACGGCAACCAGCTTTCAGAATCAGAGATCTACAGCCGCCTCCAGCCGGTGGTTGGTGTCAATGTGATGGACTTCCGTCTGTTTCCCGAGAGCACCGCCGCACCACTGCATACCAGCTTTCGGGCATGCTGCCCGGAAGCCCCGCAGCTTGCCCCGCTCACGGACTTCATCATTCACTTCATCGAGCTGCCACAGTTCAACCACACGGACCTACCCTCGACGGCATTTGGCAGGTGGATGTACTATATAAAGTACCGAGGCAAGGAGGGGGCGATGGAAGATCCGATCATGAAGGAGATTCTGGAAGACACATCCGAGATCAGGGAAGCGGAAAAACGGTATCAGGGGTTTGTAGCCGATGCCGAGCTGCGAGACCGGCTTGAGGCGCGGGACAAGTTTCGTCGGACTCATCTCCAGCTTCTACACGATGCGGAGGAGAAGGGATTGGAACAGGGTCTCGAAAAAGGCCTTGAGCAAGGAATGGAGCTGGGCATCGAGAAAGGCCGCGAAGAGGAACGAGAAAAGCGGCGCGAGACCGCGCGAAAGATGAAGCGTGACGGTATGGACGCCACCGACATTGCTCGCTACACCGACCTCCCCGAGGAAGAGATTCGGGAGTTGTAACAACAAACGGTGCGTGGGTGTCACCCGTTCGGCACGCAACGAAACACTGGATCGTCCGTAGGTCCGTTTCTTGGAGCAGAACCGGCACAACCACCATCCTCACTCATTGGTGAGAGCTCCAAACGCCTGCTCTTCAACACACCCGAACCGGACCGTTTGCGCACACGCGATTCCGGCGCCAAAGATTTTCCCGGGATAACCGGGTACCCACGATCGAAGCAGACACGGTGCGAAAACGAATAGAAGTGATTGCCATGGAACAGGTGCTCCTGAAGATACCGGGATCGCCGCCTGCGGGGTAGTCTCCCCTATCTCGAATTTTTAAATCGAACTTGTCGGTTCTGTCGGAGCCTCCTGGATGCTGCCGCGGGCCCGCACCGAATCGGCCGGTGCAGCGAGCCGCCTCGACCGACAGACCGTTCCGCTCACCTCAGACTTGGTGTTCAAGTACGTCTTTGGCGCGGAACAAAGCGTGGAGATTTTACGGAGCCTGCTCTCGGCGGTGCAGGAGGATGCCGGCTGCCCGGAGGTAGCCACAGTGCAGATAACCAACCCTTTTAACCAAAAAGACTTTGCCGACGACAAGCTCTCGGTGGTGGATGTGAAGGCCACGGATGTAACCGGGGCCACGTACACCATGGAGGCTCAGGCGACATGGCACAAGGCGTTCGCCTCGCGCGCGCTGTACTACTGGGCACGGAGCTACGGCAACCAGCTTTCAGAATCAGAGATCTACAGCCGCCTCCAGCCGGTGCGGATGCCCTCGACGGCATTTGGCAGGTGGATGTACTATATAAAGGACCGAGGCAAGGAGGGGGCGATGGATGATCCGATCATGAAGGAGATTCTGGAAGACACATCCGAGATCAGGGAAGCTGAAAAACGGTATCAAGGGTTCGTCGCCGACGCGGAGCTCCGAGACCGGCTTGAGGCGCGGGACAAGTTTCGTCGGACTCATCTCCAGCTGCTACACGATGCGGAGGAGAAGGGATTGGAGCAGGGACTCCAGAAAGGCCGTGAACAAGGCATCGAGCAAGGCCGCAAAGAGGAGCGAGAAAAGCGTCGCGAGACCGCGCGCCGGCTCAAAGCCAAAGAGATGCCGATCGCCGAGATCGCAGCCGTCACCGACCTCCCCGAGGACGAGATCCGGGAGCTGTAACGTGTCGCGCCGGGACTCAGCCGCCCAATTAAGCCGGACCGCTTTCACTCTCGCGGTCCGTACATCCCGTCTCAATCCCCACGATACATGCCCGCCATTTGGTCGTAAGTAAGAAGAACACGTGCCGACACATTCCATCTCCCAATCGGCAGTCCATAACGTTCTCGCAACGTGCAGCGGAACCCCTCGTACCGGACCACGTTAACGACATCCCGCGATTTCGGTGGAGAAACACGGCAGGAACAGACCGCTGTGCCCACATCGAACGTCGAATTCGAGTCTGAACCATCCGGTTCTGTCGAAGCCTCTTGGGTGCTGCCGCGGGCCGCACCGGATCGGTCGGCGCGTGGCTGTCTCTCTCCGGTGTCGCGGCGCCACACCACGCACCATGACGATCTCACCCGTTCCGGTAGTATGGAACCCAACCCGTCGACAAGGCGGCAAGCAGTCCCGCTCACCCCAGACGTTGTCGTCAAGCACCTCTTCGGCGGTGATCAAGCTCTTCGTCGCACGGCCGTCCTGCCGACGTAAATGGGGTAACCTTCACCGTGGAAGTGCTCTCAACCAACCACCGGGTGTCTGGCTCCCGGGTCCTCTACTACTGGGCCAAGACCTATGCCGCATAGCTTCGCGCTGGCGACTTCTCCACCACGCTGAAGCCGGCAGTCGGTATGAACTTGCTTGATTTCCGCCTCTTTCCAGATGAGGTCCACGCGCCGCTACACCGCTCTCACCTGGGCAGCCTTGGAGAGGAGTTATACGTCACAACGAGAAGCGGGGCCTGACGCCTGGGATATGTTCATCCGCACCCATGCGCGGCTGCTGCACGATGCGGAGCAGAGAGGACTTGAGCAGGGCCGCGAAGAGGAGCGAAAAAAAGCGGTGCGAGATAGCGCAACAGATGAAGCGTCACGGCCACAATTCCGCCGACAGTGATCGGTACACCGACTTCCCTGAGCAAGAGATTCGAGAGCTGAAGTATTGAACCATCCGGGTTCCATAGTGTCGGGAGCGCTTATCGGACCTCGTCTTGTGTGTGATCGCGTTCCTCGTTCCTGCGGTACGCGATCGATGTACGCTCCTGGTCCGAGCAATCCGCCAGGATTGCGACTATACCGTTTCTGTCAGCGCTGCTTGGGCGACGCCGCCGGCCCACCGATAATCGAAGAAGAAAAGCCTCGCGATAGATGAACCGCCGCCGGTGCACTATACTTGGGCCCTATAAGGAGATTCTCCGCTGGATATGTCGACCTACCCTGCACCAACTGCTTCTCGCCGTTCAAACTCCCATATGATGCGGGGTGTTTCGCGTCTACCTGAGGCGTTTCGGGTGAGCGCGCGCCCTGTATCACGCAAGGTGCCCGGCCGAACGGTTTTGCGCTCTGGTATGGGGATCCGGAATACCGCGCGGCGCGTGGCGTTGGCTCTACTGCTCAGCCTGGCTGTTGTCGGTGGGGTGTGGGGGCAGAGCCGGATACCGGCGGAGGCGACGAACTGGTTGCAGGTAGTGGGTGACACCGACCTTGGCTCCCGCTCCATCGTCAACGTCTCATTCTTTGAGGTGCCCGAAAGCTACACGGGGACGCTCTTTTTTGCCGTCAACGACCCCGACCTCGCCGGGGGCGTCCCCGACCAGGGCACCGGCACGACAACCTTTCGCCTTTATGGTGGTGCCGGTGCGCTGAGTAACCCCAACTCCCGGTTCCGGGAGTATCCCGATGGAAGTCAGGGGCTTGCAGGGGCCGGGACGCTTCTTGGAACGTTTAGTCGTGATGATACAGACCCAGATGAGGGCTGGGTATACTTCCCGGGGGTAGACGTTACCCAGGGAGAGAAGATCGGCAACCGCTACTACTTCAAGGTGACCGTTGAAGCGTCTGCAGGCTCCACGCAGAAAAATGCATATCAGCTTGACGTCTCTCTCTCCGATACCGGCAATCCAACGGGAGCGTCTGAAATCCGCTCTTTTGCATACTCCTGGACGGTGAACCTCTCCAACAACGGAGACACGAACCGCGAGTGGAATCTCTACCCCTTCGTACCCGACGGCGACGCTGGTGAACTGATCGTCTTTTCTAACTGGGATTTTGACGATGATACTGCGGGTCTCACTACGACGGGAACATGGGCTGATCCCACCGCTACTGATACCGGAGCCCTGAACGTCACCGGTGCGAATGGAGAGTTTGCCAACACCAGCGTGACGATCGGTGCGGGGGAGGACGCCACTACGTGGAGCACCCAGTTTTCCAGTTCCAACTCCGCGGCGGGAGCGTTTGGTGTCCTCACCGCCCAGATCTGGCACGCCGGAGCCCTCAGTGGTGGCGCTCCCGCGGTTGGAGACGACTACCCTGCATCGGATGCCGATCTCTATCGGACGTACGCCGCGCCGTATACTCCGGCCGCCCCGGACCACGTCGTGGTTTCCGTGGAGGATGGAAATGCAATCGACAACGGAACGGACGAGGAGCTGGTAGCCGTCCAGGTCGTCGATGCCGACGGCAACCCCGTGCCGTTCTCCCGTTCGGTATGGGTAACGCAAAACGGTAATGCTTCCCTAGATGGCGGCACAGCCGGAGACCCGTTGTTGATCACCACCGGCAACGACGGACTCACTACCTTTCCCGTCACAAACAACACCGCGGAGACGGTCACCCTCACATTTGAGACGGACGGCAACAACGGTTCCGACAATCTTGATAACACCAGTCCCAACGAGAACGCGGTGATCACCTTTGCGGCGCTGCAACCGCCGAGCCTCAGTTCTGTTTCTAACTCAACGGTCGATATTTCCGCAACCGAGGCTATCGCCGACGTGGTGATAACCGAGAATGAAGCGGGCAACATAACCGATACCAACGATATCCGGATACGGATTCCGCCGGAGTTAACGGACACGTATTTTGATACCACCGCGACGATCGGCACCCAAATCACCGGAACAGGAACGGGAGTAGTCGATACAGAAACGTACGAAGGAGGTACGGGTACAGAGAACGTCTTGGTCATTCCGGTTACCACGTCATTCGCAACCGGCGATATTCTCACCATCAGTGGAATTGAACTGACAACCGGCACGGTAACCGACGCCGGCCGTCTTTCCCTTTCCTTTAGCAATCCAATCCAATACTCCGTCAACGACGACAAGGTTCTGCGGGTCTCCGACCTGAGTAGTTTTACCTGGTTGGGTTCCGTCAGTGGCGACTGGAGCGACCCGGATAACTGGGACCAGACCACCGCACCCACGGCGGGAAGTGATGTGGTGATCCCTGCAACTACAACAGGACCGACTCTCGACGTTGACACTGAGGAATTGGGGTCCTTGACCGTGGACTCCGGCGCCACGCTGACTACGGAAGCCTTCGCTCTCAACGTCACCGGGCCGATGACCGTTAACGGCGCAATCAGCGGCACCGTCACCTATGGCGCAACTTCCTTGTCGGGAAGTATAACCAGCGGCGGTGGGGACATCGTCTTTACCGATACCGTCACGCTGAGCGGAAACACCACGATAGATGCCGGAAGCGGTAGCGTTACGTTTCAGGCTGCGGCGCCCGTCGACGGCGCCTTTGACTTGAGTGTGACCGGAGATGGTACGAAAACCTTCGGCTCGACGGTAGGTGCGGGGACGGAGCCCACGGGGCTTTCGGTCAGCGGTGCCGGCAACGCCGTGCTTTCAGCCGCAAGCTACTCGATAGTCGGCAGCACCACCACGTTTTCGAGTCCGCTGGTGGTAAGTAGTGACACCACCTACAGCGACTCCACGAGCATTACGTTTCAGGACACCGTTTCAATAGACACCGGGGTGACGCTGACTCTAGAGACACCTTCGCTGGATTTTCAGGACACGCTGAGCGACGACGGAACTCTTGCCCTCAGACCCTACGCGTCTCCGGGAACCATGAACCTCTCGGGAGCGGGCAATATCGGCAATACCGGTGGGCTCGTTTTGAACAACGCTGATGATCACATCGTGGACAGCGACGCCGCCCTGAGTTACACCGGCGCTACAACCACGATACGGGGCACGCTGCAGACTTCTGATGACCCCATCACTCTCGGGGCGGTGACCCTGGCGGGTGCCACCACCATCACCAGCGATGCCACGACTACTGCGGGAGATGTTACGATCGGCGCGGTGACCGGCGGCAACTTTGACCTCACCCTTGAAACGGGGAACGGCGTGACTGGAGCCGACGTAACGGCAACCTCAGTTACCGGCGTCGGGGCCCTTACGCTACAGAACATCGGTGGCACCGCCTCATTTTCCGATGCGGTATCCGCTACGTCGCTGTCAGTCGGTGCGACCGTTGTCAACGCGAGCTTCACCGGAGCAAGCGGGACGATTACCGACGCGGTGACATTCGCCAACACGGGAACACTTATATTAGGACAGGATGGGGGGACGCTTACCTTCACGAACGGTGCGACCGCCACGGCCCCCGGTCAGGTACAGCTGGCGGGTACGGTGCAAAGTACGGATGCCGCCATTACGCTGGGAGACGCGGGTACCGACGTGGACCTGGATGCCGACGCCACCGTTAACGCCGGTACCGCCGCCTTTGCCAGCGGGAATATCAACGGCGGCGCCAATACGCTAACCCTGGCCGGAAGCGGAGCCGATGTCATTGGCGGAACGATCACCGCAGGTAGCGTGGTCATACTCAAAACCGGCGGTACGGTGGACTTTCAAGACACGCTCACGCTCAGCGCCGGCGCAGGGCTTCAACTCGGCGACGCAAGTAACGCGGGCACGTTGACGCTGAGCGCGACCGCCTTGGATCTGGACGGCAATCTCAGCGCCCTGAACGGCGGAGCTACCACGCTCGATTTGAACGGCCTGAACGCCAACGTCGCAGGTGACCTGAGTCTGGCAGACTTAGATACTCTGACCATGGGCGCAGGCCGTTTCGTGCTGGACGGTGGCGCCGCGCAGAGCATAGACGTCGGTGTAACGATCCCTGAACTGCAGGTGAATAACACCGCCGCGCCGGTAGGTCAGTCCGCCGCAACCACGCTGGATGAGCTCACACTGGACACCGATAGCGAGTGGCGCGCCGCCGGGTTCAACCTCACGGTAAACACGACCTTTACGAACAACGGAACACTGGCGTTTATCGGCAACGAAACAACTGTCAGCCTGCCGGTGTTGCCGGTGGCAGGTACAGTCCGTTTGATCGGCGACAACGATGGGGCAAGCGATACCTGGGGGCTCCCTGGCGGCGTATCGTCCTACACCAATCTCACCGTGGACTCGCTGGATGCGTCGCCGAATGAAGATGTGTTTCAACTCGGTGCAGATCTGAACGTGGATGGCACGCTCACCATAAACCAGGGCGCGCTGAATGGGCAGGCGCGGACGATTAACCTGGCCGGTGACCTTACCATGGGCGCCAACGGCGAGTTCACGCGGGGAACCTCGCTGTTCCTGTTCGACGGTGCTTCCACGGTTACGGTGAACGCTCCCGCGACGCTTACCTTCTACGCGGTAGAGATCACCGATGCGGTTACTCTGGCCGGTGACATAGCCGTAGAGCAGGACTGGACGATGAACGGCGGCTCGCTCACCGCCGATGGTAACGCGGTGGAGCTCGTCGAATCGGCTACCACCAGCACCATTTCCGGTGCCACAACGTTCGCCGATTTTACCGTACAGAATACGGCGGCCGGCAAGACGCTGCAGTTCGAATCGGGGGTGACCCAGACGGTTACCGGCACGTTGAGCGTGGACGGCACCAGCGGAACACCGACGATACTAGAGCCCACCGGAGGCTCCGCCTGGGGGATCGACATCGCCTCACCTCAGACGGTGAGCTTCCTGATCGTGCGGGGCTCGGACGTCGTGAATACGGCGAACGACATCACCGCCAACTCCAGTCAGAATGACGGGAGCTCTGTCCCGAACGATACGGACGGAACCGACGGGGACGGCCGCTGGGTGTTTCCAACCACCACGGTAACCTGGGATGGGGACACAGACTCTGACTGGACCAAAGGCGCCAACTGGGACGTCGGTTATCCTCCCAATAGCAGTGACGACGTGGTGATTCCCTCCACCGGTGTCACGAACGAGCCCACGCTTCCGGACGGCACGTTACTCAACTCGCTGGATCTGCAAAACGGGCGGACGCTTACGCTGGACAGTTTCGACCTGGAGACCACCGCGGACCTGACGGTGGCCGGCACCTTTGCCGCCGCGGGAACGGAAACCGTGACTGTCGGCGGAAATGCCACCTTCGGCGATGGGACCAACGCGCCCACCATTCCGGCCTCGCTGGCGTTTGCCGTGACCGGAAGCACGACCGTCGACATTGGCGCTGCCAACGATCTGACCACGCTGACCAATGCCGCAAATGAT
>CAYQRW010000156.1:0-8374 GCA_964419735.1 uncultured Spirochaeta sp.
GGAGCGGCCACAACGGGTTAGTAACCGCCGCCTATCTTGCCAAGTGGGGATACAAGGTCACGGTGCTGGAGCGTCGAGATACGATTGGCGGCGCGGTATGTACCGAAGAGATGTTCGGAGGCTACCAGATGGATGTGGGGGGATCGGCCCACTTCCTCATCCACCATACCCCAATCGTCGAGGATTTGGAGCTCAACTCCTACGGTCTAGAGTACATCCCCCTGGATCCGTTCATGACCGCCCCCTTCGAGGATGGCAGCGACCTGCGTTTCTACGTGGACCTGGACAAGACGGTGGAGAGCATCGCCAAGATCAGCCAGCACGACGCCGAGGCGTATCGCGCCTTTATCAAACGCTGGCAGCCGCTGAACGACGCGGTGTTCGAACTGTTTCTCAAACCGCCCACGGGCAAGTCTATTCTGTCGACCTTCGCCTTCCGTAAGCTCCATGACACTAAGAAAGACCGCAACGACATGCTGAGGCAGCTCTTTCAGAGTTATGGCCGACTCATTAACAATACCTTTGAAGATGATCGTGTCCGCGCCGCCCTGGCGTGGTGGGGTGCGCAATCGGGGCCACCTCCTACCGACGCCGCCAGCGCCGAGTTTATCGGCTGGCACTCGCTGATCCACCGAAAGGGACCGGCGCGGCCGCGGGGGGGATCCGGCATGCTCACGCAAGCGCTGGCTGCCTACATCCGGGATCATGGCGGCGAGGTGATTCCCAACCAGGAGGTGGATGAGATCCTGGTGGAGCAGGGGCGTGCCACCGGTGTACGGACCGTTCACGGCGATGTCTACACCGGGAAGCGGATCGTATCGAACGCCCACGTATGGGTTACGTTTCTCCAGCTGCTACGCAACTGGATTCCGGGGGATGTGCGCAGCCGAATCGAACGGATTCAGGTGGGCAATGGCTTCGGAATGGTGGTGCGCGCCGCGGTAGATAAGCTGCCGGAGTACCAGCTCTCCGGCACCAGCGCCGATGAGATGCATAAAGGAATCCAGCTGATCTGCCCTACGCCGCAGTACCTCAACGACGCCTATGCGGACTATCTCCGCGGTGAACCGGCGCGGGACCCGGCCATTGTGGCGATGACGTTCAGCAAAGTGGATCCTTCTTTGGCCCCCGCCGGCAAGCACACCCTCTTTCTGTGGGGCCAGTACTATCCCTACACGCTGCGCAACGGCGGCGACTGGGACGATATCGCTCAGCGGGAGGCGCGGAAACTCTTCTCCGTGATGGACCGGTTTGCCCCGGGCACCAGCGAGCAGCTGATAGATATGTATATCCAGACGCCCAAGCAGATCGCCGAAAAGCACAACATGCCCAACGCCAACGTGATGCACGTGGAAATGGTGATCGACCAGATGTTCATGTTTCGCCCATTGCCGGAACTGTCGGAGTACGCCACGCCATTGAAGGGGCTGTACATGGCCAACGCCGGTCAGCACCCGGGGGGTGGGATCTTCGGCGCTCCGGGCTACAACTGCGCCCAGGAGGTGCGGAAGTCTCTACGACGCCGCTTTCGGTGAGGGACGGGGCGCGGAGCCGGTCCTATCTCCGGCTCCGGGTCTGGCTCCGGCTCCGGGTCACGCTCCGGGGCGTGGCTCAGGCCCCGGCGCACCGCACCGCGCCGGACGGCCGATACCCCGGCTCTCCCTGCTCCCCCGGCTTCCCCGGTGAACGCCGGTCCTGATAGAATGTCTCCATGCTGCAACAGATAGGGAGCACCGTCTCGACTACGGTGCCGATCGTTCTCCTGATCGTCCTGGGCGCGGTGATCCGCCGAATTCGGCTGATCTCGCCGCAAGGGCTATCAGAGATCAAGGGCTTTATCGTCAACGTCGCGTTGCCGGCGGTCTTCTTCGTTTCCTTTCTGACAATAGAGTTTGAAACCCGGTTTCTGGGGCTGTTCGCGTTCATGCCCCTGATTCTGTTTGGGCTGCTGGGAGCCGGCTATATCTTGGGCCGCCTGCCCGGTTGGCCGCGGCCGGTCCCCTTTCTTATGACCGGCTTCGAATTCGGCATGCTCGGTATCAGCCTCTTCGGTACCGCCTACGGTATGCACCAGGTGGGCGTAATCAGCGTCCTGGGCCTTCCGCATGAGCTGTTTATCTGGTTCGTGTTTGTCACGTTGCTGAGGGTGCGCTACGGCGCCGGGGGAACTCTGGGAGAGACGGTGCGCTCCTTCGCCACCTCGCCGATTATTATCGCCATCATCAGCGGGTCGGTGCTGAACCTCTTCGGCGCCGGACCGTGGCTTACCACGGCCGTGGTACCCTCGGCGGTGATTGGCGCGTTGGAAATGGTAGGTGACGTGATCGGACCCCTGATTCTGATCGTCATCGGCTACGGAACGCGCCTCACCCGGCGGGGAATCACCGCCGCCGCGCCCCTGGTGCTGCTCCGCTTCGCCGTGGTCCTCGCCATCGGCCTCACGGTAGTGCCCTGGGTAGTGGAGGAGATGCTCCAACTGCGGCCGATCTTTACCCACGCGGTGTTTACCTTCTTGATCCTGCCGCCGCCGTTTATCGTACCGTTGTACATCCCCGGCACCGAAGAGCAGGATCTCACGTACTCCAACAACGTGCTCTCGCTGTACACGGTGTTTTCGATTGTGGCGTTCCTCATCTACTTCGCGGTGAATCCGGCGTAGGGAGGTTCGCCTGCCGGCGGCTCCGGCGGCTCCGGCCGCTCCGACTGTGCCCCTTGACACCCGGGGGCCACGGAATACACTTGCCTCATGATAGATGTGGCGATCCGGCCCAGCCTGCGGGGACTCAAGTTCTCTCCCACGCTCCTAATAAATGAAGAGGTGGCGGATCTGCGCCGTGCCGGAAACACGGTGTACCACATGGGTTTTGGTGAATCTCCGTTTCCCGTGCACCCGAGAATTCGTGCGGCGATTTCCGACTATTCCGGAAAGAACCAGTATATGCCGGCTGCGGGTATGGGCGAACTCCGCGATGCCGCTCGCCGCTATATTCTCAAGAAGCACCACATTGAGACCGGTGAGTTCGATGTGATGGTTGGTCCCGGAAGCAAGGAACTGATCTTCGACATTCAGTTGGCGGTGGCGGGGGATCTCCTCTTTCCGGCTCCGTCATGGGTGAGTTACATCCCGCAGACGCTGATCACCCGGGATGAGGTGGTGCGGATCCCGCTGTCCTCGAAATCGGAGTACAAGCTCAGCGGCCCGATTCTGGATGAGCAAATTACCACGAGCCGACGCAGCGGGAAGAATCCCACGAAACTGATCCTGAACTATCCCAATAACCCCACGGGAATGACCTATACGCCGGAGGAGCTGGAGGAGATCGCCCACGTCTGTCGCCGGTACCACATTCTGGTAATCTCCGACGAGATCTACGCACAGGTGGCGTTTCGCAGCTACCATCGCAGTATCGCCCACTACTACCCGGAGGGCACGATCGTCACCACCGGTCTCAGTAAGCATCTCTCTCTCGGCGGCTTTCGGCTGGGGATCGCGCTGGTGCCCCGGGAGTTGCCCGCAGTCTTTCAAGTGCTGCGATCGATCGCCAGCGAGACGTTTTCGGCGGTGTCCACGCCGATCCAGTACAGCGTACTCACCGCGTTCCAGGAGGACGCGGAGATCGAACCGTACATCGCCCAATGCACCGAGATTCACGACGTGGTGACGCGCTACGTCTGGAGAACGCTGCAGCAGCTGGGGGTGGACTACGCCGAACCGCAGGGGGGATTCTACCTGTACCCCGACTTTGACCGGTACCGGGCACACCTGAGCGCACACCGCGGCGTCGTCACTAGTGACGATCTGGCGCACGACCTCCTACATTCCAAGCAGGTGGCAGCGCTGCCGGGCACCGCCTTCGGCGATGATCCCCGGGAGCTGCGGCTGCGCCTGTCCACGGTTGATTTCGACGGACCCTCGGCGCTCTCCGCGTACCCGGAGATCGTGGGAGACGGCAAGGGGGCCCCACGGGAACGGGAGAATCGGTTTATTGAAACGGCGTGCCCCCGGGTAGCCGAGGGATGCCGTCGACTGGTTGAATACCTTACAGGAGAAGATGTATGAACATAGTTCACTCACAGCTCGGGTTCCGACGCATCGTTGTCGCGGGAGTTCTATTCCTGCTCATAGCCGGCGGTGTCGGTGCACAGGCGAATAATCAGGCGGAGGAGCGGGATCGCATACAATTGGGACGCCTCTCCCAGGGGCAGTCGATCGTGGGGGGAGGACTCCTCTTCGGCGAGCCCACCGGTCTGACGGCCAAGCTCTGGTTTGTGGAGACGGGGTTTGCCGTGGATGCCGCCGTGGCGTGGTCGTTTCAATCGGATAGCAGCCTCTATCTGCACGCCAACGGAATTTTTCACCTGGCCCTAATCGAGACGGCCGGGGGACGCTATCTGGTGCCCTACGTGGGGCTCGGTTTCTCGAATCGCTACGGGGACGAAACGCGCCTGGGCCTGCGGTTACCGGTGGGATTGTCATTGATGCCGTTTCTGGAACTCCCCCTCGAGTTTTTCGCGGAGCTTTCTCCGGGAGTAGGACTCTTGCCCAGTACGGACCCGGATTTTGGTGCGGGCCTCGGGGTGCGCTTCTACTTGCCGTTATAACCGTTGTATGCGCCGTAGGCGCCGTATGCGTCATGCGCGCGACAACCACGCCGAAGGAGAGAAGACATGCAATACGGAATTCAGATCGACCGGCACGGAGGACCGCAGGTACTCTCGTACCGTGAGATAGAGACCCCCACGCCGCAACCGGGAGAGGTGCTGGTCCGCGTCCACGCCGCCGGCCTCAACTATATCGACACCTATCACCGCACCGGCTACTACCCGGTGCCGGCGCTTCCCACCGGTCTCGGTGTGGAGGGGGCGGGGGTCGTCGAGGAAACGGGGCGGCGGGTGGCGTTTGCCGTACCGTCGCTGGGCACCTATCAGCAGTACCGCTGTGTACCGGAGGAGCAGCTGGTGGACCTTCCGTCGCAGATCAGTTTTGAACAGGCCGCGGCGATGATGCTCAAGGGCATGACCGCGCGCTACCTCCTGCGCCAGACCTATCCGGTGAGCGCCGGGGATACGATTCTGGTGCACGCCGCCGCCGGCGGGGTGGGCCTGGTACTCTGTCAGTGGGCGGCGTATCTGGGAGTTACCGTGATCGGAACGGTGGGCAGCGAGGAAAAGGCGCAGCTTGCCCGGGACCACGGATGCTCCTATCCGATCCTCTATCGTAGTGAGAACGTGGTAGATCGGGTGCGGGAGATCACCGGCGGTACAGGCGTGGACGTGGTCTACGACTCCGTCGGAAAGGACACCTTCGACGACAGCCTGCAGTGCCTGCGACCGCGGGGACTGATGGTTACCTTCGGCCAATCCTCGGGGGCGGTGACTGCGTTTGATCCGGTGAAGCTATCCCGGAACGGTTCGCTGTTTCTTACCCGACCCACGCTGTTTCACTACGTGGCGCAGCGCCAGGAGCTGGAGGAGAACTCCGCGGAGCTCTTTCAGGTGGTCCGCGACGGCCATGTGCAGATCCCGGTGCGTCAGCGCTATCCGGTGAAAGAGGCCGCCCGGGCGCACGAGGCGCTGGAGGCGCGGGAGACCACCGGGTCAACGGTGCTCATCGTGGACTGATTGCGCAGGTCGTGTTATACCGGAAATATGGACCTTAGCCAAATTGCAAGTGATATTGAAATAGCACAGGCCGCCCAGGCTCGACCGATCGCGGAGATCGCCGAGCGGGCGGGATTACACGCTCACCAATGGCTCCCGTGGGGACGAAACGTCGCCAAGGTTGATCCCGAGGCGGGACGTCCCGCCCGCCACGCCGATGCCCGGTATGTGGATGTTACGGCGATCACGCCTACGCCCCTGGGAGAGGGCAAGACCACCACCACCGTGGGGCTCACCCAGGGGTTGGGAAAGATCGGCAAACGCGCGGTCTGCGCCATTCGCCAGCCCTCCATGGGGCCCACCTTCGGCATTAAAGGTGGCGCCGCCGGAGGCGGGTACAGTCAGATCATTCCCATGGAGGAGTTTAACCTCCATCTCACCGGCGACATTCACGCAATCACCGCAGCCCACAACCTGGTGGCGGCGGCGATTGACAATCAGATGTACCACGAGTCGCGCTGGTCGGACGCGTTCTTCGAGAAGCGGGGGATGAAGAAGCTCCACATCAATCCGTATTCGATCAGTTGGAACCGCGTGGTGGACCTGAACGATCGCGCGCTGAGAAACGTGATCACCGGTCTCGGCGAGTTACCCGATGGGCCCCCGCGGCAGGGTGGGTTCGATATCACCGTGGCCAGCGAACTGATGGCGGTGTTGGCGCTGGCCACCGACCTGGCGGATTTGCGCGCCCGGATCGGGCGGATCGTGGTGGCCTCCGATACCTCGGGGAATCCGGTCACCACGGAAGATCTCGGTGTGGCCGGCGCGGCTACGGTGCTGCTGCGGGACGCGCTGTGGCCCAACCTGATGCAGACCTTAGAGGGACAGCCGGCGTTTGTGCACGCGGGACCGTTTGCCAATATCGCCCACGGAAACTCCTCGGTCATCGCCGACAAGGTGGCGCTGGCGCAGGGGGGCTTTCTGGTAACGGAGAGCGGCTTCGGTGCGGATATCGGCATGGAGAAGTTCTTCGATATTAAGTGCCGCGTGAGCGAGACGTTTCCCGATGTGGTGGTGCTGGTGGCCACGGTGCGTGCACTGAAGATGCACGGCGGCGGCCCCAAGGTTACTCCCGGACAGGCGCTGGCTCCCGAGTACAAGCAGGAAGATCTGGAACTCCTCGAGCGCGGGCTGGATAATCTCCGGGCGCACCTGCGGGTAGCCGGCGAGTTCGGTGTACCGGTGGTGGTGGCGATAAACGCCTTCGACACCGATTCCGAGGCGGAATGGACGTTGATTCGCGATGCCGCTCGAGAGGCCGGGGCGTACGACGCAGTGGTGACCCGACACCACGCCAAAGGGGGCGAGGGCGCCCGGGATCTGGCCACCGCCGTGGCCGCCGCCGCCGATCAGAAGAGCGACCCGCGCTTTCTCTATGACCTCTCCGATTCGATCGAGGAGAAGCTCCGCACGGTGGCGACGCGCCTCTACGGCGCCGCCGATATCGATATCAGTCCGCTCGCCGCGAAGCAAATGGCTACGTTCGAGGAGCGCGGCTATGGCGATCTGCCGGTGTGCATCGCGAAGACCCATCTCTCGCTGAGTCATGATCCGGCGCTCAAGAACGCGCCTTCGGGGTTTGTGTTTCCGATCCGGGAGCTCCGCCCCAGCGTGGGCGCGGGATTCGTGTATGCCCTGGCCGGAGATATTCGTACCATGCCCGGCCTGCCCAGTCAGGCCGCGTATCGGGGAGTCGATATTGACACCGACACCGGGAAGATTCGGGGGCTCTTTTGAGGGAAAGCCAGATGCAGATTAATTTGGATGACTTGCGCCACGAGGTAATTGGGCACTCCGCGTCCATCTTCACCCCTTATGGCGAACGACTTCTGCTGTACGCGGACTTCACCGCCTCCGGTCGGGGGCTGGTGAGTATCGAGCGCTATATGCAGCATATTCTGGAACTGTACGCCAATACGCACACCGAGGATGATGCCACCGGTGACTGGACCTCGCAGCGGCTGGCGGCGGCGGAGGCGCTGATCCTGAGGCGGCTCAACGCCGGGGATGACTACGCCCTGATTCCGGTGGGGCCTGGGGCCACCGCCGCGGTGACCCGCCTTCAGCAGATACTGGGGATCTACATGGCCCCCGCTACCGCGGACCGGATTGGGCAGGAGCGATTGCTACCGGAAGATGAACTGCCGGTGGTGTTCGTGGGACCCTACGAGCACCACTCCAATGAGATCTCCTGGCGGGAAGGTCTGTGTCAGGTAGTGGAAGTTGAACTGGACGGTGCGGGGCGGCTGAGCCTGGAGGACCTGGAGCGCAAACTTACGGACCCGCAGTTTCGGGATCGGGAAAAGATCGGCTCGTTTTCCGCGGCATCCAACGTATCGGGGATCCGTACCGATGTTCCGACAGTGGCGCGGGTGCTGCACCGCCACGGTGCGCTGGCATTTTTTGACTATTCCGCCTCCGCCCCGTACGTCGAGATCGACGTGACCGGGAGCGGGGAGGGCTACTTGGACGGAGTGTTCTTCTCTCCCCACAAGTATCTTGGTGGACCGGGGGCCAGTGGCATACTGGTTATTCGTAAGGAGCTGTACCGTAATGATCTCCCCCCCTCGGTGTCGGGCGGCGGGACGGTGCGTTTCGTTAACGCCACCAGCCAGGACTACGTGGAAAATATCACCGAGCGCGAGAAAGCGGGGACACCGGCGATTCTGCAGACGATTCGGGCCGCCCTGGCGATTGATCTCCAACATCAGGT
>CAYQRW010000157.1:0-8364 GCA_964419735.1 uncultured Spirochaeta sp.
AGGAGGCCGAGGATATTATCGTTTTTGGTGGGGGCATTATTCCCAACCACGACGTCTATGCGCTACAGGATGCCGGAGTACGGGCGGTGTTTCCGCCGGGCACCCCGATTCAGGCGGTGATCGATTTTATTGAAGAGACCCGCCCCGGCGCGGTTCGAGAGCATTCAGCGTTGTGACGCACGAACCGGACGAGACGATCGAGCGTCTGGTGGCGGGGGTCCTGCAGCGACGCCCCCGCGCGATCGCCCGGGCGATCTCCGCGGTGGAGGCGGGAAAGCCGGGACGGGATCAGCTGCTGCGGCGCCTGGATGAGGCTACCGAATCCGCGGATCCGCCACGGATTATCGGGCTCACCGGCCCCCCGGGAGCCGGCAAGAGTACCCTCATCAATACGCTGGTAGATAGCGCGCGCCGGGCCCAGGCCCGGGTCGCCGTGCTGGCGGTGGATCCCTCTTCTCCCTTCTCCGGAGGGGCACTGCTCGGCGATCGACTGCGCATGACCCACCACAGCGGTGACGGAGACGTCTTTATTCGGTCCATGGCTACCCGGGGTGCCGGAGGGGGGCTCTCCGCGGCGGTCCTGGAAGCTGCCACCGTCCTGGGGGCGGCGGGCTTCGATACGATCTTCATTGAGTCCGTGGGAGTGGGGCAGTCTGAGGTGGGCATCATGTCGGTGGCGGATGTGGTGGTGGTGGTCCTCAATCCCGGCACCGGTGACGAAATTCAGACGTTGAAGGCCGGGGTCATGGAGATCGGGGATCTCTACGTGGTAAACAAGGCGGACCTCGCCGGGGTTGACGACCTGGAGCGGTCCCTGCGACGGGCCAACCTGGTATCGCCGGGGACGGAGTTAGCTCCGGTGATCGTGCGGACGATCGCCAGTGACGGCACCGGCGTGGCCCAGGCGTACCAGGCGATTATCGATCGAGTTACCGCGCTGGCGGCATCCGGTGATCTTACCGAACGGCGGCGGCGTCGGCTGGTGGGGGCGCTTGAGCAGTTGGCGGGGGATCTCTTCGCGCAGTGGGTGCGCCGCCACCATCTGGTGAACGGGGCGGGCCAGATTCCCTTTGGAGAGGTGCGACGCCGATTGTCGGAGGTGCTGGACGCGATGAGTACGATGATACACAACACGGAGGCCACGGATGATTAACGGAATAGACCATATCGGCATTGCGGTCCACTTCCTAGAAACGCATATCCCCTTTTACCGCGACGTCCTCGGCCTGGGCGAGCCCGAGATTGAGGAGGTCCCGGACCAACAGGTGCGAACCGCGATCTTTCATACCGGTGGCAGCCGGGTGGAGCTGCTGGAACCGGTAGACGGCAGCGGACCGATCGCCGCCTTTCTTGAGCGGCGGGGTGAGGGGATTCACCATGTCGCGCTCGCCAGCGAAGGAATCGGCGACGACATCGCCCGGGTCCTGGGATCCGGGCTACGCATGATCGACGAGAAACCGCGCCCCGGCGCCGGTGGCGCGCAGATCGCCTTTGTCCACCCCAAATCGGCCGGCTCAGTCCTGCTGGAACTATGCCAGCGGAGCGAAACCGGCGCGAGTGGAAGCGACCCGATTGAGGAGGGGGATATCACATGAGTTCTGAATCGATTACACGCCACGGCGTCACCGTAGAGTGCATCACCGGCGATATTACCCGGCAACCCGATTTGGAGGCGGTCACGAACGCCGCCAACGCGCAACTCCGCATTGGTGGGGGAGTTGCGGGAGCGATCCATCGGGCCGCCGGCCCTCAGCTGGATGAGGAGTGCCGCCCGTTGGCGCCGATTGCTCCTGGGGAGGCGGTCATTACCGGTGCGGGAGACCTCCCCAACCGGTACGTGGTCCATACCCTGGGCCCCGTCTATGGACACGACCATCCCGAGGCTGAGCTCCTGGCGGCGTGCTACCGCAATTCGCTCCTGAGAGCGGAAGAAAAGGGACTTGCCTCGATCGGATTTCCGGCGATTTCCACCGGAGCCTTCGGGTATCCCATGGCGGATGCGGCACAGCTGGCGATGGAAACGATCAACGGGATGGTATCGGAGTTGAACTCCGTGCGGTTGATCCGCTTTGTGCTCTTCAGTGATCGCGACCGGCAGGTTCACCGTCGCGCGCTCACGGCGGCGTTCACCGATACCGAGTGAACGTGGGGCGTCCGGGGTGGCCACCATCGGCGAGGCGGGCCCTGATCTCGGCCCCGCGGGTGTCACCCCACACGATCTGCTGAGTTACCTGCGAGAGAACGTCGATCTTTCGTAACGCCTCAGCCGCGAGTTGCGGCATGGGACGGTACAGTTCCATCACGCGGGCGTGGAGCTCTTCGGTCAGAACGCGGCGGCTCTCGGCGGAAACTACCAGATCGCCGTAGCGGATCTCGCAGGTGATCCGTGGAACGTGGAACGCGCGCCAGATATGGACCAGCAGCGGTGGCCACTCTTCCCATCCCACCACCACACTCGCCGGGGGCCACCCCGGAGGCGTTACGTAGCGAATACTGGCCGGTGCCACGGGAATACCCAGATCCACCGCCACCTGTAAAAGGGCGGTCCGGAACGGCCGCACCGTCTCGCCGCGGCTGGTGCGGCCCTCCGGGAACACCATGAGCGATTCCCGGCGCTGGAGAATTCTGGTCATGAGGCGATGTGCCGGACCCACACCACGGATACTCATCCGGTTTACAAACTCGACCCCCACCGATCGCAGCACCGCGCTGAAGCCCATAATTGAACCGTACACATGGGTGGCTACGAAACGGCACCCCAGCTGACTAAGAAACGTAAAGGTATCCGCCCAACTGAGATGGTTGGCGACGATCATCGATCCCGGCGGAGGTGGAGTCCCCACATAGCGCAACCGAAAGTTTGAGGCCAGCAGCACCACTCGAGCCAGCCTCCGGCTGAGGCGCGGCCGCATGCGCCGATAGGCGGTGGTGGGGACGACCGCCTGCACCGCAAGCGCCACCAGGCTGGCGGAAAAAAATACCAACGCAAAGTATATCAGGCGGAACGTCCCGCGAATCGGTCCAAGCACAACATGGGAGAATTTGCGTGAAAGATAAAACGCCACCGCGGAAGTATACTTGATTTGTCAGAATTAGTCAGGCGCCGAAACGGAAAAATATACACGAAGATGCATAGAGCGCCTTGTACTTCCCGCCGGGGATCGGCACAATGCCGCCCAAAGGAGGGTGTGCCGTGGACCCACAGAAACCTGCAGTGCTGGCGCTATCCGATGGTCGTGTCTTTGCCGGTACCGCCTTTGGTGCGCCGCCGATCACTGGCGAGGAGGCTCTGGCGCTTCTAGACAGCGGAGAGGCCGCCACCTATCTGGCCCATTTTGGGGAGGTGGTGTTCAACACCGCCATGTCCGGGTACCCGGAAGTACTCACGGACCCCTCCTATACCGGCCAGATCGTGGCGATGACCTATCCCCACATCGGTAACTATGGCATCGATGCGGCCTGGTCGGAAAGTGGGCCTGAGGAGGGACGCAACCGGTCGGTGAAACCGGCGGGCCTGGTGGTGCGGGAGCTCTACGAAGGGCCGGTCCCCGCGGGAAGGATCCATCTCGACGCCTACCTCCGGGAGCACGGGATCCCCGGCATCGCCGGCGTGGATACGCGGGCGCTCACGTTGCACTTGCGAGAGCACGGTAGCCAAAACGCGGTCATCTGCGAGGCGTTCGCGGCGCCTGAGACCGCCGTCCCGCCCAAGGCCACTACCTCCCTTGGCTCCGCGGCCGCCGCCAAGAACTCTACCGCCCCGGAGCCCACCTATGCCGACCTCGCCGCGCGCCTTGTACGCTTCCCCGCCATGGAGGGCCGCGGTCTGCTGGGTCAGGTGGGAACGATGGCTCGCCTCGATGCGGAGGACGGCAGCGGGGCCGTCGCCGGTGCGGAGAAAGCCACCGGACCGCACGTGGTGCTCTACGACTGCGGGGCCAAAGCCAACATCATCCGGGAGCTCCAGACGCTGGGCTGTCGGCTGTCGATCGTGCCGTCCAGCGCCACCGCCGCGGAGATTCGCGCCACCGGCGCCGAGGCGCTGCTGTTGTCCAACGGCCCTGGTGACCCCGCGGTCCTGGAGCACCAGGTAGCCCAGACGCGGGAACTCCTGGGTGAGCTTCCGGTGCTGGGCATCTGCCTGGGGCACCAGATCATCGCGGAGGCGGTGGGAGGCCGTACGAGCAAGATGAAATTCGGCCACCACGGGGTGAATCACCCGGTCCGCGATGAGCGCACGCGGCGCGTCTTCGTCACCAGCCAAAACCACGGGTTCACGGTGCAGGAGGAGTCCCTCCCGTCGGGGATGGAGGTGTGGTTTCGTAACGCCAATGACGGCAGCGTAGAGGGCCTGTGGGACGACGCCCGGGGGATCCGTTCCACCCAGTTCCATCCGGAGAGCTGTCCGGGCCCGGCGGACAGTCGCTGGATCTTTGAGGTGTTTCTGGAGGCGGTTCCCGGCTACGAGAAACAGGGAGAACGGTAGCGATGCCCAAACGAACCGATATTAGTTCAATTCTGCTCATCGGCAGCGGGCCGATCGTGATCGGTCAAGCCTGCGAATTCGATTACTCCGGAAACCAGGCGGTAAAGGCCCTGAAGGAGGAGGGATACCGGGTAATTCTGGTGAATCCCAACCCCGCCACCGTAATGACCACCCCCGGTACCGCCGACGCGATCTATCTCGATCCCTTGGAGGTGCCCTATATCGAAGATATTATCCGCCGCGAGCAGCCGGATGCAGTTCTGGCCACCATGGGTGGTCAGACGGCCCTGAATCTGGCGATGGATCTGGAAGCGGCGGGAGTCTTCGCCCGTCATGGGGTGGAGGTGATCGGTGCATCGATCGATTCCATTAAACTCGCGGAGGATCGCGGCGCGTTCAAGGTGCTGGTGGAAGAGCTGGGTCTGGAAAGCCCGCGGTCGGCCCTGGTCACCAGCGTGGCCGAGGCGCTGTCGGTGAAGGCCGAGTTTGGTTTGCCACTGATTATCCGTCCCAGCTATACCCTGGGTGGCAAGGGTGGCAGTATCGCCTATACCGAGGACGATGCCCGGGAGGCGATTGAACACGCCCTCAGCGAGAGTCCGGTGCACACGGCCCTCATCGAGGAAAGTCTCATCGGATGGCAAGAGTTTGAGCTGGAGGTGATGCGCGACGCCGCGGATAACGCGGTGGTGGTATGTTCCATCGAGAATATCGACCCCATGGGGGTCCATACCGGTGACAGCATCACCGTGGCGCCGGTCCAGACGCTTTCCGACCGTGAGTACCAGCGCATGCGCACCGCCTCGATCGAGATTCTCCGCGGCGTGGGGGTGGACTGCGGTGGCTCCAACGTGCAGTTTGCCTACAACCCCGCCGACGGACGGATGATCGTCATCGAAATGAACCCCCGCGTGTCCCGCAGCTCCGCCCTGGCCAGTAAGGCCACGGGGTTTCCCATCGCCCGCGCCTCGGCGCGGTTGGCGGTGGGCTATACCTTGGATGAGGTGATCAACGATATCACCGGGAAGACGGTCTCCAGCTTTGAGCCCGCCCTGGACTACGTTGCGGTAAAGGTACCGCGCTTTGAGCTTGAGAAGTTTCCCGCGGGGTATATCAGTCTCGGCACGCAGATGAAGAGCGTTGGGGAGAGTCTGGCGCTGGGACGGACCTTTCTTGAGGCGCTGAACAAGGCGATTCGGGCGGCGGAGTACGGGTTTGATGGGCTTCAGGAACTGCCGGGGTCGCCGCCGGCGGCGGATGACGCGGCTGGGGAGCCGCCGCCGTCTGGAGCCGCGCCGCGGACCGCCGCGGATGAGGCTGTGCTGCGCCGCATGGTGGCCGGCCTGCATCCGCGTCGGATCTTTGCGATCTATACCCTGCTGCGCCGGGCAGTCGAAAAGGATACTGCCGGCGGGCACCGGACAACCTCGGCGCCCGGAACTGCGGCAACCGCTGAAATCGAGTCGATCACCGCCGCCTCCGGCTATGACCGGTGGTTTCTGCACAACTTTGCCCGCCTGGCGCTGCTGGAGGCGGAGATTGCCGCCGGCGCCCCGGCACCGCTGGAGGCGAGCGTATTGTTGCGGGCGAAACAGGCGGGCCTCACCGACCGGCGGATCGCCGGACTCCTTGGAACGGAGCAACCGCTGGTGACCGCCGCCCGGGATGCCGCCGGAATTGTCGCCTCCTACCACTTTGTTGATACCTGTGCCGGAGAGTTCGAGGCGGAAACTCCCTACTTCTACTCCTCCTGGGGAGAAGCGGATGAGGGAGCTCCCGTGGGTGATTCGGGCGTTCTGATTATCGGGTCCGGGCCCAACCGTATCGGCCAGGGACTGGAGTTTGATACCTGCTGCACGCTGTCCTCCATGGCGTATCGCCGGTTGGGGCGGAAGACGGTGATGGTCAATTCAAACCCGGAAACCGTCTCCACCGATTTTAACGTCTCCGACCGCCTGTACATCGAGCCGCTCACCGCGGAGGACGTGACGGCGGTGATGCGCAAAGAACAGGTATCGCAGGTGGTGGTCCAACTCGGAGGGCAGACGCCGCTGAACATGGCTGAGGAGTTGGCAGCCGCTGGAGCCACGATCGTGGGTACTTCCGTGAGCAGCATTCAGGACGCTGAGGATCGGGAAAAGTTCTCCCGTCTCATCGGTCGGCTTGGCCTGCAGCAGCCGGAGAATCGCATGGCGGGAACCGTGGAAGCGGTGCGCTCCGCCGCCGAGGAAATCGGATTTCCCGTGCTGGTGCGGCCCTCCTTCGTGCTGGGCGGGCGGAGCATGGCGATCGCCTACACCAGAGAGGAACTGGATCGATTTCTGGCGGAGGCGCCGGTGCTCAGCCCGGAGCGGCCGATTCTGGTGGATCAGTTTCTGGAGGACGCCTTCGAATACGACGTAGATGCGGTGTCCGATGGCACCAACGTGTATGTTGGTGGAATCATGCAGCACATCGAGGCGGCCGGCATCCATTCCGGGGACTCCGCCTGCGTGTTTCCCCCGTTTAAGAGCGACCGCACCCTGGAGACGGAGATGGTGGCTGCCACGGCGGCGATCGCCCGGGACATCGGGGTCTCGGGCTTTTTGAACATTCAGTTTGCCGTGCAAGGGGGGCGCCTGTACGTGCTGGAGGTGAATCCCCGCGCCAGTCGAACCGTTCCGTTTCTCTCCAAGGCGTCCGGCGTGGATTTGGTGGCGGCGGTGGTGGCGATCTGGAGCGGCCGCACGTTGCGGGACCAGGGGCTGGTGGCGCCGGACGGTGACGGGATCGGCGTGGGCTCCTGTATCACCGGATGGGCGGTGAAAGAGGCGATGTTCAGCTTTGACCGCTTTACCGGCCATGATCCGCTGCTGGGGCCGGAAATGCGCTCCACCGGTGAGGCGATCGGTATCGGCGCCGATTTCGGCGAGGCCTTCGCGAAAGCCTCCACCGCCACCGGCACCCATCTCCCCCATGAGGGGCGGGTGTTTGTGGCGGTCAATGACTACGATAAGGCGACGATCCTACCGGTGGTTCGGGATTTGGTGGAAATGGGGTTCTCCGTGGCCGCCACTCGCGGAACCGCGGCGTATCTGTTTGAGCACGGTATCCTGGCGGAGGTGTTGTTGAAGGTGCATGAGGGACACCCCAACATCGTGGACCACATTCATTCCGGCCGAATTGATATGATGATCAACACGCCCCTGGGGCGGTTCACGCGGAGTGACGATGGGTATCTGCGCGTTGAGGCGCTGCGTCACCGCATCCCCTATACCACCACAACCTCCGCCGCGCGGGCGGCGGTGGAGGCGATCCGTCATATGCGGCGGGGAGAGATCATCGCCCGCGTACTTGCGTAACTTGACCTGAGAGATCTGATTACCTACTCTCACAATAACCTGACGGAGATCTAACAAGGAGGATCTAATGGTTCGAAATATCTTACTGGTCGTGAGCATCTTCGCGATCGCAGTGGCGGCGCCGGTGTTCGCCGGGGGCCAATCTGAGGCCGCTCCCAGTGACGACGGGGCGGATGCGGCAGAACTGGAACGGACGACGGAGGACCCGCGGCTCCATGAACCGGGAAAGCTCACGGTGGCTACCGGTGATCCCGTATACCCGCCGTGGATGCTCAACGATGATCCCGCCAGTGGAGAAGGCTTCGAGAACGGCATCGTCTACGCGTTGGCGGAAGAGATGGGATTCGACGCGGAGGATGTCGTGTGGGTTAGAACCACATTTGATCAGGGAATTACCCCCGGAGAGAAGGACTACGACTTCAACGTGCAGCAGTACTCTATCACGGAGCAGCGTGAGGAGTTTGTCGATTTTTCGATACCGTACTATGAGCCGGATACGGTGGTGGTGGCACTGCCGGATAGCTCTGTTGCCGATGC
>CAYQRW010000158.1:0-3972 GCA_964419735.1 uncultured Spirochaeta sp.
AAACTTCTCCTTAAAGGAGGGATCCCCCAGGATCCGCGCCGCGTTGCCGGCGATTTCCCCGATCCGATCCTCCGGCTCGACGCCCTCCAGCAGGTAGCCGCGCTTGAGGAAGCTCCGGCTGTGTTCCGTGAGCCAGGCGAAGGGGGCCGATGTATCGGTGGTATGCCTGGTGGTATGCGTGGCGGTATCGACGGCGGTGCCGGCCGCGGAATCAGCTAGAGTATCAGCTAGAGTATCAGCTACAGTATCAGCTACAGTATCAGCTACAGCATCAGACACAGGAGTAGTGAACGGTTTCAGAGCAATCAAAACAGGTCCTCGCTTGAAAAGGTTTTATTGTGCTTGGAGTAGGAGGTGGGACGCTTGTTGAAGAAATCCACATGGGCGCTGGAAAGCACCTCCTCGTCAAACCACATGGAGTTGTTGAGTAGATCGGCGTTGGGCGTGAACAGCGGGGCAACGCCGACGCTCCGGAGCGCCTTGTTAAACCGTTCCTGCAGGAACGCATCCACCGTCTCCCGCTGGAGAAACTCCGGCTCCCCATCGACAAAGATCCAGTCCAGGATCTTCTTCTCCGCCTGCCACGCCGTACGGCAGGCAGTTTGGACCTGGTCTTCAAAGCGGTCATCAAACCATTGTGGGTATTCGGCCCGGATCAGCTCAATTAACCGAACTCCGAACTCCCCGTGGATCTGCTCTTCCTTGCTGGTGGCCTCAACCGCATTGGAAATGCCCTTGAGCACCCCCCGCTCCCGGTTAAACGACATGAGAATCAGAAACTGCGAAAAGAGGGACACGTGCTCAACGAAGATCGAAAACAGAAGGACCGACATCGCGTAGTCCTGGCTATCCCCGGCGGACTTGTTGCCGCGGGTGTATTGGGTGAGGTAGTCGATGCGCTCAGCCACGGCCCCCACCTCGCTCATCGCCTGAAACTCCTCGTTGAGGCCGAGGATCTCGATCAGGTGGGAGTAGGCGTCAAAATGGCGAACCTCGCTTTCGGCAAAGGTGTAGCCCACCGCCCCGATCTCCGGCTTGGGCATGTGCTTAAAGACATCCCCCCAGAACTCCTTCACGTTGATCTCTATTTGGGCGATCGCCAGCATGGCGTGCTTCGCAACGGTGCGCTCCACCTCGCTCAAGGAGGTGTAGAAGTCTTGAATGTCAGCCTGAAACTCCGTCTCAAACTCGTCGTGCACCCAGTACGAGCGGCGAATCGCGTTCTTGAACTCTAAGAGCTCCGGGTACTCATAGGGCTTCAGCGCCCGGCGCGGAGCAAAAATGCCGTGGGTGTGGGGTGCGTCTGTCTGCGTAAACCTATCTATCGTCAGTGCGTCAGCCATTGTGCCTCCTCTCAGGTCGTAACAATGCCAACGCACCCGACGCGAAGTCAACATGTAGCGCCAAATTTATAAGAAAATCGGTAAACTACGCTATATAAGGTGGGGCGCCGGTGCGCCCGGCCGGTGCGGTCAGGGAGTCCTGGGCGGGCGCATCAACCCGCGGTTACCCCACGGGTTCACTCAGGCCGCTGCGCCAGTGCTCCGGGAAGCGCGCGGCGCCGCCGTCCATGCCTAACAACGCCCCCAGCACCGCTCCCCGGTGACAGTTGTCTCCGCCGGCCATCGTGTTGGCGATAAGCGCCTCCGCGGGGTCGTCCGCGTAGCGTAGCGCGAGATAGAACGTTGCCGGCAGCGAATCCTCCAGGTAGCAAGCGGTGCTGTAAACTCTCCCCAGCACCTGCTCCGGCGGCAGCTCAGCCTGCCTGAGGATCGGTCCCCGCAGATACGGCAGATCCTGCCGGGCGAGATGGGCGGTGAGCGAGTCGTTTAGAGGGATACCCTTCCACAGCTCGGCGGCCACCGTGAGCAACGTGTCCACCGCCTCGGCAACCTGCCCACCGGCGTGGGTCACCTCCACATGAGAGTGGACCGACTCGCGGGCCTCCTCGTCGGGGCAACCGTGGTGGCGTAACGCCGCATACAGCGGAACCACCGCCACCATGCCGCCGATGTGCTTCTCTCGGACCGCCGCCTTCTCCGGTTTACGGCCGGCCTTGAGGTTCTCGAAGAACCCCCGGTGGCACTCTTCTACGTAGGTGTCGCGGTGGGCCGCAGGATTGAGCATGAACTGCTGGTAGGCAGCGAGATAGCGATCGCGGTGGTACTCCCCGGTCTCCGTCACCTGAGCCAGCACCAGCCGCAGGAGCTTCAGGTTCAGTGTGTTCTCCCCGGCCTTCAGGAACTGGTGGTAGTGGACGCCGCGCCGGCCCCAAAACCGTCGCTGCTCTCCCAGGATGTCGAACTCCGGTTCCCGCGGCGCATAGGAGCTCCGCCACAGGATACTCCCCGGATGGTGGGTCGGCGGCGCCAGATAGCGATCGATCCGCCCAAACGTTCGGGACAGCTCACGGGTATCGTAAAACCAGTGCGCCGGCATCGCCAGGGCATCCGCGATGTAGGCGCCCAGCGCTGCGTCGTGGTGGCGGAGGTGGTCGTCGTGGCGGTCGTCGTGGCGCGGCTGCTGGTCGGGGGCATCCGGGGTGGCATCACTCATTGCCCCAAGATACATGTCGGACCGAGGAAACGGCTATTGCGAGTCAGGACGAGGTTTCCTGCGAGGGTGCTGGGTCGATGATGATTGGTTTCAGCCGGTTAATCTCTTCCGCTGCGGGACTGTGCATCGCATGCCAAAGATCCCAATCCTGTTGCAACCCCAACCAAAAACCCGCGGACATGCCCAGAACGCGGGCAAGCCGCAAGGCTGAATCTGGAGTTACCGCACGTCGACCCTTAACCATTTCATTGAGGCGGGGATAAGAAACGCCAAGGGAATGGGCGAGTTCAGTTTGCGTAAGTCCCAACGGCTTCACAAATTCCTCCAGCAACATCTCCCCGGGATGTGTCGGCGGACGATTTCGAGGCAATCGGCGACCAATGTCAGTGGTAGTCTGTGATTTCGATTTCGTAGGCATATCCATCCTCCCATAGAAAGCAAATCCGATACTGCTGATTAATGCGGATGCTGTATTGATTCGCACGATCTCCGCTCAACCGCCCAAATTGATGGCGGACAACATCTCCGCGCTGCTTGCGATGCTACACCATCAAAGATATCTTCCGTAACAGCAGACAAGCTTTCCGGAAGTCTCACTAACCTCAGACAGGTACAAGTAAAGGACCGCGTCCGTCGTCGGTACCGGCTGCAATTCACGCCCCGTAGAATTGTGCAAACAATTTGTGTTGCCTGGTATAATCTTTTTGTTTGCACTTTTATAGAGCGCACCGCAGTTGCGTCCCATAAGGAGTTACGCGGCGCGGCGTATCTGGATGACCAGGTACGCCGCGAGCAGCAGCCGGGTTACTCATCGCCGGCGGTGTGCTGCAGGTCAAAGTCACCGGCGGTGTCTTTCACTTCCAATCTTCCAGCCGTAGTCCCTCTACCCGTTCGAACTCTGACGTGTTATTGGTGACCAAGGTCAGCTCCTTTGTGAGCGCTTGTGAGGCGATAAGCAGATCCAATGGATCAATGAGCAGGCCTCTGTCCTTCAAGGTTTTCTTGATCTTTCCAAATTGCTCGGCATCCTGATCGTCGAAATTCAGGAGTTGGAATGGCGCAAGGAATTCCAGCAGGGCGACGCGATTGCGTTCCGGAAGCTGACTGTTGTATACGCCAAACTGAAGCTCAGCCACGGTAATGCTGGAGACAAACACGGGCTGATCGAGAACGGCTTTGAGCTTCTCAAGCACCTGAGGAGGTTTCCTATTCTTCAGAAAGACGCAGATGTTTGTATCGAGCAGATACATTCACAACCCTTCCCGTTCTTGCAGCTCCCCCTGAACTCGACCTTCAGCCATAAAGTCATCGCTGAAGCCGTTCAAACCGTGAAGAAACGTCTCCCACAGCTTCTCTTTGGGAAAGAGCACCACTGAGTCTCCAACTTTCTGGATGTACACGTCATCGCCAGAGAAC
>CAYQRW010000158.1:4072-8322 GCA_964419735.1 uncultured Spirochaeta sp.
GCGGAGGTCGCGGACGCACTGTAATCCGTATTGATTAGCGTCAACGAGGCTCACCACGCCATCCGGATCATGTCTCCGCGAGCAAGAACGCCTCCTGCGCCTCCGCCTCCGCCTCGGCAGAGGGGAATTCATAATTTAATAACTCAGCTATTGACAGGTCATTGAGGCGGTCATAATCTTTACTTCGATGTGAAAAAGTTGACCATGTGTATGCGATTGGTGCGCACTTTTCTTTTTGGTGTGGCGATCGGGGCAGGGGTGATTGCACCTGTATCTCTTCCAGCTCAGGCGATGACGCTGGGGGCCGGGGCTATCTACGGCACCGATTTCGTGTCGGGCGCCGCCGCCGCCGATCTCGCCGGGTACGCGACGCCCTTTCTCCAGTCCGGACACACCTTCGAGCTCTCGTCACAGTGGGCGCAGGGGCGCTTCATCGTGAGAGACACGGATGCCAACGGACTGCCGCTGCTCGGCCCCACCTCAACCGGGGCCGTTGACGGAGCTCTGATTGCGTACCGTCTCGGTTTGCGGACCTCCGCGCGGCACCCTCTCGGGGTGTTTCTTCTCGCCGACTACTTCGTCGCGTCCCATCTCAACACCTTTTTCGACCTCCTCACCCCAAGCAAGACGACCCCCGGAGACAACCTTACCGGTGGCGAGTGGAACACCGGGTATCGCGGGCGGTACTACCTGAGCTGGATCGTCCCGCTGGGGCTGGTAGACGGCGGTGGCATGACGGGGTTTGCCGCCCGGGCGTTTCAGATTCTCCCCGGTGTATCCCTTTCGGTGCCGGCGATCGGACTTGGTGTCCAAGCGGGAATTATCTTTCGCTACCGCGATCCGATCGACGCGGACGGGCGGTTTATCTCCCGGTACCACCTCGACCGCTATCCGAGCGACTATCTGTCCGCCGACGGCATCCCGGACGGCGTCGACGGCGACCAGCGACAGGAGTTGTTCCTCGCCGCGCAGCTCTTCGGCATCGAGGCCGACGCGCTCCTCACGCCGGAAGGATCTCTCGCCTTCATCAGCCTCGCCCGCAACCTCGCGATGCTTACGCCGGAGGGATGGGGTGTCCGGCGCCTCGTGCCACGGATGCAGTATTTTGACGCTCTCGCGCAGGCAGCGGGGGACGCTGAAGTGTACAACCCGTCAATCGAACTCACCGTCGAGCGTGAGGTACGGGGACGGCCGTTGGGCATCAGCCCCTCCCTCGCGTGGCTGCACGGCCCGCTCGCCTTCCAGTCCACATCCCTCGAGCTGGGCTACTTCGGCTTTGTGCTGGGAAGCTCGTTCCAGGATCATCCGGAGGTGGGCGGTCTTCCGGGGGTGCGATTTGGCTACGCCCCGGTTGCGGCGGGGATCGAATGGCTCGTCCTGGACGTGCGCTACAACTACCTCGGCGGCGCCGTCGGTGCTCTCGAGGTTCTCGATCGGCCCCTGTTCACACTGGAGGTGCGGTTTTGAAACGGGCTGCAATCGGCGCCATCCTCCTCGGAGGCGTCTTCCTGACGATGGGATGCGTGGTGATGGAGCTCCCGCAGGTCGCCTCCGGTGCCGTCGACCTCTTTGACGAGCAGCCGGAGCAGATCCACGTCGCCCCCTGGGGCGACGACACCAACCCGGGGACCAAAGCGCTTCCCGTGGAGACGATTCAGTATGCCCTGAGTCTGATTCCCCTCCAGGACGTCGATGCGTTCGAAATCCGTATCGCAGCCGGAGATTATACACCGGGAAACGGGCTGATCGCTTCGGGTCGCCACGGAGTGATGTACCGCTACACCTACCATCAACCGGACTCGGAGGCTGACTGGCTCTCGGTCAACCTCAGTTTCGGGTGGGATCGCCTCTTCGAGTCAAATGATCCCGCCCTCGGCGGCGGCGTCACCCGGCTCCGCGGTTACGGCGTCTATGAGGGCGGCGCGGCGGCGGCGGTCCTCGCGTTCTACGATCGCAATGAGGAGCTCCAGGAAGGGAGCACCAATCTGCAGAACGTCTACGCCCCAGAGCAGCAAGCTGCCGTTTTCTCGGCCGCTTTTCTCGGGGATTTCGAACTCACCGTGACCGGATCGCTGGAGGTAGAGCCATGAGGCGGACCAAGACCGCAGCGCTTGCGGCTGTGCTCGCGCTCCTCGTGGCAGGTGGTGCGGTTGCACAGGCGGGCCCGTACGTCAATCTCGGCTGGAACCGGTCCCTCATCGGTGAGTCTTCCTACACGCCGGGCCGGCCGGAGCTGACCTTGGGCTGGATGCGGGACAACCTCCAGATGGGCTGGGAGGTCGGCGCGGCCTGGACGTACCTCGAGAATGACGAGTACCGGACGTTCTGGCTTGATGAGCGATACTCAGAGGCCTTCGCGCCGCGCAACGCCGTGACCGACCGGGATGAGTTTCAGTCGCGCTACCACATCGCTGAGGCGGGGGCGCGCCTCGTCTTTCCCCTGGCGGATCAGATGTTCACGGGACTCCTGGGGGTGGAGAAAACACGGATCTGGCTTGGTTACCGGGACCCCTCGGGTTCGACCCGGTGGGAAGCGCAGGACGACACGCCCTGGGCGCTCAGCTACGGGTTGCGCTTTCTCTTCGTCTACGGCTTCATCGAATGGCGCGGCCGCTGGACCCCCGGCGGCAGTGACTGGCGCGCCTGGGACTCAGTGCACGACCACGGCATCACCTTCGGTGTCTCGTGGAATCCGCTCTGGGAGTGGTGAGGCGGAGCGTACGAGAAGAACCATGCGGTTCTCTATCGCGTCGTATCGGGAAAGTGGAAAGGGTAACCCGGATCGGCCCGGGTCGCGGGCGCGCGGCGCATGTACCCGGTGGGATTCAGCCCGGGGCGTCCGCGCGCCTTCTCGGCAGTACCGTCTTCAGATAGTCATCGGTTGCTTCGAAAATTGGATCCGCCTGGTTAAATCGTTTCATCAGCGGAATGATCTTGGTCCGCACCCCCATGCCGCGGGAATCCACGTACCCGTAATCACGAAGGATCTCCATGATGAGCGTGTTCCGCGGCGAACGTTGGCCGGCTACCATCTTCCGAACGGTCATCGAATTCTGTAGCTTCCCGGGACTGATTACTTCCAACCGATCCGCGTAATTCGTGACCTCGATATCAACCGAACGTGTCCAGTCCCTGTGGGCCAGCGCGTTGATAACGGTTTCCCGAATCGCCTCCCACGGATACAAACGTATCTTTTCACGCCGCATGTGCTCGTCAATCGTGGGTGATTCCTGCGTAACAAACGGCTCAATAGCGGACGAGAACTTTTCGATCAGACCGTCGTCAACCAACTGCATTTTCCCCGAATCGGCCTCACGCCATCGCCCAACCAACGGCCCATCCAGCACGACGTCAAGCTGCGCTTGATACTCCTTGTCATTCCCGGCAAACGACATCACACGCAAACCGGCTTGGGGAAGATACCGACGAGGGTTCGTCCCAAAGCATAATAGCCCCGCGACGGAGCAGACCGAGTGCCCCATACCATCTTCCGCCATCAATCCAATGCCAAGCAGGCGTTCAATCCACTCAGATTCCGACGACGGAACCTCGGGATCCTTGATAATCGACCTGAGATAGTAGTCAACTCTATCCAGATCAATCGTTGCAAGTGAGGTGCCGGCCACCGGCAATGCTTCCACATGAAGCATGCCACTGCTCTCAAAGAGCCGAAGTTGCTGCTCCCGACTCGCCAATTCGGAGCGGTCGCCCATGCGGACATAGATATCCTCCCGATTATTGTGGCGTACTACGTACGGTTTGGACACTCCTGAGGAGATGGAAACTACCCCGACCCGCTTACCGTCATCCAATGCAATTTCTTCGTAGAAAGGAATGAGCGTGGGATGCACCTTGTCCCTGAAGACGTTCAACACCCACTCCTGGATTTGTGGTCGCTGCAATCCGGTGATTGCACCGTTATCCTCTACACCCAGAAGAATCCGACCGCCCTGGACATTGGCAAACGCGACTATCTCGTTTGCCAGCTGCTCTGGACGGAGACCATCGCGCTTGAATTCAATACCCGAGTTTTCTCCGTTTGCGACAACTTCCCACAATTCGTCTTTACGCATACGTCACCTCAAACTCCGATATTTTTGCATGATGTGCAGCACAAAGGCCAGATTCCGAACGGTCATCGAAAAAACAAACGTAACTTTTCACGCCGCGTGTGCTCGTCAATCGTGAATGATTCCTGCGTACGACGGAGCTTCGGGCTTCTGTTCCCCGCCAGAAGGAGTTTCCCCAAA
>CAYQRW010000159.1:0-8217 GCA_964419735.1 uncultured Spirochaeta sp.
GAGTAGCCGAAGAGTGATCTCAACACGCTCGGTTGGGTGTATCCGTTCTTCGCGACTGACGTGGTCGAGATAGGCACCTCCAACGGCGGTACCGTCGTGATGGGCATATAAACCCCATGGTCGTTTTCTGGGCAGAAGGAGCGCCGCGCCGACTCCGAAGACTCTCCGTGCAAGCGCTTTGACGCTCCTTCTTTCCTCTGAGGACTCGATCGGCACGATCGTGTAGTCGCTCATTGTTGGCCCCGCTCTTTCCTTCGTTGCACGCGCGTTCTGATGACCATAGCAAGTACAACGCCAAGAACCGGTCCCGCACCAAGCGCAATCGTCCTCACCGCAATCTCAAAGAATTCTTCCACACAATCCTCCATTCGAACAGCGAGACGATATGTCACCTTTACGTTACTATAATTCTCGATAGATGGGAAGTATAGGTTACATTTTGAGGCGAAGGTGATTCTCGCACCCTCGGACGCCGTATCGATTATCGCTGTGAACTCGGCCGTAACGGATTTCGCGACTGTGTGGGATCAGTCGGTGTGTAGTATGTTTCTCGGGTGAGCCCGACAGTTTTCCGCGAGGGTTGAACACCGGTTCTTCCTCGACCACGATCAGTTCCCGTGGTTTCGAGATGCCACCGCGTCACAAGTGTTCAACGTACAGGAAATCTCGCCTGCGCACTTCTACTGGCCGGATATCGATGTCGATCTGGACGTAGAGAGGATTCAACATTCCGAGCGCTTTCCGCTTGTCGCCAAATCTCGGTGATTGGGTGTGTCACGGCGGGCCCTCCAGGGAATCGACCGGGAAGCTTCACACGCAGAGGTGGCCATCGCAATCATAATCGCAGTAAACACAACGAGCAACGCTCCATAGAGAATCAGTAGTGCCGTATAGAATGCGGAACCTCCGGCCACCTCGCTCCAGAACGAAACAACGATAGCTGCGACACAGATCAGGAAGGTCAGTGCGGTGAAGCTGTTCGCGCTCGCCTGGAACGGTCGCTGCGTTGCGGCCTCTGTAATACGGGCAACAAACTCCGAAAGCATGGACTGTCGGGTCAGAGCATCACTCCCGAAGAAGGTAAAGAGTTTCCGGACGGCTTTCAACGTTTCCCTGCCCATCGCAACCATGATCGCACCGGTGACGATCACCATCCTGATGAGCATGTGCTGGTAGGTGAACAGCCCCTGCTTCGGTGCGTCGACACCCGTGAGCATCATGATACTGTTCATGACGGTAATGAGCGTAAAAACGACTGCGATGCCCGTAAACAGCCCGCACTCCCGGTAACAGCGCATAACGCTTTCGGCCGCCCCGGGGCGGTCCTTACGAGATACACGTCTGACGAGGACGTAGATTCCACCTGCGACGAGTACGAAGGGGTACACGTAGACTATGCTCAGCAGTCCGTCGCGGTACGCGTCCGGGTGCATTTCGACGAACAGACTCATGCCGAAGACAATGGCCGTCACCAGTACCAGGAGCGCCACGAATACGATGAGATGCCTGACAATCAATCTGAGTACAGAATGCATTAGACTACCAACTTCCCCTGATCGAACCCGATACGTCACTCGAAAGAGTGGGTCATCGTATCAACTCCTCGCGTTCTCACGCAATTCCGAAACGACTTTCCCGATTTAAGTAAACCCAGATCCGCGCTCTCAGACGTAATCCCGATGTCTTCAATGCCGTCGGTTAGTTTGCTACTTGACCAGAACTGAGCTCTTTTTCAACCGACTCTCTCTCCGTCATGGTTTCGCGGCGATCATTGCTGGATCTACATTTTTCTTGACGAGGGATACTCTGTCACGTTATGTTAATAGAAACTCACGTGTAAAGAAGGTAACATATGGTCTATTACGTTAACTGGATCTATCTCATAACCGGAACGCTGGTCACCATGATTCTCGGCGCACTCTGGTACTCGCCACTTCTGTTCGCCAAACCGTGGATGTCTTCTCTCGGACTTCGCGATGGTGATGTTGCGGAAAGCGGCGTACCAGCATTACCCGGTTATATTTCGGCGACGCTGTACTCTCTCGCGATTACCTACATTCTAGGATTTCTGACCATTAATCTTCCAGTCTCTGGAGCTCCTGCCGCTCTCGCAGTTGCACTCGGCCTCTGGCTTGTAACCAGCGGCCTCGCGAATCTGAGGATCAAGTACTTCGAGGATCGTCCCTGGCCGCTGTATTTCATCGATGAAGGCTATGCGCTGGTCGCTCATCTCCTTCTGGGCCTGCTCGTGTGGCTTATCGGGTGAACGAAGTGGCCAGCCTGAGCGAGGAACAGGTAGACGCGCGATTCAAGGCGCTTGCCGATCATAACCGACGTACCATCATCACAATGGTACACGACCAGCCCGGAATTTCCCTGCAGGAAATCAGTTCCGAGTTTCGGATCTCACGCTTCGCTGTGATGAACCACATCAATCTGGTCGAAAAGGCCGGACTTATACGCAGCGAAAAAGATTCGATCTATCGGCGCTTCTATCCTGTCGAACGCGCGACCGAAGAACTCTTTGAAGAATGGCGCAGACGCAAAAAGGAGAATACGTAATGGCACTTTCGGCACGAGAGATGGGCGAAGCCATAATCCGAAACATGAAGGAAAAGACGGGCCGTTCGCTCGAGGAATGGCTGCTCGTAATTCCGCAGGACATCAAGGGAGACAAAAAGAAGGTTGTTTCATGGCTTAAAACCGAACACGGTGTCGGGCACTTTCAGGCGGTTACGATATTCGAGGAATCGCAGGGCACAAGCGTGTATAATGACCGGGTCGGCATCGAAGAGAATCTGTTCGGTAAACCCACCGAAAGACTGGCAATCGCCTATCGCGCGCTTGAGAAGCAGATCATGAGCCTGGGAGGCGATGTGGAGAGTATCGCCTGCCGAACCTACATCCCGTTCCGTCGTAAACGTCAGTTTGCGGTTCTTGCGCCACATCGTGGAGCAATCCGCCTCGGCCTCGCACTTGGTGACGCGCCTGTGGAACCGCCGTTTGCAACCGCGAAAGTGCTCGGCGGAAGCGATCGCATTACGCACATGGTTGAGCTTCATCCGGAAGCCGATTACTCGAACCTCGCCGACGACATTTGGGCGGCAATCGTGCGAGCCTATGACCTGAACGGTAGCACTACGCTTTAGGGAGACGCCGAATGATAGGTTGTTATGTTTTCGTGTAAAGCGTCGGTTAGGCGCATTTTGCGGTCGGTGGTGTTAGACTGCTCCTGATCACAAGCAATCCGGAAGCGCAGAGATCAGGACGGCCGATGGCCTGTAAGTTTTCTGTGGCGCTCCGTTACGGCGGGTTGCGACCACGTTCATAGGTTTGGCAGGCCACCGACCGCATCCGTACCAACAGTATAGCACGCCCGGCGGACGATGCTGAATAGTGGAATGGAACGCATAACCGACATCGGTACTCTGCTCTCTTGCTTTCAGGAGAACGAGGAGGAGACGATGGTTACACGGTTTCATGGTATCGATCGGCACAAGAAGTACTCGACCGTTTCGGTCCTTGATCGCGACGGGCGCGAGACGCGGTTTTTTCGCTCGTGTCAGATGGAGGCGTATCTCGCTGAGTTAGGTCCGGAAGACGCGGTTGTCATGGAGGCGTCCTGCGGGAGTTTCTATTGGGCCGACCGTGTCGAGGCTACCGGGGCTACGTGCTATATCCTGGATCCGATGCGCTTTCGCATCATCACCGATTCCTGGAACAAGACCGATCGCCAGGACGCACGCAACATGGCCAAGGCGCTGTGGGTCTTTCTGGTCACCGGTGAGTTCGGCATCCCGACGGTATACAAGCCGAGCGCAACGATCCGCACGCTCCGCCGGCTATTCGCAAGCTACAACCTCCTTAATCGCCAGATTCGCATGCTGAAGAACACCATCCAGGCGATGCTCACCGAGGATGGTGTGACTTTGAGTTCAACCGATCGATCGCGACTGTTCAAAGGCAAAGAATCGGTCGCCGAGATCCTCACCGATCACCACCTCTCGGAGGTAATCGTTGAAGCGCTCCAGATCCAGGTCGATCTGTTATGCACTATCACTGAATCGAAAGAGCGCCTCGGCCGGAGGATCGTGGAAGCGAGTGCTCCGCTGGATGAGCAGATTCGTCTTCTGATTACCATCCCCGGCATCACCGCGCTGACCGCCTCCGCCTTTCTCGCTGACGTGGGAGATGTTCACCGGTTCCCGAGCCAGCGACGCATGAACGCGTATCTTGGTTTGGTACCGCGGTGCCACGATTCGGGCGGCAAGAGCCGTCCCGGTCATATTACAAGGGAATCGCGCAAGCTGAGCCGTACGATCTTCACGCAGTCGATCTACCAGACGATCAAAGGAACACCCGGCTGGGAACGTGCCTACGAGGAACTCAAAGCCCGACGTGGCAGTGGTCGGGCGCGGATCGCGATGATCCGGCGTCTATGCGGCATCATGCGCCGGATGCTACTTCAGGGCGAGCAGTTCCACTGGTTAAAGGAGGAACTGTATCGACGAAAACTCGTCGAGTATCAGAAAACGCTGGAGGGACGCGAAAAAGAGCGAGATGCTGCTTGACAGGAAAACATAGTGGAAAAGCTATCCGCGAGCGTAACCGCGAAACGGCAATCGAGGACAAGATTTCGCGAAGGCGCAGCACCGACCGCGGTTCGCGGGCTCATAACGGCGCCGACCGCCGCTATTTGGGTGAACAGACGCACCGATAGGACGAATCTGGGCTGTTTTGGATGTGTTTGTGCCGGGAAACAGACACACGTCTCCCGAAGGGCGTAACGGCGGAACATGTCAGTTGAGGCGACCGGGATCAAATCCCGGTGGGGACCGCCCGACCTTCATCAGATGCCGGAGGATTCGCTTGAGCTCGTCGGCATCCTCGATGATCGCGATCACCTTCATCTCGGCGCCGCACTTTGGACACACGAACGGGTCAACCTCGTAGACCTTTGCGAGAAGACGGGCCCAGGCGCGTTTGCGTGCGTCGATGTCGACCTCTTCTTCGCTTTCTGTAAGCGGTTCGTAGCCGGTGTCGTCCGCGCCCGATGCCGTTGAGTGAGAAGTCTTCCAACCGTCCGGCGCCCGCTCGGCGACCCACGGCATTTCTACCCACCGCCCCTTTGTACGGGAGGCATAGAGCCCGTAGCGCCGAATCAGTTGTAGACGTTTCGGCGGGATGTGCTGCCATAACCCGGCACAATGCCGGTGTCGCCACGATCAGGATCTACTATCCCTTTCATCCCTACGCGGGGCAAGAGCTCCCCGTAGTCTACAAGCCCAACCGTCGTGAAGATGCGGTGACCGTGCGTACCGACAGCGGGGACCATCGGAAGATTCCACGCTGGATGACCGAACAGCGCGCGGCGGACTACGCATTGACGAGCGAGGTCCGGGTGCATCCGGCCGCGCTCCTTGCGGTGCGAGATCTCCTTGATGCGCGTTCATAGACTCCCCACGCATTCCATCAGCCATATGATGGGCGTGGAGGTAGCGGATGAAACAGATGCAGTTGGGTCTGCCGGAGGCCGAACGGCGTCCGCCGGTGCGGATTGCTGTGGACGTGCGTCGCCGACTGATCAGGTTAATGGCGATGGCGATCAGAGCGGTGAACGAATCACCGAAAGGGGGAAGCGATGAACGGCGATAAGATCACCGAGGTACATCTGCAGCGCAGGGCGGTAGTGTATCTGCGACAGTCGACGGGAAAGCAGGTCAGGAGCAACAGGGAGAGTCAGGCGCTGCAGTACGCCCTGTGCGATCGTGCCCGAGATCTGGGGTTCAGTGAGGTGGAGGTCATCGACGCCGATCTGGGAACGAGCGCCGGCGTCGGCGCGAAGCGGCGGGAGGGGTTCGATCACCTGGTGAGCTCGGTGGCCGTGGGGCAGATCGGCATCATCTTGAGCCGGGAGGTCTCGCGACTGTCGCGGACCGACAAAGACTGGTGTCGGTTACTGGAGGTCTGTCAGGTGTTCGGCACACTGCTTGGCGACGCCGAGCGGGTGTATGACCTGGGCAGCATGGACGACCAGCTTGTGTTGGGGATCAAGGGCACGCTGAGCGTGGTGGAACTCAATACGCTCCGGATGCGGTTGCTCGCGGGTATGGAGGAGAAGGCCCGTAGGGGTGAACTTGTGCGTACGCTCCCGGTTGGGTACGTGCGCGACAACACCGGGGCGGTCGTGAAGGATCCTGACCGGCGCGTGCGTGAGGCGGTGCAGATGCTGTTCGCCAAGTTCGGCGAGTACGGGAGTATCCGACAGGTGTTTCTCTGGTTCCGAAACGAGGGGATGCACTTCCCGGTGAACAAGAGCCGAGGCGGGAAGATGCAGGTCAGCTGGCAGCTTCCCAAGAAGTCGTTTCTCGAGTATCTGATGAAGAACCCGTTCTACGCCGGTGTATACTGTTGGGGACGCAATCCGGTGGAGCGGATCGTCGTTGACGGGAGGGTCAGAAAACGACAGGCGAGCACGATCGAGCCCGAACAGTGCCGCGTGTTCATCAAGGATCATCATGAAGGCTACATCGACTGGAAGCGCTACCAGGAGAACAGGCGGATCATCGCCGGCAACTCGTTGTACCGACCGGGATCGGAAGGGGCTGGAGCGGTGAAACAGGGTAAAGCGCTCTTGGTCGGCGTGCTGCGATGCGGGCGCTGCGGACGCAAGCTGATGGTACGCTACTCGGGCAAAGCTTCAGACTGGAGCGGGCAGTACTACTGTGCCGGGGACATGCAGAACGGAGAGGCGTGTCCGGTTCGTTTCGGCAGCGTGCGAGTCGACCGGCGGTTCACCGAAGAGATCATTCGAGCGATCTCACCGCTCGGTGTGGAGGCGAGCCTGGAGGCGCTGGTCCAGATGCAGGAAGCCGACGAAGAGCGCCGAGGTGCTCTGCAGGCTCAGCTCGAGCAGGCCGAGTACCGGTGCATGAAGGCCTTTGAGCAGTACGACGAGGTGGACCCGCGCAACCGTCTGGTGGCCGGCGAACTGGAACGGCGATGGAACGAAAAGTTACGCGAAGTCGATGAGCTGAAGGAACGCATCGCCGCGGCGGGAGAACAGTGGGGCGGACCGACCGAGGCGGAGCGGAACGCGATTCTGCAGCTGGGCGAAGAGTTTGGCTCAGTGTGGGAAAGCCCGCAGTGCCCGACGGCGGTGAAGAAGCGGATCGTGCGAACGATCATCGAAGAAGTCATCGCCGATTGCGATGAGCAAGCCGGCACGCTCACGTTCACCATCCACTGGAAGGGAGGCTGCCATACCCGGTTGGAGATGCCCAGTCCAAAGGCGCCTGTCCTCACCCATAAGACCGCTGAGGAGGATGTAGAGATCATCCGCAAGATGGCGCAGCGATACAGCGACAGGCAGATCGTCATGGTGTTGAACCGACTTGGACATCGAACGGGCCGGGGAAACCGATGGACGGAGGTCCGGGTACGCTACGTTCGCAGTCGCTTCGGCATCAAGGGACACCGGAAGACCGTGGAAGATCCTGAAAGACTGACCCTGGCGCAGGCGGCGAAACACTGTGGGGTCAGCCGCGCATCGCTGATGCAGCTTGCTAAAGCGGGATTGTTGGACAGCGGCCAGGTGGTAGCGTGTGCTCCCTGGGAGATACGGCGTAACGACCTCGATACCGAGCCGCTGAGAGGCATACTTGCACGGTTACGTACGACCGGAGCACTGGATATCGAGGGGGGTGTCGCGAGCGGTCAGAAAAGCCTGTTCGACGGCGCGTTGAAAGAGGCGTGACATGTCAGTGCACAAGCAATTCGTTATCCTGAATACATTTAGAATGAGAACTCGGGGTGCTACGCCCGAGTTCCACAGGTGAACGGCCAAGGAGGTGAGGATGGCCCGCAGTATGCAGCAATATGTTGGGTGAGCTCGGCGAGGAAGTCGAGAGCTTCGAACATGTGGACGTTCTGCTTGAAGTACGCCGAGTACGTTGTGTGGAACAGCACGCGCCCCTTGAAGGGCTCGTAGCGGATCTTCTTGAGAGAGATCCGCTGGTCGTTCGCTGGCGCTCACTGCTCGCGCATGCATCCGGGGCGGGCGTGCGATGTACTCGGCGAGGCTCTCCTGGGAGGACTGGTCGAGGATGCGAACGCTATTGTCTATGCTGAACCCGGAATGCTTCCAGGACAGGAGGTTGCGGGCGAAGTCATCGTTCAGGAGCTCGCGCTGCACCAACAGCTTGATCACCCGACGCC
>CAYQRW010000160.1:0-5851 GCA_964419735.1 uncultured Spirochaeta sp.
ATCGAACTCCGGGATCGTCGCGGAGCGGACGCCGTGAACGCGGTCATACTCCTCGCGTTGGAGGGGGTCACGGAGAATCTCCCAGGCGGTGACCAGCGCCTTCATGCGCTCGACACTGTCGGGGTGACCGTTGTTGAGGTCCGGATGTACCGCTTTTACCTGTCGTCGATAGGCGTCCCGAATCTCCTCCGGTGCTGCATCCCACGCAACGCCGAGGACTTCATAGTGTGTGCTCAATGCTGCAGTTTCAGGCGGCCGGCGAGTACCTCCGCCTCCTCCCGTGAACGCAAGATGTCGGAATAGCGGATGAACATGCCTTCGTGCTCCAGAGCCGCCATGAGGCGGCGGAGCGCTTTCTGGCTGCCGAAGGGACTGGTCAGCACGAAGGCGGAACACTTCTTTCCGGTAACCATACCCGCGCGACCCAGAAACTCGGGAATCTTGGGGTCGATCTTTCCCGAGAACGTAGAAACCGCGGATGTGCCGACGGCGATATATTCGTACACGGTGAGCTTGCTGTTCACATCTCGGTCGCCGTCGATGACATCGACCTGGTGGCCGGCCTTTTCGATTCCGCCGGCAAGACCGCGCGCTACTTCTGCTGTTTTATCGCGGCGTGCGCCGCCGAAGAACAATACCGCCACCCGCATGGCAATTACTCAGCGATCTCTTCCTCGGTGTCCTCGTCGGAGGCCCACCACTCTACCGCCTGCCCATCTCCCGCTTCCAGTCTCCGGGCGGCAGCTTCCACATCTCCTGAGTCGGGAGTTCGGTTGATCCATGCCAGTCCAAAGGAGCTCAGCAGGAATACCGCCGCCAGCACGCTGGTAATCCGGGTGAGGATGTTTCCACTGCGGTTTCCCACCTGAGAGGACCCGCCTCCGCCTCCAAAAATTCCACCCAGACCATCTCCGCCTTCGTCCTGAACCAATACGACCAGAACGAGCAGCACGGAGGTGATCACAAAAACGACCATTAGCAGTATTCCAAGAAAACCCATGTATTCCTCACGAATTGAATTGTGCGATCGGCACGAAATCTTTGGCGGTTAAGGATGCACCACCAACCAGGGCTCCGTCAATATTGGGCTTCGCCATGAGCCCCGCTACGTTACCTGGTTTAACCGACCCGCCGTATTGGATGATTATAGCATCCGCAGCGTTTTGATCATACAGATCCGCCATGATTGCACGAACGGCGGCGTGGGTGGAATCGGCATCTTCCGGGGTTGCGGTCTTTCCGGTGCCGATCGCCCAGACCGGTTCGTAAGCGATAGTAACCCGCGCCAGATCCTGCGCCGATACACCGGTAAGCCCCGCCTTGAGCTGTCGACGGTTTACCTCGTCAACCTGTCCCGCTTCGCGTTCGTCCAGTGTCTCACCGATACACAGAATGACTTCCAGATCTTCTTCCAGCGCCAGCTGAACTTTGGTGTTGATCAGTTCATCGGACTCACCGTACACGTGACGTCGCTCGGAGTGACCCAGGATAACTACCTGCGCCCCGACATCCTTGAGCATCGCCGGGGAGACTTCCCCGGTATGGGCGCCACTGGTGGCGGGAGCCATGTTCTGTGCGCCCACGAGAATATTGCTTCCTGCGAGGACCTGCGCCACCGTTTCGAGCGAGGTGAACGGCGGCGCCACCAGGAGTCGGTGGGAGACACCGGAGAGCTCGTTCTTCAGTTGGGTTGCAAGATCGCGGGCTTCCGCCCGCGTCTTGTGCATCTTCCAGTTACCCGCGATAAACGGAGTTCGCATGTATGGCTCCTTAGCTAATCTTGTAGGGCGACAATTCCCGGGAGCGTTTTGCCTTCCAGGAACTCGAGGGATGCGCCACCACCGGTGGACACATGATCCAGCTGCGATGCCAGATTAAACATATTGGCCGCGGCCACCGAGTCCCCGCCGCCGACGACGGTCATCGCCGAGGCTGCGGCGATCGCTTCCGCCACGGCTTTGGTACCCGCCGCGAAGCGTTCAAACTCGAAAACGCCTAACGGACCGTTCCAGACGATCGTCTTGGCCTCGCCGATCGCGCGTTTTGCCGCCGCCACCGTCTTGGGACCGATATCAAGGGCAAGTTTGTCCGCCGGTACCGCTTGGCCGTCCACCGATTCCGCCTGGGCATTGGCATCAAATTCGGCTGCCACCACGTGGTCTAAGGGAAGAATCACCTCGGTACCCCGCTTTTCCGCGGCTGCCAGAAACTGCTTAGCGGTATCGATGTACTCTTCTTCCACGAGACTCTTTCCGATTTCGATGCCCTGTGCCTTGAGAAACGTATACGCCATGCCACCACCAATAATAAAGGTAGCACAGTTGGGGAGCAGGCTCTCCAGGACTGCGATCTTGGAGGAAACTTTCGCCCCACCGATTACCGCGACCATGGGCTTGGCGGGATCGTCAAGGATCGGCTGAAAGAACGAAATCTCTTTCTCGATCAGAAAACCGGCGCAGGACGGAAGGTATTTGGTTACTCCCTCCGTTGAGGCGTGGGCCCGGTGAGCGGTGCCGAAGGCGTCGTTCACAAAGACATCTCCCAGGGCAGCCAGCTTCTTTGAAAACTCCGGGTCGTTGGCGGTCTCTTCCTTGTAGTACCGGACGTTCTCCAACAGAAGTACGTCTCCCGGCTTCAAGGCGCGGGCCTGTTTTTCAACCGCGTCACCCACCACGTCGGCGGCGATTTCCACCTTGGTGTCGAGGAGCTCGTTGAGGCGATCGGCCACCGGCTTCAGGCTGAACTCCGGCTTCTTTTCGCCTTTGGGGCGACCCAGGTGGCTCATCAGTACCAGGGAGGCGCCCTGATCGAGAATATACTGGATCGACTGTAGCGCGGCCCGGATACGAGTATCGTCAGTGATCGCGCCGTCCTTCAGGGGGACGTTAAAGTCGGCCCGCATAAGAACTCGTTTACCGGTGATATCAGTGTTTTTGAGTGTGCGTAAGCTCATAGAATTGCTCCGTCCTAGACAGGGGTTATACGCGAAAACGGCCCGGAGACCACCCCTGGGGTTATCTCGGGCCGTACATGGAGAAAAACGATTATACGAGTTTCTTCGCCAGGTCTACCACGCGGAAGCTATAGCCCCATTCGTTGTCGTACCAGGAGAAGATCTTCACCATTTTGCCCACGGCCATCGTGCTCTGGGCATCGAAGATGGAGCTATGGGCGTTGTGGATAATATCCACGGAGACGATCGGATCCTCGGTATACTCCAGAATTCCCTTCATCGGTCCTTCGGCGGCCTTCTTCATGGCCGCATTGATCTGCTCGGCAGTGACTTCCTTCTTCAGGTTGGCCACCAGGTCAACGATGGAACCGGTGGGAGTCGGCACGCGCATGGCAACACCATCGAGCTTACCTGCCAGGTCCGGAAGCACCTTACCAACCGCCCGGGCGGCGCCGGTGGTGGTGGGAATAATCGAAGCAGCGGCAGTTCGGGCTCGACGCAGGTCCTTGTGGGGACCATCAAGGGTAACCTGATCATTGGTGTAGCTGTGAACCGTGGTCATGAAGCCCTGTTCAATTCCAAACTCATCGTGCAGGACCTTTGCCACGGGTGCGAGACAGTTGGTGGTGCAGCTGGCGTTAGATACACAGGTATCAGTGGGCTTAAGGTCGCTATCGTTTACACCGAGGACGATCATGTTGTCGATCTGATCCTTGGCCGGGACGGTGAGAATAACCTTCTTGGCGGGGTACTTAGGGTTCTTCAGGTGATCGCCGTAGCCACCTTTGCCACCCTCCCGGGTAGTAAAGATACCGGTGGACTCAACGACCACATCCGGCGCGTCGCCCCAGGGGATCTCCGCGGGACTGCGCTCGGAGCACACCTTATACTTCTTGCCGTTGACAATCAGGTTTTCGTCGTCGAAATCGACGGTTCCGTCGAACTTGCCCTGGGTTGAATCATACTTGAGCAGATGGGCCAGCGTCTTGGTATCGGTAAGATCATTCAGTGCAACGACCTCTACACCCTGCTCGAGGGCGATCTTAAAGACGTTGCGTCCGATGCGGCCAAAACCGTTAATTGCAATTTTCATACTATTTCCTCCTGAAACATATTTCGGGGTGGTACCGTGACTATAGAGAATGCGTAGAGCTGTGTCAATTACCGCACCTGGAAGAGCTGTTGCACTATTTCACGGAAGCGTGACGTTTGTTCTTCTACGGCGCCCGGCTCGGCGTCGTCCTCTCCCTCCTCTTCCTCGTCTTCCGGCTCGTCTTCCGCGACGACCAGGGCGTAGTCGCCCACGGAGAGGTTGTCAATCCCGTCAGGTTCGTACCGAACAACGGCTACCAGATCGTCGATTTCGGTGACCTCCCCGGCGCCCAGGTCTCGGGAGTTGGGGGTGGATATGAAACGGATCGTATCCTCCGGTTCGATTCCATCGATCCGTCCCAGGGAGACGAGGACCTCCTCGAAGCGCCGTTGCAGCACCTCTCCTCGAGGCTCGACCCGGCTTTCGATCTCTTCGGTGATCGCTCGGGCCACCGAATCCACGCGGCCGTTGCCGCTGCGGCGGAACGTATGGTCACTTCTCGCCCGGGTAGACTCCGTCTCCACCAGCTGTAGACGGACCGCCACGGAACGGTCCTGGAGCTCGACATCGATAACAGCCAGCAGCTCCGCCCCCGCCCGCCGCGCCTGGGGGAGCACCGATGAGACCGTGTCGTTCGTAGATTCAACAGCGGTGATGTCGATCTGTTGGGAACCCTGCAGCAGACTGGCGATGTAAGCGCCGATATGCCGGTCGGCGCCGGGTAGTGTCCGCGGTCCAGCGGGACGTGCCACCACGGAAATCGATGTCCGTGGCCGGCTTACGGTAAACTGATCTACGTCCCACACCGTAGCGGGGGCGCTTTGCAGGCGCGACTGATATATCTCCAGACGATCCTGGAGCTCCTGCTCCGAGAGGGCTCCCTCCTCGTCGGAGGTGAGGTTCCGCTCGCGAATCACCTCCAGCTCCGCCAGATACCGCGCTTCCCATCCGCGTTGCAGGTACAGTTCCGCGATCGCCGCCCGAAGTACCGGATCAAAGGGATTGAGTTGTAGGCCGCGGCGAAAATGGCGCTCCGCCTGCCGGCTAAGAAAACGATCCTGCAGGGCGGCGCCACTCCCGCGATAATCTTCAGCCAGGCGACGGCGGAGGGGATCATCCATTTCAAGCTCGTCCAGGGCGGTATGTTCCAGGGCTACTCTGGCCAATTCGAAGTCATGTCGGATGTCGAGGGCTCGATTCCAGCTCTGTTCCGCCTCCTCGATGCGCTCCGCCCGCGCCAGGAGTTCACCCCGGGCGTACCACGCCTCGTGATCATCCGGAACGATGCGTAGCAGCTCCTCGTAGTGCGCCCGTGCCTGTTCAAGATCGCCACGATGGATCGCCGTCTGCGCCAGAATAAGCCACGCCTCGGTCAGCGTGGGCGCGAGCGTAATCGAGTTTCGCGCGTGAAACGCGGCCCGGCTGTAATCCTCCGTCCGAAACGCGTAATCCGCGGCCAGGAGTTGGATCGATGCGCTGTCTCCGTGATACGCCAGTGAGAGATCTACGTACTCCTGCAGGCGCTCAGTGTCGTCCCGCTCCAGCATGATCCGCATGAGGGCCGCCAGGAGCTGGCGATTCTCGGGGTATCGCCGTGTGAGATCCTGTAGATCTCGGACGACTGCGTCGGTGGCTCCATCGGCGAGACGCAGGACGGCCCGCCCGACTCGGGCGGCCTCATTGTAGGGTTGCTCGGCGAGGAGCTCATCGTAACGACTTCGGGCGGACGCCAGATCTCCCGTGAGCACCGCCAGTCGCGCTTCCAGCAACGTCAGATCGGGACCGCGATAGCGGAGGGAACGGGC
>CAYQRW010000160.1:5951-8188 GCA_964419735.1 uncultured Spirochaeta sp.
CAGCTCACTACGCCTCTCCGGCGTCGCTTTCCACCTGACCGTGGACGACTACCTTTACACTGCGGATCTTGTGGCCATCCATCTCCTGAATAATGAAATCCAGATTGTGGTACTGAACCTTTTCAAACTTGACCGGAATCTTTCCGAAGAGATCGAACACGAACCCGCCCAGCGTGTCATAGTCCTCATCGGGAAGGCTGGCATGGATCCGTTCCTGAAGCTCTTCGATGTTGATTCGGGCATCACAGAGATACGCGTCTTCGCCGATCTCCAGAATATCCTCGCGCTCGTTATCGAACTCATCCTGGATATCTCCGACGATCTCTTCGATGATGTCTTCCATGCAGACGAGGCCGGAAACACCGCCGTACTCATCTACGGCTACCGCGATGTGTACGCGGCGGCGCTTCATTTCCCGGAGTAAGCCGTCGAGGCGCTTGCTCTCGGGAACGAAAAACGCCTTGCGCAGAATACCTTGGATCTCGATCTGCGCATCACTGGTGAGGAATTGCAGGAGGTCTTTGGCGTAGAGCATACCTACCACGTTGTCCATCGTATCTTTGTATACTGGAAAGCGGGAATGCCCCGTTTCGGAAATGCGGGTCACCAATTCGGTGGCGTTCATATCAACGCTGAGGAACACCGAGTCGATGCGGGGTACCATCACTTCCTTGACGCTCGTTTCCGCCAGTCCATGGATGCCCTCGATCATCTTGTGCGTTTCCGCATTGATGGTGGAGGCATGGCGATAGTGGTTCGACGTCTCGGTGGCCCGAAACAGACGTTGCAGAAACCCCTGCGTTTTCAATAGATCCTCTCCTTTAGTGTTGTGAGAAGCGTCTCCTGGAGACGGAGCATCGGTTCTGTGACGAAATCGTTGCTGTGGTGAGTGTGGCCGGCGAGATGCAGTATTCCATGAATTAGGATGCGACGAAGCTCCTCTTCCGGAGAGACGCCCCACTCCTTGGCCTGCCGTTCGATCATAGGCAGATTGAGGACGATATCGCCGGCAGCGATCAACCTTCCTTCGGGGGAAATCGGATCGTCCACGTCGTCGGTGGCGGCAAACGATAGCACGTCGGTGGGTAGGTCTTTTCCCCGGTAGGAAGAATTGAGCGCGCGCATCCGCTCATCATCGGTGAGCAGTAGTGAGAGCTCCCAGTTGGTAATGGACAGTTCCCGGAGTACGGCCTGGCCGTATCCACGCAAACTGTCCGTCCACGATGGAGGCTCGAGATTCTCGCTACTTACGTCGATCTGGTTTGAACTACTGTCGTTGGTCATCGTAGGCTTGAACAATGCGTTGCACCAGTGCGCTGCGCACGACATCCTCGTGATTGAGATAGGAGACGCGGATATCTTCCACATCGCTCAGAATCTTGATCGCGTGGATCAGACCCGAGGCGCTTTGGCGGGGAAGATCGACCTGACTGATATCACCGGTGACCACCGTCTGCGTGTTCTCTCCGAGACGGGTGAGAAACATCTTCATCTGCTCCCGGGTAGTGTTCTGCGCCTCGTCCAGGATTACGTAGCTGTCTCGTAGGCTGCGGCCGCGCATGTACGCCAGCGGAGCGATTTCGATGACGTTTTGCTCTTCCAGACGTCGAATGATTTCAAAGGGCACCAACGCCTCGATGGCGTCGTAGAGTGGACGCAAATAGGGACTGATCTTCTGGGTCAAATCTCCCGGCAAGAACCCGAGACTTTCCCCCGCTTCCACTACCGGACGGGTGAGCACCAGTTTCCGCTTGCGCTTCGCCAGGACTTCGCGCAGGGCGTGCGCCACTGCGAGATACGTCTTGCCGGTGCCCGCCGGCCCTACGAAGAAGTTGAGGGTGATCGCGTCCAGCGCTTCCAAAATGCGCGCTTGGCGCATACTGCGCGGAAAAACCTTGGTTCCGGCGGCGGGAATCTCGATGGGGCTCCGACGCAGATCATCGGCACTCCGTCCATCATCAACGGTAAGATCTTGGTGTAATGCTCGGATCAGCCCCTTACTCGGCGTATGGCCACGGAGACTGTGTTGTTCGAGCTCACTCATGAGAGAGACAAATAGGTGCTGTTGCTGACTACTGTCACTGTCGAGATGCAGTTCGTTTCCTCGAACCAGGACTGGAGCTTGGAACAGCTCCTCCAGAATCCGTAGATTCTGGTCGTTCACACCACAGATCTGCTGTAGCGTTTCTCCGTCGGACAGAACCAGCGCTGTACTATCTGACATTACACTCCTTTGG
>CAYQRW010000161.1:0-8186 GCA_964419735.1 uncultured Spirochaeta sp.
ACCGGCCCCAGCCCCACCTGCGCGCCCAGCGCCTCGGCGTCCCGCAGCGTCAGCACCAGCGCCCCGAGGATCGCGGGAATCGACAACAGGAAGGAGTACTCCCCGGCAGTCTTCCGGTCCATACCACTGTAGAGTGCCACCGAAATCGTTGCTCCCGATCGGGAGATTCCCGGGAGCACCCCGAGCCCCTGGGCCACTCCCAGGATCAGCGCATCCAGCCATCGGATCTGATTGAGGCTGCGGATACCGTGAAACCAGCGCGTAGCGATGAGGAGCCCCGCGGTCACCAGAAACAACGCCGAGGTCATCACGGGATTTCTGATATCAAACAAGCGATCCAGGCCGATGCCAAAGCCTCCGGTGACGGCGGTGGTCACCACGATAATCGGAATCAATCGGAGATAGGGTCGGTCTTCTTCCCGCACGGTGCGCCGAACCAGGCGACCCAGGGCTACCAGAAACGCCCACACCTGAGTCCTCAGTACCACGATTACCGCCACCAACGTGGCCACGTGGAGCAGGACGTCGAAGAGAATCGGAACTTGCGCAACTCCGAATAGTTCCTTAGTTATGACCAAATGACCGCTGCTGGAGACGGGAAGGAACTCCGTCGCTCCCTGCAGCACGCCTAATGCGATCGCCTGTAACGTATTCACCAAATTGCTCCTTCCATGAATTCCCCCAGGGCTGCTTCCAGCTCAGTGCCAACCATCCGGTGCCGGTACATCGCATGGGAAACGGTGATCCGCCGCAGATACCAGCGCGTCTCAACGAAGGGCAGCGCCTCTACCTGCAGAATCGGCGGGAGATCGCCAAAGGAGCGCTGCCAGCGCCGCCCGCGGCCGAGTCCCGCGTTGTACGCTGCCAGCCGCAGCACCGGGGATTCGATCTGCCCCGCCAGGTAGTCCAGATAGTACGCGCTCATGAGCAGATTGTCTGCGGGACGACTCACGTTCGCCTCGGGCCAGTCCATCCGCCGCCGAATATCGTCGCCGGTGGCGGGCATGATCTGCCCCAGACCTTGCGCCCCTACGGGGGACCGCGCGATCGGTCGAAAATGGCTTTCCTCCCGCACCAGCGCGGTCAGCAGGTAGACCGGCACGCCGTGGCGGTCTGCCGCGTCCTGCAGTTCGGCGCGGAACGGCATCGGATAGATCAGTTCAACGATCTCCGGCGTCAGGGGCAGCTCGGCCCGAGATACCGCTCGCCGCGCCACATCCAGGGCGTCGGAGGTGTGCCCTAACTCAGCCATGAGCGTGGCAACTGCCAGCATCTCGTTCGCGCGGGGAGCCGAGCGGGCGGCGCGCATCGCCACGGTGAGGGCGGACCGGGAGTCTCCGGCGAACACCAGCGCCTCGGCGTGGGCCACGTCCAGCTCGCGCGGTGGAGCGGTAACTTCTGGGTCCGCAGAATCCGAGGCCGTTACCGCCTGGGCAGTCTGGCTCTCGGACGCCCCCGCGTCCACTAACGCTAGTCCCGCGCGCGCACGCCCCACCATACCGGTGTAGCCGATCGCTGAGAGGTGTTCCACCGCTGCGGTGAGCTCAGCCTGCCATTCCGTTTGTGCCTGCTCATCGGTGGGCATCAGCCCCGCCTCGGCGGCATGCACCAGGATGAACAGGACCCGATTGCGGGCGATCTGCGCATCCTCAGGAATTCGCGGGAGCAGCAGGGCCAGCTCTCGCCAGGAACGCTCCTGCACCACCCGCGGAAGCAGGCGATCGGCGGCAGTGGCGTAGGCATCGGGAAAGGATCCGGTTCCGGCGGTGTATTGCAACCGTTGTAAATCGTTGACGACCTGATCCAGGGAGCGCTCCCGATCAACGCTGAAGGTCACGAGCCGTCGGGCGATCCGCCGGCGCATCTCATCGCTGTCAGCGTGCCCCGCGGCACCGATCAACCGGTCGATCACCTCAGTGGTACCGGCGCGGCTGCTCACCGCCGCCTCGGCGTCGATCAGGTCTACTCGGGACAGGAGATCACGAAACTGTGCTTCGTCGGCGCGGTCGGCTACTTCCGTCCTGAGCCGAGCGATCCAGGAGCGCGTAGCGGTGTCGCTGTAGTCACGGACCATGGCATGCAGCGAGTCCCACACTCCTAGATCCACCACAGTCTCCTGCCGTGGCGACGGGGCACGTTCCCCGACGGTGGTGCGCGCTTCCTCGAGCAGCACCTCCGGCTCAATCATCGTCATCAGGCGCAGCGCTTCCCGCGATTCCCCCCGCTCCTGACGGTAGATCGACTCCATGAGCAGTCTAACTACCGGCGAAAACGAGTGAGAGGCGTTGTTGCGATAGAACAGATACAGGAACAGACGTTCATGGATCTCCTGCACGGACTCACCGATAAAGGCGTGACGAAACGCCGCCTCCGGTTGCTTCCCGGTCTCCCAGGCGCTCACCGCCCGCCAGAGTGCCGCCTCTCCGGAGAGCCCCGCCACGGAGACGCGCTCCCCGGCTGCCAGCTCCTGCGGTGGGGGAAGACGATCGACCAACTCCAGCAATGCGGAATACTCCTCACGACGGTACATGGCCGTTCCCAGCGCCATCCAGCCGTCACGAAACTCGGGGAGCAGGTCCACCGCGCGTTGAGCATGGCCCTGCGCGTTGCGTAGATCATCCCGGCGGGTGCTCAACACCGAAAGACGCACGGCGCTGAGTCCAGCCCACCGCGATATCCCGGCGGTCACCTCGGCCTGGTACACGAGTCGCGCCGCCGCATCCCGACCCCGGCGCTCCAAGGCGCGTCCCAAGATGTAGGGTCCGTCCGGGCGACGCGAGCGGAGCGCCTCCACGGAACCGTCGGAGGGATCCAAATCGTCAAGGCTGCGATGATCACCGGTGGAGATCGCCGAGAGGAGATCGTCCGGTGGTGGTACGGGTGCGGAATCGGGTGCGCTGCAGGCTACGGAGACCAAGAGACCCACGGTCACCAGCAGCAGGGGAAGAGGCTGTTTCATGCAACTCCGATAGTTTCAGGAGCCTCGCCGAGAAAAGCGGCGGGGCCGCACCATGAACGGGATGAACGCCGCCGCCCGCAATTCCGGAAGTGGGTCGGTCTGCAGCCATCGAAAGATGAGGAAGGCACCCACGAAGGCCACACTCACCCCGAGTAGCAGAATCGCCGCCAGTATGAGCAGGCTAAACGGTCGTGGCGCCGGCTCCGGCTCACCCTCCTCATCGAGGTCCAGGTCACCTTCCGCGCCGGCCGGCACGTCACCGACGCCGTAGTCCAGCGGCTCATCAGAGAAGGGCTCATCTGAAAGAGATGCGCCGGATAAGGGCTCGTCGGCAAAGGGTTCGTCAAAAAAAGCAGGGGCCGGTTCACCATCCTCTTCGATAGCATCGTCGATCGTTTCATCGATCGCTTCATCGATCGCCTCATCAAAATCGGGAAGTCCGATTTCTTCCAGAGAGTTCACCCCGCCGATATCTCCAAAAGATTCGTCCTCCTCGTCGGGGAGGGAAAAGGACTCGGCGCTGGTGAGGGTGTCGAGATTAACCGCCAGACTTTGGTATTGCGCGCCGGCGGTATCGCTGATCCGCGCCTCTACGTTGCCCTCATCATCCAGGCTCACCACCAGTTCCAACTCGGTGGTACCCTGAGCGGGCAAATCCTCGAGTACTAAGCAGCCCACGTACTGTTGTGCCTGTCCATCCTGACGCAGCAAATCGATTTGCGCGCTGGTCTGCCCGTCACGGGCCGCGGTCAGAACTACACGTTTCTTCTGTCGAGTTTCATCTTCAAGGATCGGATAGAACGATCCGTCGGCGAGTTTAATCCCAATACGGGCCACAGTTTCGCTCCTTTTGTGACGCTATTTATTTATCGACCATTTGTCAACGTCGTTGACACCCAGTGGGGGCTCTCTGATAATGGGGGCGATGCCGTTTCCTGTCATTGCTGCGCTACTGGCTATCACCATTATCCTTCTCACATCCGTATATTTTGCCACAGTGGGGAAGCGAACCTCGAAATCCAAGGGATCAACTAAGAAGAAAGATCGTAATACGCTCCTCCGGGAAGCAAACAAGCGGCTCGCCTCCAATCCCCGCGATCACAAGGCCCTGAGAACGATCGCCGATCTGTACTACGACGAAGAAACGTGGGACAAGGCGATGAAGACCTACGGGATTCTCATGAATCTGGCCCCCTCCAATTCGGAAATCGAAGAGTGGGAGGTGACCGCCCGGTACGGCCTATCCGCGTTGAAACTCAAGAACATCGAAGAGGCGTACAAGGCGCTCATGATGGCGCGGACGATCAAGGAGGACTCCTTTGAGATCAACCATAACCTGGGATATCTGGAGTACCGTCGGGGGAATCTCGAAAAGGCGGTACAGCTCCTGCGCCACGCCGAGGAGGCCCAACCGGATGACGTTGCTACCCGGCGCTATCTGGGTCGAACTCTCCATAAATTGCAACACTACCGCGACGCCGTTCGCCACCTGAAGCAGGTGGTGGACGCGGATCCTGAGGACAAGGAGTCGCTCTTCTTTCTCGCCCAGAGTTATCAGGAACTGGGCCAGAACGAGCAGGCGCTCACCCTGTATACCCACTTGCGTCCCGATCCCACAATGGGCCCCCACGCGGCGCTCTTTGCCGGTACGATTCGGATGGGGAAACGGGAGGTGGAGCAAGCGTCCCAGGACTTCGAGCTGGGATTGCGCCACGAGAAGATTCGCGACGATGTGGCACTGGAACTCCGCTACCGCCTGGCGGCGGCGTATATGAAGCTGCAGGAGATTGGAAAAGCACTGAATCAGCTCGCCGAAATCCACCGCGTAAATCCGGGCTATAAGGACGTGGCCGCCCAAATCGCCCGCAACAAGGAACTGCACAGCAACCACCATCTCAAGACCTACCTGATTTCGCCGAGCGCCGAGTTCGTCACACTCTGTCGCAGGATGGTGATGACGTTCTACAAAAACGCCAAGGTGAAGGTAGTGGACGTGCAGGTTCAGAAAAACGAATACACCGATATCCTCACCGAGGTGGAAACCGCCAAGTGGGAGGATGTCATTCTCTTTCGCTTCATCCGGGGCACGGGACAGGTAGGAGAGCTGGTGGTACGCGAGCTGAACTCCCGCCTCAAGGAAACGCGCGCAGGCCGCGGTTTCTGCATTACCGCCGGATCCTTCTCCGAATCAGCAGGGCACTTCGTTGAGGCGCGACTGATCGATCTCCTCGACAAAAAGGAACTCCTGAAGATCTTCCAGCGCCTCGATTAGAGGGGGCGTTAGGTGCAGTGTGGCGTCGGCGCGATCGGGTGCGTGAGCCGGTGCCGTAGCGGGCCGGCAGCTCGCTACTCCGGTCGCTGGGCCACCACAACACAGTCGATCTGTTCAGCTCCCGTGCCGGCTGCTTCTCCGTGATCCACTTCGTAACGGCTCTGCTCTTCCCGCACGATATACGCCGCCTCGCCGGAAATTTCTCGCAGTAGGTCGGTTATCTGTCCCGGAACGTAGAGCACGTCCGGATGCTGCGGTCCGCCGGTACCGTGCTCCAGGTTGGTGAGATCGTGTCCCACTACCGCCATTCTGCCGCCGGGGGCCACGGCACTCCAGGCCGAGCGGATGACGGTCTCCATTTCCGACCAGGGAAGATGCAAATAGCAGATACACACCAGGTCGTACGCCTCATCCCCCGGCTGCCAGGTGAGGAGGTCCGCCACCTGCCAGGTTATGTTCAGGCCCGCTTCCTCAGCCACGCGGCGACCATAGGCGATGCCTTCTTCCGCGAAATCAACCGCGGTTACCTCCCACCCGTGGCGGGCGAGGTAGCGCGCGTTGCGGCCGGTGCCGCAAGCCAGGTCCACGGCACGAGGGCCGACGGGGGCGGCGTCAGTGGTAGTGTGGTGGGTCGTGGCCCGGGCGGCGGCGGCAGCAACGGCCACCGCAGCCTCCACCACCACGGGGCACGGTTCATCGGGCCACGTTGCCGCATCGGTGGCGTAGCGTTCGTTCCAGCGTTGGCGTTTCATCGCCGCCACGGTATCACACCCCTGACTGGGTGTCTTCCGCCGTGTACCACGTCAGGACGGAGCGTTCCGCGCTGTCTCCGGGAACGGCAACGGCATGAATTTCGCTCCCGTCCGCATGGGGTGAAGCGATCAGGAGGCGGAGTTCCGCCTGCGTCTGTTCAGTTTTGCCCTTGAGGGCACACACCGGCGCAGCCGGGCCAAAGACGCGGACCAGTTGCCTGAGGAGCTCCTCGCTGGTCTGTTGGTAGGCGCGAAAGACTACCGCCCCATCGCTCAGGGGGTTGGGCTCGCGTGTGGGCAGGTGAGCGGTATCAACCTCCAGCGCCCGAATATTCGCTGCCGTGGCGTCGCCCTCGGCGCGCCGCAGCCCGGGGAGCACGCCTAAGAGAAACGCGACGCGCTTACTGCGCCGCTCCACCAGGACCACTTCGTCCAAAATACCGGGACGCGCGTGAGACAGCACGGAGGCCAACGGAATCCCCGGCAGACCGGCGCCACTCCCCAGATCGAACAATCGACGGCGACCGGATGTCTCCAGCAGATCCGCCACGATCCGCCACGGCGCGATACTGTCGAGAATATGCCGGCGCAGCAACCGCTGGGGGTCGGCGGCGTCCTCCCGACTGATCAGACCAAAGCGATCGTTCCCACGGTAGAGTTCGTCCACGTAACGCGCCAGCACCGGAGCGATGCGCTCGGCCACCAGCCGTTCGATCGAGAGATGGACCAGCTCATCGGTGATCATGTCGTGTGATAGCATCGAAAGCGTTCCTTTCCGGCAGTGCCCTCGCCTGGATGGCTCACTTGCCCTCACCGGTCGACGGCGATAGCTTTGCCCCTATGAATAGTACGGACAATGCGCTGACGATCGCGGTTACCGGGGCCTCAGGATACCTGGGAAGCTGGATAGTGAAAACGGCTCTGGACGCGGGCCACACGGTACGCGGTACGGTGCGCGATCCTCAGAACGAGGACAAGACTGCTCATCTGCGCGGACTGGACCACCAGGATCGCCTCACCCTGCACCAGGCTGATCTGCTAACACCGGGAGCCTTTGACACGGTAGTGGACGGGGCGGATGTGGTGATTCACAGCGCCTCGCCCTTTGCCCGGGACAATATCACCGATCCGGAATCTCAGCTGATCCAGCCGGCGGTGGACGGTACCCGCAACGTGCTAACGGCGGTGGAGCGGTCGAATACGGTGCGCCGGGTGGTGCTCACCTCCAGTGTAGCGGCGATTATGGGAGATGCCCGGGATGCCGGCGAGTACCCGGAACGGGTGGTGGATGAGACGCGGTGGAACCACACCAGTAGCACCGATCATGAACCGTACTCCTACTCGAAGATGCTGGCGGAGCGGGCCGCCTGGGAGATCGCCGACAACCAGGACCGGTGGACGCTGGTGACGATCAACCCCGCCTTCATTATTGGGCCATCTCTGTCGAAGCGGATGGATGGCGCCTCCGTATCGATTATGCGCCAGCTCGGTGATGGGACATTCAAGCAAGGCGCGCCGGAAATTTACTTGGGATTTGTTGATGTGCGCGATGTGGCCCTCGCGCATCTTCGAGCCGCTGAGCGCGAACAGGTCACCGGGAGATTCATCGTATCGGAACGGGTAACGTCGTTCCCGGAAATCGCCCGGGTACTGCGGGAGCGCTTCGGAACGGAGTATCCGTTCCCCAAGGGGCGCCTGCCCAAGTGGTTTTTGTGGCTCATCGGCCCGGCGGTGGGCATCACTCGACGGTACGTTCGTACCAACGTGGGATTTCCCTTTGCCCTTGATACGCGCCGGAGCCGGGAGCTGCTGGGAATGGAATACCGGGATGCCCGGGAAACCGCAGTAGAGCATATCGAACAACTCATTCAATTAGGAGCCCTCTCCGGAAGTTGACACCAAGTATATATATTTGTATATATACGTATATGACTATTTTAGTCGGGTACATGCTGGCGATGGTGGTGGGAATATCACTGGGAGTGTTCGGCGCAGGAGGCTCGATCCTTACGGTGCCGATCCTAGTGTATGTGGTGGGCGTTCCCCCGGTGCTGGCCACGGCCTACTCCCTACTGGTGGTGGGAGTGACCAGTATCGTCGGCGCCATAACCTATATCCGCCGACGGGAAGTGAATATCGCCACCGCCACGGTGTTTGCGATCCCCAGTGTGATCGCGGTCTACGCCACCCGACGTTTTCTCGT
>CAYQRW010000162.1:0-8178 GCA_964419735.1 uncultured Spirochaeta sp.
TGGAGATCCTGGCGAACCAGCCGGTAGATGAGGAGAACCCGCCCTCCTTCGAGCTGTTTCCCGAACTCACCGAAGAACAGACAGATCGATCTCATCGCCCGGAGTGATACCGACCTCCGAAAACCGCCCACGATTCACCTCCAAGGCATACCGCGCGGGGAACCGGGAGCGCACCGGCTGCTCGGAATACGGTTCCATATGCCGAATTTCAAGAATCCGGCCCTCTGCTGAGATGTAGGCGATCGAAAGCGGTAAGGGAGTGTTTTTCATCCAGAAACTGCGGACCTGCGAATCGGGAAACACAAAGAGCATACCCTCGTCCGATCCCAGATCTTCCCGGAACATCAGTCCCTGTTGCCGGGATTCCGGAGTATCAGCGATCTCTACCTGAAACACGTGGTCTCCCACCGGCAAGGCGACCGTTTCTTCTCCGGAACACCCGGTGAGCGCGCCAACCAGCAGTCCCAGCATCAACACGCGCCGTAGGCGCGACAGTGTGGTTCTACGCATCAGAACTCCTCGAGAAACTGTTCTCGGGCCACGTCCTCGGCAGCTTGCTGAGTCCGAGTGCTCTGGCGCCGAGCCTCAAACGTCTCCAGATCAAGGTAGCGCACGGTGAGTGGACGCTCCAGTTCGATGCGGGTTACCTCATCTTCCCACAAAGCGCGCTGCGGATCGAGATCTACCGGCTCACCGTAGCGGCCGCGGAACTGTTCATACAGTTGGAAGTAGTCGAGACGGCTGCGATCCAGGTAGAGCGCGATCGAGAATAGTTGCCCCTCGTGAAACTGGAAAATTCCCCGATCCATGTACACCCGTCCCCGGGTGTCGATTACCGTTCCCCCGTCGGAAAGGCGCAACGATACATCCGGTTCACCGCGATATTGAAAGGCGGAATCTCCCTGGAGCAGTTCCTGGGTTCGTTCAAAGGGGGTTCCCAAGAGGATCTCCCGAAAGCCCCGCCGCAGAACGGGATCTGCTCCCGCTTCTCCCGGTTCCTGTGCGCCTACCGCAAAACAGCTTGAGACCAATACAACCATTACAACCGAGAACCGCATCATAGGTATAGGTATCGGCATATGAAAATGGTTGCTACACTCCGCGGAACGGTACCGACGGTCCCTGGGGAACCTGCGATCACAGGTGAGCATAGATTCGAGCGAGTACGAGAAAGCTGGCCGCGAGACCGGCGAGAATCACCCAGAACAGCCACGAAGGTAACGGGCGCCGCTGCCGGCCGGTGGGAGTGCGGTCACCGACATCTGTCCACATCTCGGTGGCGATCGCCTTCTGCGAGAGAAAGCCGCACTGCGGACACCCATCGGAGAAGCGGTGCTGTTTGTCACGATAGCCGCAGCGAGGACATTTGATCGCCACGAAAATCGCCCCGCAAGAGGAACAGACCTCGTCCTGCTCGTTAACCTCTTGGCCACAATGCTCGCAGTAGAACCGTTTCATGGCCGCTACCGCCAAACCCTACGTGTCGTCACCGGCGAGCCACTGCACCACCGCATCGGCCACCGTCTCCCGCTCGCTGCCGTTGGTGATCACGTGACCGGACTCCGACAGGCGCAGGACGTAGTGGCTTTCGCTCCCAAGCCGTTGATCGATTTCATCTGCCACCGATTCGGGTACCGTCTTGTCCCCCTGGGAAACCACCGTCAAGGTGGGTACGTCAACTCCCGAGAGTTCTTTGCGGGCGCGTCGCATCAGCGCATGCAGCTCGGCGGTCTGTCTGGGCCACTGCCAGTTCCAGTATTCGTCTGCCAGAAACTGGCGTTCGGCATCGTCATAGGACTCGGCTTCCTTTTTCGGCAGCGGCGGCACGAAGTACCGAAGAATCGGAGTGAGGGCGACCAGGCGGCTGAACACGCGAAACGCCGGGGCAAACAGCAACACGCCCTCGGCGGGAAACGAGGCGGCCACAATCGTTGCCAAGAGGCCGCCCATGGAGAGTCCTCCCACTACCACCCGATCATAGCGGGACGCCACATCCAAATAGGAGTCTACCGCACTGCGCAACCAGTCGTGAGCGGAGGTACCCTGGAAGTCCTCATGATTCGTACCGTGTCCCGGAAGCCGCGGCACCACCACCGCATATCCCGCCTCCTGAAGCCGTTCCGCAAGAAAGCGCATATCCCCCGGGTATCCGGTGAAGCCGTGATAGAGCAGAACCACCGGTTTGCCGGAGGACCCGGCCAGCTCAAAGGGTGTCGCTCCGGCGGCGACGGAGGTGTCATAAGGAATCGCTTTCATACGAGAAAGATAGCCCACCAGGGTTGCTGACACAAGCGTCCCTCTATGCCAGGATAGCTCCCTATGAACGCGAAACCTTTTCACCAGACGGAACCCTTTATCGTACCCACCACCGACGGAAAGTGGATCGAAGAGCACTTCGGCCGCGCCGCAACTGAGTCAACCGTAGCCAGTATCGCCCGCATGGTGGCTCCTCCAGGGTGGTCGGAACCGGCCCAGACTCCGGAGTTTGATGAGTACACGCTCATGGTGCGCGGCAAGAAACGGATCGAGCTGCCCGACGGCCCCATTGTTCTGTCTGCCGGCGAGAGCCTCCTCGTTCCGGCTCACACTCGCGTGCAGTATGCTAATCCCTTTGATGAGCATGCAGAGTACTGGTCCGTGTGTCTGCCCGCGTTTTCTCCCGATCTCGTGCATCGGGAGTCGGAATAGCAGATTTGTTGACAGCACCCTCCGGGACACGTACTTTGACTCTATGCAAACGGTGGGCACGATCACGATCTATCATTTGAGCCGACGAGACGGGACTGCCCTCTTTGTTCATCCCCTGACTAAGCGGGGAAGTATGTTGCAGCATGTGGAACACACGGAGTTGATCGGGCGTTACGGACAAGAGCCGCGGGTGGAGTCGATTACGATGCTCCGGAATGAGCTGTATCGGCGCATCGAACATGATGTACGGGACTGGAGTAACGAGCGTCGCTTCATCCCCCGCTTTCTCATTGCTGCCGCGTTATTTCTGGTGGTGTACCTGTTTATGGCACTGGTGATTCGCGATCCGCTGCCCATCGTGGATGAGATTCTCATCGGTCTGGCGGTGGGGGCCTTCGGTTTTATTGTGGCGGGGCGGAAGTTTGAACAGTCTCGGGCAGCATCCCAACGGCGCGTGGCGCTGCGAGCCAAGGTGGACGCGGTGATCTTCTCGGAAGACCCCTTCGTGCACCGTGCGGAATCCCTGTTTCGGGAATTAGAGGCGATTCCCCCGGATAGTGCCGAGGTCCCACCCCAACTGGTAGAAGAGGCAGCGGAGTTACGGCGAACCTACCCGGAACACACCGTGGAGCTGCAGGAGCACCTGCGCACTATGATGGGGGTTGCCCCGTATCGGTCACTGGCTAAGCAAATCCGGACTGGGAAGATCCGGTCCACCATGCGCGAGAAGATCGATCATGGCACTGCCGTACCCGCGGCGATCCGCCTGTTTCACCTCTTACAGAAAAGCGCCTGACCCACACCACGAAAACCGATCTTCGCTATTCGCGTCGCACCACCAGCATCGTCAGGTCATCGAACTGTTCGTCCTCCATGAGGTGACTGAACGCCACGTACTCGCTGAGCCCGTCGTCCTCCTCAAAGGGAATCACGGGATGGGCAAAGTACTGCTTAAAGGGCACAAAATGCTTCTGTAGAAACTCGAGCACCACGCGATCGATTTCGATCCGGTTCTCCGGTCCCGCCTCCGGGTGCGGTACCAGACGGAATATTCGTTCCGCGGCCACGACGGCTAGAACGGTATCCCGGGCGATATTGTCACAGCCCCGGTAGTCAAAAACCAGGTCGTTTCGCGTGTCGGGGTCCATGATCTTTTCGAGTTTATAGGTTGCCTGCTGCTCCACCGCCGAGACGATCGTGTGTATCCGTTCAATCGTAAACTCCTCACCGTCCTCATCCGGAGACAGGCGCTCGTCTACCTGGCCCTGATCGATCATCTCCTGGGTTACGGTGAACCGGTTCCAGTCCGAACCACGGAGTAACCGCTTCGCCTCTTCAAGGCCGTCGGTAAAGAGCAGTAGCATGTCCCCGTGGTCGATGGAGCGCATCTCTTGGGGGAAACTGATAGGGAGGTCATTGCTGGAAAACGTGCCCGCCGCGGGACCACCGGGAATCGTCAGCTGATCCACGGAATTGGATCCTCTGCGATACACGTGGAGCTGATTGTCACCGGCGTTGGCGAGATAGAAGGATCCCTTGCGCACATCCAGGATCCCCGCGGTGAGCGCGGCGAACCGTCCTTTGAACTGCCGCTCGGCGACGATATCGTTAATGCGCAGTACTAAGGAAGACACGTCCAACCCGGGGCTCTTGGGTGTCCACCCACGGAAATAGTCTTGAAACACCGTAGCCACCTGCACCATGATCAGCGCCGCGGGAATTCCCTTACCGGCGACATCGCATTTGATCATCGCGTAATAGCGGTCACTCAGTTTTTGGTAGGTGAAATAGTCTCCGGAAACACCTTTGGCCCCCTCGTAGTAGCCGAAGAAGTACACATCATCGGCGTGCATCTCGCCAAACGTACGCTTCACATCCTCTGAAATTGCCTCCAGCGGGATGAACGCCTTCTGCGTCTCCTTACCAAACTTCAAGTCCTTATCCGCCTCGGCCGCTTTTACCAGACCGGCGACCATGTCGTTAATCGACTCCGCCAGCACACTCAACTCGTCTCGAGTGCGCAGGTGGAGCGATTCGCCTTTCAGCTTCAGCTTGTCCTCCGTTGCGCCAATTTTTTCAACCAGCTGTACCAGCCGATTAATGGGGCGCACGACGATCGTGGCCAGAACGTAGGCGCCGAGCACGCCGAATCCCACCGCTGCGGCGGCGATCAAGATCGTGGATATGATCAGATCACGACGGGTTGCATCGATCTCATCCAGAATGAGCTGGGTGGAAATTGATACCCGCACCGTTCCCCGGTAGAACTCCTCGAACCCGGCCCCGGCACCGGGAACGATGTCGAGCACCGGCTTGTAGAACAGGAAGTTAGTCTCATCCCGTCGCAGCTGGGTGAAGTCAAAGAGGGGAACGCTGCGTATCGGTCCGGCGATTTCACTGAGACGTTCCCGAGCGCGTCGGAGGAGCTCATTGCGCTGCTCATCGATCTGTTCGATTTCGGATTCATCCGCTCCCTGAAGGATCAGTTCCTGTGCCTGCTGGGAGAGGCGCTCAAGTTCCACCGGGATCTCTCCCAGTTCTTCCTGCGCCTGGGCGTTCAACTCCTGCGTCAACTCATTTACGCCATCCGTTGCCCGATCGCGCAAATGAGACACGCCCACCACGTAACTATCGGTGTCGATCCGATCCGATTCCCCGTTAATAACCGCGGGATCGGTCGTCCCAAAGATCGTCTGGAGCTCCCCTTGTTGATCGATACCGGTAATCGTCGCGTGCAGCGCCTCCGCCATCGCATCACCTTGCGTCGCTACATTTTGGAGCTGGTCGATGTTTGATTCCGGATTCTCCAAAGCCGGGCGCGCGCCGGTCACCTGGCCGTCCACCAGCAGCTCGATGCGCTGCTGCAGGCCCTCGGTTAGGATCTGTTCCTGCCGATCGAGGACGTTGCGCCCAAGAACCACCGCAACCAGAACTACGACGCCGATTACCAACAACACCACGAAAAAGGCGAACTTCAGCCGAAGTCCCCCACCTCGAATTTTCATACGTCGTATCCTTTCCTTCCGCATCGTTCGCGGTACCGTTCGTTCTCCGGTTATCAGGGCGTGAGCCTCGGCGTTCAACCGACGGATCTCGCCCCCGATGATGATCAGCCGCCCGGCGGAGATCAGGATCAGAGCTGCCGCCGCCAGAACTACCATAAAGAACGCCACGTCCCAGGAGTCGGCGAAGAACGTGCCGGTGTCTCGCATGGACATCGCCGGATCAAAGACCGGGCTGAAATCTCCGTACTTGATTACCCCCAAGGCGTCGATGCGCACCGGATCCGGTGCAAGGTACATGCCCCGTTCAGGGTGGAGCAGACCGAGGCGGTAGGTTCCGGCGGGTATCTCGTCGAGGACCAGCCCGCCGATCCGGCGATCATTCTCTACGGAGAAATCTCCCTGCCACGCATTGAAAGCGTGGTCGTAGGGTGGAGTTCCCTGGCGATCGAGGATAACCTGGCTGATCTGGCCGTTACTGTCGAATCCCCGCCCCACGATTGAAACCCGGTACCGGCCGAGTAGGTCCCGATCGAGTGCCGTAGCAAATACCCGCGTCACCGGAACGTACTTGTTGAACCGCAGGGGTAGCACCTCCGCGGGGCCCACGTTCCCAACCGAGTCCACCGCCGCGACCGATAATAACCATGTGCCGTTGTCCACGTTCGTTCGCCCTACGCTCTCGGCGTTGGTTGTGACTCGGGGGGGCATAGGACCGGGAGGGACCACGTCCGTATCCTCGCCTGGCGACTGACCGAGATAGTCTAAGCGTACGCTGTAGCCTGCCAGATACTCTTCTCCCTCCGGTGGATTCCAGCCTACTTGAAACGTGTTGGAAGCTAGATAGCCGTTCTCATCGACCGACGGTGGGGGGAAGGTGACCGCAGGAGGAGGCGTCGTGTCGCGCACGAAACGCATCGTCGCCGGCTCGGACCAGTTACCGGCAAAATCGGTGGCCCGCACGTGCAGGTACCACGGTCCATCCTCATCGGCGCGGGCGACAACCTCTCTGTCCGGCACCCGTTGACGGATCTCTCGGCTCACCTCGGGTTCTTCCTCCCTCGTCCACTCCCAGGCGTAACCCCGGATGCCGGAGGCGTCATCGGGATCCCGCAGTACGAACTCCGCGGTACTGGAGGCGCTGCGCCCGTCGGCGGGAAAGTTTCCAGCCGCTATGGTGGGCGGGTCCACCGTCTGATCAGGCTCGGCATAGACCACGTCCGCTCCAGTTTCGCCGCTGCGCGATTGCCACACCACATGAATTCGGTCGCGGTGCGAGATCGCCTGGGCAAAGGTAGCTTCTCCGCTACTGGGGCTCAGCGTCTGGGTGCTCCACCGGAATCCGCCCCGCCGTCCCAAGACGACGCGACTGTTTCCACGGGGGTTGGTGAACCAGGCGATTACCGGTTCGCCGTCATCAAAGGTGAGTCGCGGGAATCGGGCCAACTCGAAGCGACCGGTCACCTCCTCGATCAGGTCGTTGCGATTTCCCTCCCGGTCAAGGCCGATCAGGTATATCTGGGGGTTGCTGGACTCAAACCGTCGTTCCCACGCCAGGAGGAGCTGGTCGCCGGAGGGGTCGGCGGTCAAGTCAGGTCTCTGGTTGTCGTAGAGATCTGGGTCGTCGGTTTCGGAGGAATCGACAAAGGTGGTCAGCCGATCGCCGCCCTCCCAAGTCCGCCCTCCATCATCACTGGTGCGAAGGTACAGTTGGTAGGTGCTGCGATCGGTAATATTGATACCCTGGTAGACCACGAAATCCCGTCCGTCCAACGTCGCCATGGACGGCAAAAAGACGAGTCCCACCTCGTCGTCCGGCTCCAATTGTCGTTCCTCACTCCACACCACACCATCGGGACTGTGGGTATAGACCGACTGCTGCCGACCGTCGATATTGGTGTTCACGAAGAGCACCATTGATCCATCGCTGCTTTGATAGATACGGGGAGCGACGTTGGTACGCTCGGTAGACACGCGATTCACCACCTGGAAGCTTGCGCCCAAGTCGGTGCTCCGGTAGATCACCGTTTCTTCGGCGGATTGAGTTACGGCGGCAAAAAGCGTGTTATCGGGGCCTACGGCGGTGGAGAAGATAAACGGTTCCGAGGTCCCGGAGTAGTCGACCGGTCCTATTGGCTGGGAGACCTCTTCCCAGTCACGCCCGTCCCGAGACCGCCGAACGGTGAGGTAGATCTCGCCCCCCTCCTCGTCTCGGTTTCGCGTCTCCTGATGCACCAAGAGCAGCTCTCCCGCCACGGAGAGCATCTGCGGAAAGCGCGCATCCGACGTCGCCAGCGACCGAGGAGGTTCGAAGTACAGGTTTTCCTGGGCGGCGAGCCGGGCTGTTACCCCACAGGCAAGCAGGAGCACCAGGAAGGAAGCGGTCAGATGCCGAGACGTAGGCCAATCCTCCTTCGCAGTTCCACCAGCGGCGGATACGTCCGATTATCGGCATCTTGCAGGAGCCGCTCAGTAATCTGCAACGCCT
>CAYQRW010000163.1:0-8177 GCA_964419735.1 uncultured Spirochaeta sp.
GGTCCCACCGCCGCGCCTCCGGCGTCGATCGTTACCGTGCCGGTGGCGGCGTAGGGGTAACCCGGGACGACGTAGATGTCGCCGTTGAAGCTCACCGCTGCGCCGTTGCCGCCGTCGGCGGTCGAGGTATCGATGCCGGCTCCCAGATACACGTCTCCCTCACCGGATTGGGCAAACGGCCCGGTCAAAGGACCGATACCGCCGGAGCCGGATATGATCAGGTCGCCGGTGTTGTTGACCGTCAACGAACCGCCGTTCACCGTGGAAACCGCACCGTCCAGGAGGAAGCGCGCGCCGGTCAAGTCTACCCCATCGGAGGATAGGGTAGTCACATCGCCGAGCCGGGCGATGTCGGTGACATCCTCGATCGCTACATGGGCCGCCTCGATGGCGGCACTCTCAGTGGTGGCATTGAGCGCCCCCGCGATGCGGGCGGCTGTTTCGATCGTGACCCTGTCCAGGGAAACCCCACTTCCCACACTCCCTTCAAGGGAAATCACTCCGGTACCGCTGTTGAGGATGAGGCTTTCGCCGACGGCATCGTTTCCGTCGACGGTGTTGCGAAGGCGAATACTACCGGCATCGGCGCCGGTATCCAGCCGAACCGAACCGATGAGGGTTACCGCATCGGCGATGTCGATGGTGGTGCCGGCGGTGGTGATGTCGCCGGCGATGTTCACTGGGCCGTCGCCGGACTGGGTGAAGGGGCCGGTGAGATCGACCTCTACTCCGGCCGTGTCATCGGCGCTGGTGACGTCATTGATGGTGAGGGTTCCGGTGTTGGTGACGGTGAGGCCGCGCGCAAAGACCTGGCCGTGGGTCGTTGCGGTGCCGGCCGTGACGGTGACATCCCGAAGGCGACTCGCGCCGTCGGCGCCACCGATGCGGCCGTTTCCGGGTCCGGTGGTTTGACCGAAGGTCACCGCCGCCGTCGGTGCGTTGATCGCCAGGTCCCACGGGCCACCGGTACCGCCGTTCCCAGCGATCGTGGCGGTGTCGGCGAAGGTCACGGCGGCGGTGGTGTCAATGCGCGCGTGGCCGGTGAGAGCCACCGGCGCCTCGAAAGAAACGGTGCCGTCCGCGTCGGCGGTGGTGTCGATCTCGCCCTGGATATTTACCTGGGCGGTGGCGCCGGTCTGGGCAAACGAACCGGCCAGTACCACATCGGCTGTGTCGACGTCGGCGTCGCTCGTCGTATCTGCGATCGAGAGCGTACCGGAAAGCGAGAGGGATAGATCACCAAGCGCCGGGCTTCCGGCGATATTCCCGATAACTCGATCCAGACCGACGGCGTCGGTGAAAGAGATCGATCCCGAACCCACCGTGATCGAAACAGGATGCGCGGCATCCGCGGCGCTGTCCAGCGTTGAGTCGAACGTTACGTCTCCCGCTCCGGTCCCGGTGGAAATGGTAAGCGGCGCCGCATCAGCGTCGTCTATCTGGACCGCGTCGGCAAACGTGATGTCCTGATCCGGCGTCGTCAGGTCGTCCTTCAGCACTATGTAGTTGTCAGAGTCGAATATGCTCAGCGTGATCGGACCTTCAAGCTCGGTCAAATCGCCGAGGGATAACTCACCGATTCCTTCTACGAAGACACCGCCCGGTCCACCGATAATATCGAGGGCGCCGTATCCCTCGTCGAGCTGAATCGGTAACGCCTCCGTACCGATGCCGCCTGCTCGGCTCCGCAGCGTGATCGACGACGGCGCACCTGCCGTGGAGACGATCTCTGCAATCGCGTTGTTCGCGGCAGCGGTGATATCACCGTCGGCATTGAGCTCAATCGTGCCGGAACCACCGTCGAGGGCGTCGATCGCGGCATCCCCGGAATCCTCGTCGTCAAGCGTAATCGCCGCTCCCGAGCTCGACGCGTACGCATTGAACGTGAGGAGTACGCCGCCGCTGTCCACCGTCGAGAAGTCGGCGGTTCGGATCGCTATGTCAGCCGACTGATCACCGTACCCGGTCACACCGAACGCGCCGATCGTAATCGAATCGGCGTTTGTGATGCGCGCGATCTCGGCGTCATCTAAATTGAGGTGTCCAGCAGTTCCGCTGTCCCAGCCGACGTTGATCTGCCCGGTTCCGTTTCGCGTGGCTACCAGCAGGTTTCCGCTTCCGAGGTCGATCTCGTCACCCGCATCGTTACCAAGTTGCACGTCCCCGGCAAAGAAGCGGAGGTTCTCGTCCCCGTCCCCACTGGTGCTGCTTACTGTGTCTTCGGTTGTGACGGTTCCTGCGGCAATTAGCGTCACCGTGCCATTACCGCTCAGGGTAACCGGCGTTTCAAAGATGATATCACCGTCTCCACTGCTGCCGTCGGCTTCCAATGTGAGGGAATCGATATCGACATCCCCCGCGGCCCGGACGGTGAGGTTGTTAAATACCGAGCCGCTACCGGAAGCCCCGTCGTCAAACAGGACCTGCGAGCCGCCTCCTGCGTCGGCATCGAGTGTCACCTGGCCCAGATTATTACTTTCCGTGGCGGCGACACCGTCGATAAGGATGTCGGTTCCACTTAGGGCGTTCACCACCAACTCAGCCGCGCTCATACGGCCAAGTTCGCTGCCTGCCGCGTCACCACTGATCTCGATGCCGTACGTTCCGGCGGAGACATCACCGATGAGGATGCCAGCGTCGGCTACTACTTCCGTCATCGTAATCGTCCCGGACCCGGCGTCGATTGCTCCGGATGCGTTCAGATCGATATCGTTCACCGACAGTTCGACATTCTGGTTGACCGCCCGGAGCGTCGCTCCGTCGGCGACGATCAGATCACCGTCCGTGGTGATCGAGGTAGCCCCGGTTGTGTTGGTATCCTGATTGAATCTCGTGTTTGCCGTCCCGGCGGACTGGTTGATGGACGCGGCGTAGACCTCACCGTTGAAGATGAGCGTGTCCGCATCAACTATCTCAAGAGCACCGATTCGCTCGCCACCGGAAACTCCGCCTATACGGCCGCTTGCAGCCGCGTCCGTAGCACCGTGCCTGACGAGACTCCCCGGCGCGTCCAGACGCACATTCCACGGTCCACCCGTACCATCGTCTATACTGGCATCGTCCCCAAAGGTAATATCTGCACCGGCCGACGTATCAATTGCGACGCTACCGGTCAAAGTAATGGGCCCGGCGAAACTTACGTCACCTGCGGCCGTGCGAATATCTCCGGATAGGCTCACACCGCCAGTCCCGTTCTGGCTAAACACGCCCTCCAGATCGATATCGAAATTCGATTGATCAGCACGCGCTTCCGCATCTCCAATCCCGTCATCGCTCGGATCCCACGTGTCCACGATTGTAAGCGTACCCGAATGCGTTATGAGCAAGTCCGCACCTTGGGCGCTCGTGCCGGCAGCCGTGGTCATTGCAGCACCAATGGACACATCGTTTGCACTCGAGATCGTGATCGTTCCCATCTCAGGTACTTCAAAACCGGCATACGTGATGGGGTCGTCCGCGAAGAAGCCCGACCCATCACGGCCCACAACTCCGCGGAGAAAAATGTCCCCCGAACCCGCCTCCAGCGTTAGGTCGTTACCCTCTTCAGTCTCACTGTCCAGAGTTTGTGTGAAATCGATGTCGCCACCGCTGCCCGCGCCGGTGCTTACGGTGATCCCGGGCACGTCTACTCTGACGGGACGCCCGAAGATGATGTCGTTTCCAATATTCGAGATGTCCTGGGTGAGTCGGATGTACTCAAGAACTTCGAATATTGACAGCGATATCGTACCAACGGTGCCACTGATGGAACCGATGGCGATATCCCCACCGATCCCTTCCAGCCACACTCCGTCTGGGGCGTTCGTGACGTTGACGGCAGCATGACCGGTCTGGATCTGGATAGGACCGTTGCCGGGGCCAGGATCCGGGTCTGATGGTTGATCGGCGCCGATCTGGCCCTGCGTCGTGGAGCTGATCTGCAGCGAGATTACACCCTCCGTCGCGATCTCCGGCTGGGCATCGTTGCCGCCGTTATAGCTGAAGTTCTCTGCCAAAATGCTGCCGATGCCGGCGACTAGGTCGAGCCGCCCTTCTCCAACATTCAACGCAGCAGCGGTATCTTCATCATCGAAGTAGATCGATCCAGCAGCAGCGTCCGAACTGACCACGAAATCAGCTCCGACGCCGCCGTTCAGATTGGTGGCGAAGTCGGCGGTCGTGAAGCGGATTTCACCTTCCTGAACCCCGGCCTCGCCGATCACAACGGCGCTTACGCCGGAGGAAACCTGCTGGATCCGCGCGATTTCGGCATCCGACAGGTCGAACCTGGCGGCATCAGCAGCGCCAAACACCATCTGTCGAGTCGCTGTCTGGGTGTACATCGTGAGGGAACCGTCAATCGTAAGTGCGCCGCCGGGCAGATCGAAGTCGTCGGCGCGGACCGTCACGTTGTCGATCTCCCGGGAGCCCGCGGCCGCGCTGGTCCCCACCACACCGTTGATCTCCACTGTTCCGGTGCCGGCGGTCAGATTCACATTCTTGTTGCCGGCTGCAGTGGCACCCCGAATCGCGTCAATCAGGATGTTGCCTGCCCCGGCGCCGCTGCTGACAGTCAGATCGTCCCCGTCGGCGATGATGGTTGCGCCGGTTGTATTGATGCCGATCGCCGAATCGCTTGTTTCGATCGTCAGGATCCCAGTGGGGGCGTTCACATTGAGGTTCGCGGCGGTCCAGCTTTGGGCACCCGTGGTTGCCACGGAGTCGATGTTCAGATTGATATCGCCGGTACCCGCGTTGGCGGTCATTCCGTGTGCGTCCAGATTCGAATCGATCGTCACGTCGCCCGCGTCGCCGTCGGCGTCAATCGTTACTGGGGCCACAAACTCCACCGCACTCGTGTCACTACGGTCAAACTCGATCGCGCCGCCCTCGTTGGCCCCGATCTCAACCGCCGCGAATCCCGTCCCATCCAGGTTGGTCAGGCTCGCGTCGGTCAGATGTACGCCGCTGCCGACCCCGCTGCCGGGCGCGTCGGTTCCCAGTCCCATGTCACTGGCCCCGTCTTGGGTCCGTAAACGCAGCGTACTCGTGCCGCCCGCCGAGTCGATCGCTCCGCCGATCGCCACATCGTCGTTTGCAACCAGCTCAACGCTCTGATCCGACGCAGTCGTGATCCCCTGAACGTCGATCGCCGTCCCGCCGGTTGTATCAGTGAGGATTCGCACGTTCCCCGCAATTGCGGCCACGTCGTCGGCGATCGTCACACTCGTCACCGGACTCTCCGTCCCCGCGCCCAACGCCGCGTCGTTTACACCGATCACCAGCGAACCCAAGGTGTGGACCTCCGTGTCCCCACTTGCGTAGCTAAAGGAAACCACGTCCGCCGTCTCAATCTGGAGTGTACCCAGCGGAGCCGCTCCACCGGTTCCACCGATCTGTCCGCTGATCGTCACGTCCGACGCCGCCGCGCCGCCCGCCCGAATCGTCAGGCTCTCTCCCGTCGCCGCGCCGTCCGCTTCAACGGCCTCTATGGAAACCGCCGCGCCGCCACCGTCGTCGGTATCGAAGACGACATCCTCGGTCAACGTGAGCGTCGTCCCGCCGCTCACCGTGATCCCGCCGTCGGCGGTGATGCTCTCGCCCAGAGAAAAGGAGTTGTCGAAGTTGGTCGCGGTAAATGAACCGGCTATGTCGAGCGCCCCCGCCGTAGCGTCGTTTATCGTCAGGTCGCTCGCCGCTCCCTGCCCGGTCAGTACGACGTTCCCGCCCGCTCCCGTCGTTACGTCCGCCGCCGTGGCAAACGTCGCGTCGGTCGCCGTCACATCCAGGATGTCCCCGGCCGCTCCGTCGTCCAGGTCGATCGTCTCATTGAAACTCACCGTCGCCGGTATCCGCGTCCCACCGATCACGATCGAGCGTCCGGTGACCTGTGCGTTGACGGTTACCGTTCCGGGGTCGGCCGTATCGATCGTGAGGTCCCCAAAGCGTCCGTCTCCACCGCTCCCGTCCACCACGTCCGTAGTCGCACTACCAACGGTTACCGCACCATCCCCCGCGTCGATCGTCAGGTGCTCGTTGCCCCCACCGTTTCCACGGACGTCGCCGTTGAGTGCAACCGCGGCCCCGCTTCCGTCGTCGTCGCTATCGCTGTTGATCGAGAGCGTCACGCCGTCGGACAACGCGACATTATCGTTGATAGAGACCGTGCCATCGTTGGTCGTTACCGTCGCCGCGGCGCTCACCGTCGTGACGCTTCCGGCGTTCCCGCCGTTGATCACGAAGGCATCACCAGGCTCCGTCAGCGTCACCGTGTCCGACAGGTCAACCGCGGTGTCGGCTGCCACCCCGTCCGCCTGTATCGTTACCGGCACGGCGATCGATACGCCACCATCCGAATCGACGGTAACCGTCGCGCTTTGGTCCGCCGGCGTGTCGAACTGCCCCGCGTCGTAGCCGATCTCTACCCCGGCAAGCGTCCCGTCCAGCGCCGCCAGAAACGCATTTGATACCTCCGCGATCCCGGCATCTGCGCCATCGCCTACGGCGAATGCGGTTCCCGCGGACACCGGTCGCAGTAACAGCGGCTTTGTCGGCGTGGCCGCGCTATCAACGATCGACACCGTCCCGTTGACATCCGCATCCATCGTCGGTGCGTTGAAGTACGAGTCTCCGTCGTTGATATCGATCGTGACGTTTGCCGACGCATCCCCGTCGTCGATCCCAATCGTACTCTGGGCGGTCATCCTGATCCCGACCGCATCCATGTTGGCTTCTATATCGATGTTATTGGCGTCAACCGTCAGCAGCCCGAGCACGGTGCCACCCACGACCCCGTTGAACGTCACGTCCCCGTTGGTCCCCGCGTCGATCGTCAGCGCCTGCGCTCCGGACGCCGTCCCGTCGATCGTCCCGCCGCCACTGGTCGTCTCAAACGTTACGTTCGCTCCCGTCGCCGCGGATACCCGCGTGTCGATCGTTACAAGGTTCGCCGTCGTATCCTTCAGAATCACCGCGTCGTCGATCGTCACCGCGCCGCCCTGCGTCAGAATGTCATCGGCCAGCGTCGTGTTCCCCGTCCCGTCTCCGTCGCCGTTGATCGTCAGTCCATTTCCTGCGCCCCCCGAAAGGTCTATCGGGGTCCCTTCAATCTGTATAAACGTGCCGTTCGTTCCATCCGCGTTGATCACCAGGTTCGTGTTGTTCAACGCTAGCGACGTATTCCCGTCATCAGCGGTTATTGTCCCTGTCTGTGTCTGCCCGCCGGCTCCGATAACAATATTGTCAAAGCTCGCCGCCACCGTCTGCAGCTCCGCCTCGCTCAAGCTCACATCACTCGCCGTCGCGTCGGCTCCGGACCCCAGCCCTATCGAATCACCCGCCCCGTCTCCACGGAATATCGCGTTATCTCCAGCTCCACCGGTCGACGCTAACGTCGCTCCACCATCAATCGTGATATCAGCGCCGGCCAGATCAAGATCGCCGCCGTTGGTATCTATCGTGATCCCGTTCGCAGGACTATCAATATCAATCAGCGTCGTCGCCGTAACATCAACGCTTGTCGCCTCTATGTCACTGTCCAGGTTAATCGTGGAACCGCTCACACTCACCGTTCCCACCTGCGTCCCCGTACCAACCGCACGAGTGATACTCACATCACCGGTGCCGGACTGCAGTGTCAGCGATTGTGCTCCAGCTCCCGCCGCGTCAATCGCTCCGGCTCCGGTCGTTCCCTCCAGATCGATCGTCGCTCCGGTTCCACCACTAGCTGTATTAATCGTTACTACGTCACTAACCGTGTCCGCCAACACAACCGCATCATCGATCGTCACTTGCCCATTCTGCGTCAGAATATCGTCGCCCAGCGTCGTCGGGCTTCCGTCCGCGCCATCTCCGTTGATCGTCAGGCTCAACCCCGCCGTGCCGTCAAGGTCGATCGCCGTCCCTTCCGCCTGCGTGATCGCCCCTCCCGCTCCATCGGCGTTCAGCACCAGGTTCGTATTCAGTAGCTCCAACGCCGAGCCGTCATCCAGCGTGATCAGTCCCGTCTGCGCGCCACTCGCTCCGATCACGATGTTCGTGAACCCGTTCGCCCCGCCGCTTACCGTCTGCAGCTCCGCCTCGCTCAGCTCAACATCAAAGCTTGCGCCCGTCGCTCCCGACCCAACGCCAATCGAATCACCCGCGTCGTTCCCCCGGAAAATCGCGTTGGTCCCACCTCCCGTCGATTGCAGCGTCGC
>CAYQRW010000164.1:0-8155 GCA_964419735.1 uncultured Spirochaeta sp.
TCCCTGGACAAGCGCGGTCGCACCTGGACGATGTGGAACTCCGATGAGCCGGACCACACCCCGGAGCGGGATCCGCTCTACCAGTCGATACCGGTGGCGTATCTCTTCACCCCGGAGGGAACCAGCACGATCTTTGTGGACAGCACCGCCACACTACACTTCGATGTGGGGGAAGCGGACCCGCAACGGCTTCAGATCGAAGTCCACGACAGTACCTTCGACATCTATCTGCGCCACGATGCGTCCCTGCCGGAGGCGGTAGAGGCGTACACGGGACTCACCGGTCGGCACGAGCTACCACCGGAGTGGGCGTTGGGCTTCCAGCAGTGCCGCTATAGCTACTTCCCGGACCGTCGCGTCCTGCAAGTGGCGGAGACGCTGCGCCGGGAGGAAATTCCGGCGGATGTACTCTACCTGGACATTCACTATATGGACGGCTACCGCGTATTCACCTGGGACCGCACACGCTTTCCCGACCCCGCGGCGATGATCGCCCAGCTCCGGAATGCGGGCTTCCGCCTGGTAACGATCGTGGACCCCGGCGTCAAAACGGACTCCCAGTACTCGGTGTTCACCGAGGGCGCCGCGCAGGATCTCTTCCTCACCGAACCTACCGGGGGGCCCTATGTGGGCCAAGTGTGGCCCGGGGATGCGGTCTTTCCCGACTTCACCGATGCCCGGACGCGATCGTGGTGGGCGGCGCGGCATACGGCGCTCTTCGATGAGGGGGTGGCGGGTATCTGGAATGATATGAACGAACCGGCGGACTTCTCCGGAGATGATGTGTATCGACCGGATTTTACCGTACCGGACCGGCTGGTGGCCCAGAACGATGGGCGTCCCGCGTCGATGGCGACGCTCCACAACGCCTACGGCAACGCCATGAATGAGGCGACGCGCGAGGCGTTTCGGACTCACCGGCCACAGGAGCGCGGCTTTGTACTGACCCGCGCCGGATACGCGGGAGTGCAGCGAAACGCCGCGGTCTGGACCGGTGATAACCACAGCTGGTGGGAGCACATCGGGCTTATGACACCGATGCTTACCAACCTCGGACTGAGCGGCGTGGCGTTTGCCGGGGGGGACGTGGGCGGCTTTCAGCTCAACGCCTCGGGAGAGTTGTACGCGCGGTGGATCGCGGCTGCGGCGCTGACTCCCTTCTTTCGGGCGCACAGTGCGCTGGACACGCAGGACCACGAGCCGTGGAGTTTCGGCGCGGAGGTGCTGGAAGTGGCGCGGCGCTACGTGGGACTGCGCTATCGCCTCATGCCCTACCTGTATACGCTGTTTGAGGAAGCGGCCCGCCGCGGATCGCCGGTGGTGCGGCCGCTGGTGTGGGAGTTTCCCCGGGATCCCCGCGTTGCCAACCGCGCCGATGCGTATATGGTGGGCTCCGCGCTGTTAGTGGCACCGGTGGGAGCGCCCGGCGTTCAGGAGCGGGCGGTCTACCTTCCGGCGGGTCTGTGGTACGACTTCTGGACAGGTGAGCCGATCGTGGCAGGAGATGCATCGCGACCGGAGAACGGCGGAACTATAGTGGCGTGTGAGGCGCCGCTGGACCGGATGCCGTTGTTCGTCCGGGGCGGCTCGGTGATCCCCTTTGAGTCACTTCGGCAGCACACGGGAGAAGCGGGGGATAGCATCCTGCGTCTGCTGGTTGCTCCCGATGCCGACGGATCCGCTGAGGGACAGATCTACGCCGACGCCGGGGAAGGATTCGGGTATCGTGACGGCGCATACTGGCGGGCGGATGGGAGCGCGGAGGTTTCGATGTCGGCAGTGACGATCGCTGTCACCCATGGGGCCGGCTACCGGGAGATCCGCTGGGACCGAGTACAGGCGGTGCCCGTGAACGGTAGTCTGCCGCCTGCGGTCGCTCTGGGGCTCGGGGATGGTGGGGTTCGCGATGTGGTGGAGCCGGTGGCGCTTACCGCTGAAGGACATATAGACGTGCCGATCCACAAGTAGCGCGCCTTTCTTCCCGAAGCATCACGATTCACGCCTCCGTAGTAAGGGGAAAACACTCTTTGCAAAACGGAGGGACCGTGAGTACACTACAAGAGCGGCTTGCCGATCAGCTAGCGGCGCTGGTCGAGGCGCATGATTCACAGGCCGCGCTACACCTTGCGGAGCACTTGGTGCGATCGTTTGTGACGCGGGAGTCGGGAGTGGACGAGGATCTGGTGACACGCATAGACCACGGATTTGCCTCAGCAGCAACCGACCGGGAGCGCATCGAGCGTGAGGCTGCCGCGGACCGCTCAGAGATCCGTGAGGAGATGCGGGAGGGCTTTGCCGCTGCCGCAACCGACCGGGAGCGCGTCGAGCGTGAGGCAGCAACCGACCGGGAGCGCATCGAGCGTGAGGCCGCAGCCGACCGGGAGCGGATCCAGCGTGAAGCCGCTGCTGACCGAGAGCGCATCGAGCGCGAGGCTGCCGCGGACCGCTCAGAGATCCGTGAGGAGATGCGGGAGGGCTTTGCCGCTGCCGCAGCCGACCGCACAGAGATCCGCCGCGAGATGCGGGAAGGCTTTGCTGCCGCCGCCGCGGAACGAGATCGCATCGAACGCGAGGCCGCCGCGGACCGCCAGCTGATCCGTGAGGAGATGCGGGAGGGCTTTGCCGCTGCGGCGGCGAGTCGTGAGGAACTGCGGGTATCGCTCATGGATGCGATCGAGCGCGGCGCCACCACCACCAAGGAAGATCTTCGACAAGAGATCGCGCGTCTGGCGGACGGTATGGCGATGTTCCAGGACGCGGTGAATCGGCGGCTGGGTCAGATGACGTGGGTCACCGGCTTACTCTTTGGGAGCATTACGATCCTCTTAGCGCTGCGCGGTTGGTGACAGCGGATGGTGACAGCTGGGGGTGTGCTCGCGGGGCGGAGTGTGCCGACCAGCTCAGAAACTGAGCCGGTCGATCACCGTGCGCTCCACGGATTCAATGTTCAGATGCTTCCACGTTCGTGACGTTTGCCCGGCGCGGACGCTGTGGTGTTGACCGGTAAGGTTAGTGAACGCCACATCCCCCTCGAGTACCACGAGTTCTCGTCCGTCGTAGACGAAGTCGGTGCCGCGAACCGCAGCGGTGGATACCGGAGTGGAGACGCGAAAGTCGGTTCCCCGATTCTGTGAACGGCGCACCCGAGAACGCACCTGACCAAAGCGCATTTGCACATCGGTGGTTTCCTGGCCGGCGTTGAGCATGACCTCGTTGAGGACGATACGACTCAAAGCGTCCACTTCGATCGTGGAATCTCCGGAGGCAAGAACCGCGGAACCGTTGGATCCACTAATGATCGTGGTACCCTGCGGCAACTCTTGTCCGGGAGTGAGGGACTGCCATTGGGCGGCATCGGGCAGACGATACTGTACAACCCCCTCAGTCTGTTGTACCTGCACATCGGCAGGGAGTACCACGGCCACTACAGCTGCGATCACTACCATCAACGCTATCTTCGTCGCGTATCTCATCCTTTCGTCTCCTTCTCAACCAATCGGTTGTTCGGTGTTACAGGCGCGCGGTAAGCTGCAGTCCCACACTCCAAATCGGCTCGGCCGATGTGTCGTACGCGCCGCTCCACGCCTCCGTTCCTGGAACGAATATATTACTGTTTAAGTCAAAAAACAGGTCCGGAACAGGCTGAATTCCCAAGTTTGCGCCGCCTTCCCACCCCAAAAATGCGGCATCGTTCACGATCGGAGCTGCTGAAGCGGCGCTCCCGTCCGGGTCCACTCGTCCCAGTAGTGTGGACGACGCCGAGACCAACCACGGTTCTCCCAGGCGCGCCGTATAACGCAGGGTGGTGGCGGCGATATTGGTAAACGACCCCGGAAACGCCGACCACGGAGGAGCGCCACCGAGTGCGGTGTAGCCCTGGCTGCCGCCGGCGTCGCTTCCTGCAACCGCCGTCGATAGTTCGAACTGGGTAGTCCGTGCGACGTTCGGATACCATCGAAGAGAGGCGCGAGACGCCCAACCGCGGCTTTCGCCAAACTGAACATCAGCGGAAAGATCGTAAAACACCGCAATGCTGAGCGGTCCCGATACGCCGAGACGAACCTGCGTAAGCGCGTCCGACTCCCCCGCGTCAACTACTGAGATCACCGCCGCCGAGGGATTCTGTCGCCCCCAGATTTCCGGCAGCACCACATCCCCATGCGCGACTATCCGTTCCGGTGAGAATTGACCCTCTCCCAAGGGGCGGTCCCCAGGGGAATCGCTGTCGGCCACGGGAATACGATTCAACGCCGCAGCAACACCGCCGGTATATCCTACTGAAGCTGAAGCGATCGCTGAACCTGAAGAGAATTTTGCCGCTACGCCGTCGTGGGTCACATCGGTGTCATCGATTCTGCCCACGGAGAGCGAACCGGCCCATCCGCCGCCTTGGGGCTCCCGGAAGAGATCGAGGCGTGCCCGCGGAAGCGTGACATCCGCCGATTCAGTATCGTCGTCAGCGTAGAGACCCGTGGCCTCCACCTGCGTAACAAGCTGGGCCTTTGGACTGAACACCACCCGCGCATCGAGCACCGAGGTGGAGGTAACCTCAGTTACGGAACTGCCGTCGTCGTGATATGCAACGCCACCGTTCTGTTCCAGGTCCCACTCAACCCACGGTCCCTGCGGTCGTGCCGACACGGTTCGTGGAGTGATCTGTACGGCAGCGCGTTCCGTGTCCTGGGCCACCGCGCGGGTTAATGCGGGCCGGATCAGTTGAAGAGTGGTGGTACCGTCCACTGAGCTTCCTGCGGAAAGGAGTCGAGGGGAATCGGGATACAATCGTTGATCCCGAAGGGTGCGGATCGCATACCGCGGCCCAGGAACCAGACGGTATCCCAGGTTACCGCCGTCGCTTTCCAACTGCATGATGACATGGGCGAGCTCGTCGGCACGGACAACAGTTGATTCCTCCTCCGTACCCTCGACTGGTACACCGGCGGCTTCGAGGAGGGCGGCGAGCTGACTTCGTGAAATTGCCGGGCTTTCGGCGAAGGATTCGAGGAAATCGCCCTCCTGAGCAGCCGTTGGCCACGGAATTACCGTGAAAATGAGAAAAATGACTATCCCGATAGCACTCATCCGTTTCATAGGATGTATATATTCACGCATATGGGAAGTATACTAACAGCCTTCCGACGACGTGCAACAGTTTTTGGTGTTGCCATAACAATTACCGTGCTTATTCCCGTGTTCAACCAGTTCTCGTGGTTCCAGATACTAGAACACCGTGTCTTCGACGGAATGCTGCGGGTGATTCCCGAGAACTCCGTCGATGACCGCATCACGGTCGTTGCGATAGATGATCGGGCACTGGAACTGGTAGGTGAGTGGCCCTGGAGTCGGACGATCGTGGCGGACGGTCTTGCCACCATCGGAGAGTTCTCACCCGAATCAATCCTCCTGGATGTTGAATTCAGTGAGAGAAGCCCGTTGCGCCTTGAACGGCGACGTTGGGAGGAGATCGCTCAAGACTTCCCCCAACAAGTTCCCCGGGACGTAATCGGCGATTTGCTGGTAGATCAGGACGTATTTCTCGCCCAAACGATTGGAGCTGTGGGAATCGTTCACCTCCCCGCCACTATCGAGGGGGGTGAAGCGCCTCGCCTGCGCCGCGCGCTCCCCCAGATTCGCGAAGCGGCGGCGGGCGAAGGTTTTGTCAACCAGAAGATCGATGGCGATGGGGTAACTCGCCGCGCGGACCTGGTTCGTCGAGTCGACGATGAGTTGGTTATACAGCTGGGGGCCAGATCGATTGGGGTGAGACCGGTTGATCCGGAACAGCTCGTGTTTGATGAGGACGGTCGTCTGCAAAATGAGGACGTTGCGGTGGAGCTGGCTACCGGTGATTCGTTCCGGGTTCCCTTGAATGCCGACGGCGAACTGCTGATTCGGTGGCCACGACGCTCCTTCGCGGAGAGTTACCGTCGGATCTCCTGGACAAACCTGATTGAGTACCAGGAAGCGATGGCCGATCTACAGTTTAATCTCGAGCTCATGGACGAGGCCGGCTATCTCGACGATCGGTCACGGTCCGTGGTTCAAACTGCCGATGCCGCTGCCGATACCCTGGCGGTGGCGCGACAAACGGGGAATCCCTCACTATTCGGTGAGTACCGGCGATTGAGGCAGGCGTTTATCGCGTTGGCCGGCGGATTCCTGCAAGGCGGTGCCCAGCAACAGATTCTGGACGAGGTTGGCGCCTTTGCCGGTGAGGATGCGCCACCGGAGATCGTGGAACAGCTGGAGGCGATCGAAGAGGATGTGAACGCTGTGTTTGGGGCGACCCGCGAGATTTACCAGGAAGTAGAACGGCTCCAATCGTTTCTGGAGCGAGAGCTTGCGGGAAGCTTGAGTCTGGTAGGTTTTACCGCAACCTCCACGATTGACCTGGGAGTGACCCCATTCGACGCCAGCTTTCCGAATGTTGGCCTCCACGGGTCGGTCATTTCCATGATGAACAATCGCAGCTTCCTTGACCGCGGTTCCTGGATCGTTTCGTGGATCGCGGGATTGGTGTGGATGGCTGCGGTCGCGTTTGCCGTCGGCCGCAGTTCCGGCCAACGCTCGTTAGCGTTGGCAATCGCGGGAATTCTGCTGCCGGTCATTGGGGTAGCGGCGGTATTTCGACTGACTCTTTTCTATGTGCCGGTTCTTTCCCTCACGATTCCGGTGGTGGTTGTCACCACGATTGTGCTCGCGGGAAACTATCTGGCAGCGCTCCGTGATCGTCAGATAATCCACTCCACCTTCGAGCATTATCTGGCCCCGGAAGTGATCAGTGAGCTGGTGGAGCATCCGGAGCGCATTGGCGTGGGGGGCTCGGAGCGGGAGCTGACCGCCCTCTTCACCGATATCGCCGGCTTCTCGCGGATCTCCGAGATCCTGGGCACGGCGGACATCGTGACCCTGCTCAACGAATACCTCACGGAAATGAGTGATGTGATCATCGAGTATCGCGGTACGATCGATAAGTATGAAGGCGACGCGATCATGGCGTTTTTTGGCGCACCGATTCCCAGTGACAGCCACGCGGATGAGGCGTGCCGGGCCGCAATTCAGATGAAGAAGGTCGAGTCCCTGCTGAACGATCGGCTGGTGAGGTCCGGGGTGGCACCGCGACCGCTGATCACGCGGATCGGCGTCAATACCGGATCCATGATCGTAGGGAATCTGGGCACCAACCGGCGGCTCAACTACACCGTCATGGGCCCCGCGGTTAACCTCGCGGCCCGTCTCGAAGGAGTGAACAAGCAATACGGCACCGCGATTTGTGTCAGTGAGTCCACCCACCGCCGGCTCCCGGAGGGGTTCTTGTTCCGACGGATGGATCGGGTTAGGGTGCAGGGCATCGATGATCCGGTGCGGTTGTATGAGCTGATCGGCTTTGCCCAAGAATCCTCCGCGCCGCTGCGGGAGGCGCTGGAGCTCTTTGATCGCGGTCTCGCGGCGTTTGAACGCCAGGAGTGGCAGGAGGCGCTGAACCGCTTTGAGACGGTGTTGCGCATCTATCCCGACGATGGTCCGGCGCAACTGTTCATCCAGCGGTGTCGGCACTTCTTGCAGGAGCCGCCGCGAGATACCTGGGACGGCATCGTGAATCTCACGGAGAAGTAGGGAATGGCAGGACAGACCGATACGATCACCGTGGCCCAGTTTCGTTTTCGCTTTGAGGCGGAGCATGTGCTGGGCTTTTTGCGACAGAACGGCGTAGAGGCGATTCTCTGGGGCGACGACGTGGGGGGACTAAACCCGGCGATCGGATTTGTTGAGGCGTTTGAGATTCGCGTGCATCCCGAGCAGGAAGCGCTCGCGCGGGAGCTCCTGGACGACTTTGGAATGGCCACGCCTGTGGAGGATGATACGTGATACCTACCACGCGCTCCGCGCCGCGTCACATGTGACCCGCGACCCGCGCTATGCCGGAGTCCCTACACCACGATCAAAAAGAGCGCCGCCGTGGCCAGGGCGCCGCTGAGGGCGTTCACCGCGTCGTTAGTGAGGTAGTGTACGCCTTTCACCAGGCGGTTCGGCAACCCCGCCGCCGTGTGCCGCCGCTCCGTGTGGGCGCTGCGCGTCTCATCCCAGTACTGCGCCTGTACCGTGGCCCCCAGGACGCTGTCCAGGAGGCTGCCCAGAAAGCCCCCTCCGGTGA
>CAYQRW010000165.1:0-1382 GCA_964419735.1 uncultured Spirochaeta sp.
TCCTTGGTGATCGTGGCGTAGCGGCTCCCCAGGGCTTGCGCCTCCCGCCGAAAGCGCTCGTAGTACTCATCAACGATTCCGCTCTTCTCCAGAACCTCGTAATATTTCCGCGATACCCGCAGACCACCTACCGGAGCGGTGGTCTCCATGCGTTTGGCGTCGATCACCGGCATGCCAATGACGTCCCATTGCCGCGCCCCCTCAGGTCCGAAGTTTCCGATCGTCACTTCCCCCAGATTGGCGCCGATCCGAATGCGGATTTGAAACATCGCCGACAATGGATTTGACACGGCATCATCGTTACGGAGGCGGTCAATAATCGCCAGCGCCTTCTTCAGCGCCTGGCGGTCGTCCTGAGAGGCGGCATCATCCAGAAAGCGCGTATCAGCACTGTTGAACAGCACGCTCACCCGCTGCATCTCAACACAGGTATAGAAGAGCTCCCGCGCGATGTAGATCTGCAGATCCTCGCGTCGTTCGATGTGCCGCGCCCGGGCATCTATCAGGCCTCCATAGTGGAACATCAGGGAGTCACCTTCAATCTTGTTCAGGTATCCCCCGCGACGCCGAAGAACGGTATTGAATGCGGTGTAGAGACCGTTGAGCACCTCCTGATTCTCTTTGGGAGTGAGAAACTTGGAAAGAAAGGTGTAGTTAGCGATATCGATAAAACCGATACCGACCTCCGCCTCCTCACTATCGCGCGGTATGCCCCCTACTTCGAGAATCGCGTCAACGAGCTGACGCGGGAGGTAGAATTCTTCGATCTGAGAACGGAGCTCCGACGACATACGCTCAGTGTAGATGGTGGCTCGGTTGCCTGCAACTGATTATCGTGCAAAAGATAGTCATTACGGCGCTATCCGCTCCAGAAACTCTTCCTCGCTGATCACCGGAATCTGGAGCTCCGCCGCCTTCTTGAGTTTAGAGCTGCCGGATCCGGGATCGTTGGTCACGACGTAATCAACCTGTGAGGTGACGTTACTGCGAGTCCGTCCGCCGTAGGAGGTAACCAATTTCTCCGCATCGCTGCGGGTCATCGTTTCCAAGGCTCCGGTGAAGCAATACGTTTCTCCCTGCAATGAAGTCACTTCGTCGGCTGAGCGGGAAGTGGCACCCTCTTCTACCTGGACGGCTCCAGTATCAAGCACATCTTGCATCATGGGGTACACTTCACGCACGCCGCGGGAAATCTGTTCCGCGGTAGTCTCCGCGATACCCTCCGCCTCCGCGAGATCGACCGCCTGGGCGGTTCGAATCGCCTCCAGCGTGGTGAACCCGGCATCCACTACTTTCTGGATCTTCAGTTCCGCGATGCCGAAGATGTCGAAGCCCGCCACAAACCGCGCCAACGGCAGCGAGCGAACCGCCCGCAGATTGGA
>CAYQRW010000165.1:1482-8091 GCA_964419735.1 uncultured Spirochaeta sp.
CGAAGCCCGCCACAAACCGCGCCAACGGCAGCGAGCGAACCGCCCGCAGATTGGAGAGTGCTTTCCTGGCACTTGTCTCTCCCATACCCTCAAAGGCAGCCAGATCTTCCCACTGGAGGCGGTAGAAATCGGAAATCTTCCTCACCGCCCCGGATTCGAACAGTTTTCCCAGGAGTACATCGCCGAAATCGCGAACCTCCAGTACCGAAATCCACTTCTGGAGCCGGTGAAAATCGCGCTTGGGACAGGTAAGATTAGGGCAGTAGACCCGCTTGCCTTCATTAACCAGCTCGGTGCCACACGTTTCGCACGTCTCAGGAATCGGGATCTCCCGCGCATTGGGAAGTTGCCGCACCAGACGCTCGATCTTGGGGATAATATCTCCGCGCTTGGTGACAACGACTTCGCTACCGAGCTTCAGTTCCATCTGTTCAATGAGTTCCGGATGGACGAGACTCGCCCGACGAACCGTAGTTCCCGCTAACTGCACCGGATCGATGATTCCCACCGGCGTGTAGAGGTGACCGGAAGTGCTCCACTCCACCTCTCTGAGCACGCTGAGTGCTTCCTCCGCGGAAAACTTGAAGGCGATCTGCTTCTGAGGGCGGGCGCGCCGCATATCGGCCCAGTCAATGTCGGGGCCCTTCACCACCAACCCGTCGATATCGAACCCCAACTGCGCCCGTTGTTCCGCCACGATGTCACGATAATGGACGACCTCTTCGGCGGAATTGAACGTCTCGTAGGGCACCAACAGGAACCCCTGTCGCTCGATCCACTTCAGCTTGGATAGTTCATCGTCAAAGGGGCGCGTGTCACCGTCGGCGTGAGCGTCGTAACACAGGATCTTCAGATGCTCGCTACCGACGCCGTCCTTGCGCTTCATGAGGCCGTTGGCAGCGTTGCGGCAGTTTGCCTTGTCGGCGTAGTACCGCCGGTGGATCGCGTGCTCCATTATCACCTCACCGCGAATGGCGCCGGTGAACCGGTTGGGTAGTTCCTCCACCACCCCCTGCATCCGGCGCACGTTGGCGGTGATATCATCGCCCACCGTTCCATCTCCCCGAGTGACGCCGTACTGAAACCGGCCCTGCTGGTATTGAAGTTCTATACTTGCGCCGTCCAGCTTGTACTGCACGATATATTGCTCGTGGTTAATGCGGCGCGCCCATTTCAGCAGTTGCTCCGGGGTGGACGCTTTCTCCTGACTGTTCATCGGCATTAGGTGGCGCCGTTTCGGGAAGCCTGAAGCCTCATCCGCCCCCACCCGAGAGAAGATCGGATGCTCCGGCGCCCGTTCCTGCAGCTCATCCCAGAGGGCATCGAACTCAGCGTCCGAGATCTCCGGTTGCTCGTTGTAGTAACGATCCTGATGGTATTCGATGAGTCGGGCCAGTTCATCTACGGAGCGGGCCACGTCTCAGACTCCGCTATCCTGATAAAGCGGATGGATCTTCTTACGGTACGCCTCGTAGCCCTCTCCCGCGTGGTAGGAAGATCGCACCAGGGGACCGGCATCGCAGTGGGCAAAACCCCTTTCCATCGCCCGCTCGCGAAGCTCGGCAAACTCCTCCGGCGTCCAGTACTTCTGTACCGGCAGATGCGTGCGCGACGGTTGCAGGTACTGCCCGAGGTTGACGATCTCCACGTGGTGCGCGCGCATATCGTCAAAGGCGTGCAGAATCTCATCCCGCGTTTCTCCCAGTCCCAGCATGAGGCTGGTCTTGGTGGCGCGCTCCGGGTCGATCTCGTGGGCGACCCGCAGGACCTCCAGAGAGCGGTCGTAGTCACTACGAGACCGAACCTGGGGAGTGAGCCGCCGCACCGTCTCCAAGTTGTGGCTCATGATCTCCGGCTCCGAGGCCATTACCAGTTTGATCGCATCCCGGTTACCCATGAAGTCACTGGTGAGGACCTCTACGGAACACTCCGGCGCGCCGTGGTGAATCGCCCGCACCGTATTGGCCAAAATCTCGGCCCCGCCGTCCTTGAGATCGTCGCGGTTTACCATAGTGATCACCACGTGTTGCAGGCCCATCTTGACCACCGAATCCGCGACTCGTTTCGGCTCGCCCACGTCCACGGCGGAGGGTAACCCCGTCTTCACCGCGCAGAAACGGCAGCGGCGCGTACAGGTGTCGCCGAGAATCATGAAGGTGGCGGTGCGATGCTCCCCCCAGCATTCATGGATGTTGGGGCAGCGCGCCTCTTCACAGACGGTGTTCAGCCGTTCTTCCCGCATGAGCTGCTTGAGATAACGAAAGTTGTCGTTGGTATTGAGCTGTATCTTGAGCCAATCTGGCTTTCTTGTCACGTTTACCGGCATAGCAATAGGGTAGCCAAATCGGATGCCCTTGGTAAACCCGCCTACGTAGAAGCTTGACACCCCCGGGGCGGGCTCATAAGGTTACACGATGAAGGTCAGATACAACGCCCCGGTGACGCTCAGCTTTGCTCTGCTCTCGTCGCTGGTGCTGCTGCTGGATCAGACGCTGTTTCCCGGACTCATTGCGGGAATCTTCGTTGTCGGGCCCACCATGAGCGTCTCCGATCCCCTGGATTATATTCGTCTGCTGACCCACGTGGTGGGACATTCCAGCTGGGCGCATCTCATGGGAAATTTTGCGTTTATCCTCCTCTTGGGACCAATTCTCGAAGAGAAGTATGGAACCACCGCCCTGTTTATCATGATCGCGATTACCGCCGTGGTCACCGGACTGCTGAACGTACTCTTTCTCAGCTCCGGGCTGCTTGGAGCAAGTGGAGTCGTGTTTATGATGATTCTGCTCGTTTCCTTTACGAATATTCGGCAGGGAGAAATTCCCCTCACCTTCATCTTGGTAGTCATCCTCTATCTTACCCAGGAGGTTGCCAATTCCGTCCGCCAGGATTCCGTGGCGCAGTTCGCCCACATCTCCGGTGGCGTCATCGGCAGCCTGTTTGGATTTCTTCGACCGCATCGCAGTAGTTGAGAGGAACACGTTCACATGGCAGAAATAATCGCAGACAGACTTCATGAAATCGAGGCGCGCCACCAAGAGCTGGAGCGGATGATGTCCGATCCGGATCTGCACAAGGATCAGAAGCGAGCAGTGGAGACGATGCGTGAACACTCCCGCCTGGGAGCGATCGTGGAAACGTGGCACCGATACCAGCACCAGCTTCAGGAACTCTCCGACAATCGAGACCTCCTGGCGGATGAGAGTGACGCAGAGCTGCAGTCGATGGCTCAGGAGGAGACGGCGCAGCTCGAGGCGCGGCTGGCGGAGACGGAACGAGAGCTGAAATTGCTTCTGGTTCCCCCGGACCCGCTGGACGCCAAGAACACGATCATGGAAATCCGGGCCGGCACCGGGGGAGATGAGGCTTCACTGTTTGCCGCCGACCTGTACCGGATGTATATCCGCTATGCCGAAACTCAAGGGTGGAAGATCGAAATCATGGATCGTAATGAGACCGAAGTCGGCGGCTTCAAAGAGATCACCTTTTCGATTTCCGGCAACTCAGTCTACAGCCAGCTCAAATATGAAAGCGGCGTCCACCGCGTGCAACGCATTCCCAGTACTGAGAGCAGTGGTCGGATTCACACCTCCGCGGTGACGGTGGCGGTGCTTCCCGAGGCGGAAGAGACGGATGTGGAAATCCGCTCCGAAGACCTGAAGATCGATGTATTCCGCTCCTCCGGCCCCGGGGGACAGAGCGTCAACACCACCGACAGCGCGGTGCGCATCACCCACAATCCCTCCGGGCTGGTGGTCATCTGCCAGGATGAGAAGAGTCAGCTCAAGAACAAGGCTAAGGCGCTTCGTGTTCTCAAAGCGCGACTCTTCGATCTGGAGGACTCCAAACGCAAGGAACAGGAGGCGGAAGCGCGGAAAAGCCAGGTAGGTAGTGGCGACCGCAGCGAACGGATTCGCACCTACAACTTTCCGCAGAACCGCCTTACCGATCATCGCATTAACCTGACCCTCTACAAGCTGGATTCGATCATTCAGGGAGATCTCTCGGAGGTTATCGATACGCTACGCCTCAGTGCCGGAGAGGCGGCACCGTAGTGCCCGAACCCTTTCCCTCCCACGTTCCTCTGGGAGCGCTCCGAGACCGCATCGCCGCGGAACTCACCAGCAGTGACAGCCCAGTCCTGGACGCATTGATTCTCGTGGAAACGGTCACCGGTCGGGACCGGGCGGATCTCCTGGCAGAACTCCGCACACCGGTAGCTAATGTGTTGGATGCCTCCGCTCTGGAGCGGCTCTCATACCTGGTGGAACAGCGGCGGCGGGGCGTGTCGATCGCGTATCTCACCGGTACCAAACAGTTCTATGGGTATGAGTTCCAGGTGGGGCCCGGTGTCCTTGTTCCGCGGCCGGAGTCGGAGCACTTGGTGGAAGAGGGGCTACGCGTGCTGCATGCGGATCCCCACGCCCGCGTCCACGACTGCTGCACCGGAAGCGGGTGCGTGGGAATCTCCATCGCGCGGGAACGTGCCTCCCGCGGCTACACCACGGAAGTGGTGCTCTCAGATCTGGAACCCGCAGCCCTGCGCTGGGCCGTCCGGAATGCGGAACACCTGCTGGCAGGTGTCGCGGAGGTGCAGTTTGCGGTACAACGGCGCGACCTCCTGAGCCTCCTTGATTCGGATACCCTCGCACCCAGCGCTACCGACTGGGATCTGATCACCGCCAATCCACCGTATCTCGACGCCGGGGAAATGGAGCGGATCGCGGCTTACGGATGGACCGAGCCCCTTTCCGCCTTGGATGGGGGACCGGAGGGACTCGCGGTGTATGCGGAACTTGCGATGCAGGCCTTTGCGCAGCTCCGGTATGAGCGGTATGTTCTAGTAGAGCATGGGTGGACACAGGGATCTGCGGTACGCGCTCTCTTTGCGCGCGCCGGTTTCGACTGTGTAGACACCGCCTCAGACCTTGCCGGCCGTGATCGCGTCGTGCGGGCGCGCCGACCGGCCGATACTCTATAACGGGATAGCAATGATACAGACCCTCGCCGATTTGCAGCACAAAGTCTCATCCTACAGCGCCCCCGACCAGGAGCGCATGCTCTCAGCTGCGCGGCAATCGGAAGAGCTGCACCAGGGACAGTATCGTGATTCCGGTGAACCCTACTTCATCCATCCCCTGCAGGTGGCCGAGATTTTGATCGATATGAAACTCGACGCTGCCACGGTTGCCTCGGCCCTACTCCATGATGTTCTGGAGGACACGATTATGACGCGGGCCGAACTGAAACGTCTGTTCGGCCGCGAAGTAGACAACCTCGTCAACGGAGTCACCAAGATCGCCGTGGTAAAAGCTCAGAACAAGAGTGTTCAGGAATCGGAGACGATTCGAAAGATGCTGTTGGCCATGGTGAAGGATGTCCGAGTAATCCTCATTAAGCTCGCGGATAAGCTGCATAACATGCGCACGCTCAAGTTCAAGGAAGGCGTGCGGCGCCGGGAGATCGCCCAGGAAACACTGGACATCTACGCCCCGCTGGCCGGCCGGCTGGGTATCAGCTGGATGAAGGATGAGTTGGAAGACCTGTCTCTGAAGCACCTGCACCCCGACGTGTATCAATCGATCAAAGAACAGGTATCGGAGAAGCGCCAACAACGGGCCAGCTATCTGAATCGCATAAAGAGCGCGATTAACAAGGCCTCCCAACGGGAAGGAGTGCCGGTGATAGTCGAAAGCCGGGCGAAGCACTTCTACAGTATCTACCAGAAGATGAAGCGCTACGGCAAAGAGATCGGAGAGATCTACGATCTGCTGGGTATTCGGATTCTCTGTGATACCACCAACCAGTGTTACCAGATTCTGGGATTGGTACATCGCCTGTGGCCGCCGATCGAAGGTCGCTTCAAAGACTACATCGCCATGCCCAAGGCTAACCAGTACCAGAGCCTCCACACGTCGGTCCTCGGGTTCGACGGAAAGATGATTGAGATCCAGATCCGCACCCATGAAATGCACCGCACTGCTGAGTTCGGCGTTGCCGCTCATTGGCTGTATAAGAAGGGCCTCACCCGAGAGCAGATGAATCCCGGCGATCTGGAAATCATGCACCGCGTCCGCGACCTGAAAGACGCCCGAATCACCTCCGGAGAGTTCTTGGAGGAGATCAAACGGGAGATCCTGCGGGATTCGATCTATGTGTTCACGCCGAAGGGTGACGCGATTCAGCTTCCCAAGGGAGCTACCGCGATCGACTTCGCCTACCATATCCACACGGAGGTGGGCCACCATACCACGGGGGCCAAGGCGGACGGGGCGATTGTTCCGCTGAAAGAGCCACTCAAAAATACCCAAGTGATCGAGGTGCTCACCAGTAATAACGCGCATCCCCATCTCAACTGGTTGCGCTACGCCCATACGTCTCGGGCTCGTAGTAAGATCCGGGCATGGCTCAACAAGCATGATGAAAACCTGATCATCAACCAGAGCATTATCGCCCGCAAACACGATCAGGCCGCCCAGTCCTCCGCGAAGCACCAGGAACTGCAGAAGACGCAGGCTAAATCCGGGCCCTCCCAGGAAACCAACGACATCCTCGACAAGCACAAAGTCGAGATCCGCGTTGGAAAAGAACGGAATCTCATGATCCATT
>CAYQRW010000166.1:0-5103 GCA_964419735.1 uncultured Spirochaeta sp.
GGATTCTTCCTCATTGAAATGGTAGCCGGAGCGATCGCCGGTTCCATGGGACTGATAGCCGACTCCCTGGACATGCTGGCCGACGCGATCGTGTACGCCCTCAGTCTGTGGGCCGTGGGCACCGCGGTGAGCCGCAAGCGACGCGTCGCCACGCTGGCCGGATATTTTCAGCTGGCGCTGGCGGGAATTGGCTTCGCTGAAGTGGTGAGACGGTTCATCGGCGTGGAGTCGCTGCCGGACTCGCTTACCATGATCTCGGTCTCCGTGTTGGCCCTCATTGCCAACTCGATTTGTCTTTATCTACTGCAGAAAACCCGCGATCAGGAAGCGCATATGAAGGCGAGCATGATATTTACCTCCAACGACGTCGTCATTAATAGCGGCGTCATCCTGGCGGGAGTTCTCGTCATCGTGACCGGGTCTCGGATTCCTGACCTGGTCATCGGTGCCGTGGTGTTCGTGATCGTCTTTCGGGGAGCGCTGAGAATTCTCAGCTTAGGGCGAAGAACCGGATAGGGAGGTCACATGAGCTCCGCAGCAGTCTTTCGCGAGGCAACCGATGATAACCTACGCGAGATCGTACGGATGAGCGATACGCTGACACCAAGTCAGCAGCGCTGTGTCGCCCCAAACGCGGTCTCGGTCGCGCAGGGGCTGTGGACCGGGGTCTGGTTTCGGGCGATTCATGATCACGAAGCCGCGGCAGCGACAAGGGTTCGGCAAAATGATCCTGGACACGTTAGTCGAGTACCTGCGTACGTGTGGTTACGCCACACTCTCCACCTCCTGTCACCGGTGAGGTGGAGGTGCCGATAGGGTTCTACCTACAGTACGGATTCGAAGACACCGGAACCAGTTGAACGTCACAATTCGAGTGTGACAGATGGATGCCGAATGTCAACACACCACTTCAACAAGTCGCATGTCCTCCGATGAGGTGTTCTTTCTGGCAATCCATGTTGATTGGAGACGGAGTCTTGTCTCACTGAATGGAGAACATCCGCGCCGGGTCTGGTTGGCGATCCAACGACGCGCCCCACCTGCGCCCTCGCAGGAGCGAAAGCTCCGAGAAGGCGTCTGGTGAATGCGCTTTGATATGTAGCGCGGCGTGAGGAGGTCCTCTATCTGAAGTAGGAAGCTGACTTCGCCCGTGTACATTCGTGTGAGCACGGCGATTTCTACCGGAACCGCGGCGGCGAACCGGTACGTTCCCCGTGGTCGCAACGAATTTCATACCATTATCTGAACATCATTTCGTTGACTTCTGGGAGCAGTACGAGGAGAAATACGCCGCCACCTACGGTCGGTATCGCCAGGAGCATGTCCCTCCGAAACCTCTGCAACGGATTCGGCGCTACGGATGGTACGCTTCCGGCATGAAAGGGCGGTGGGAACAGATGCCGTGGGTTGCGGAGGGCGGGCACCCGACCGGTGCAAAGCCATCCATCAACACGACGGCGTCGCAGATGACCTTGGCTATGAGCCATTGTCGGATGGAGATGAAGAGGTCGACATCGATGCGCGCAAACGCGCCTGGGTCTAGCGATTCGCGAAGCGATATCGCAAACCCGAAGGGTCCGTCTTCTCGCGAGGGTCTACGAGGTGGATCCGTTCGCGTGTGCCTTCCGCGTCACAATCGGTTCGGGAACAGCCCGATGTCGCCCCATCGGTTCGTCCATGCCCTATAACGACGGCCGTAGGTGCCGTCAGAACCCCGCGACCCACGATTCTCGTTGTGATCTCGTCGAATCTTTCGCTGCCCGGCCGCTTTGCGGTTCCACTCGGAGATAGATTTTCCACTATCATGCGGCGTGCTTCCCGCGCGCCTTTCGGGAGTATCCCCGGGCATCAACCGCCGCCTCTACCCCGTCGCAGCGTGAGGCAGTTGAGGCCGGCGGAGCGGCGGAGTAGGCCGGGGCCGCTCGGGCCGACCCGCAGTGCCTCGCCCGGCGCCGCTCCCCGCGGCAGCCCGCCGTGTGCTCAACCTACTGCTCCACCGCCCCGATATCGATCGTACCGCCCTGCACCCGCGGGTTGCCCGCGAGATCGAACGGCTCGTCCTCAGTCGTGTCTGCGTCGGCGTCGGCGTCGGCGAAGTCAGGCGCGATCTCGTTGTTGTCGCCGGCGTCGATCACCGCCGCGCGGAGCGTGGGATCGGCGTTGCCACGCAGGCGAAAGTCACCGGGTATGTCGTCATTCGTTCCCCATACGCCGTCCGGGCCCGTGTCGGGAAGCGCGACGAAGACATCGGCGGCGTTCACTCCCTCCTGGATATAGCCATACTCCCCGGAGCCGAGCAGCGTCGGAGTGTTGACGACCAGCAGGTTGTGACCGTTCACGTCCTGTTCGAACGCCCCCAGGTTGAGGACCGTGTTTGCCACGAAGGTCGACGACCGGAGCTCCAGGCCGGGCAGGTTTTCTGAGGCATCGACTATCGATTCGGTATAGTTCGGAGAAGGACTGGTCGTCCGGTTGTCATAGAACGCCGAGGAGGAGAAGCGAAGCGTACCGCTCTCGCCTGCTTGCGCAGCAGCACCCCATTGTGATTCGTTTCCGACAAACTGCGAGCCCTGGACGTCTATCGTGCCGTTCCGGGCCGAGAGCGCTCCACCACCACGCAAATTAAAATCGCTGCTGTAAATGACACGGTTGCCCGCAAAGAAGCTGTCCACCACATTCACCGTACCGTCGATCGCGAGAATCGCTCCGCCGCTGTAATGCATCTGATCCGGTATCCAGGTGTTTCGCCAGACCCGGTTGTTCAGGAAACGGCTGCGGCGGATCGTCGTGGTACCGCTGAAGTTGGCGACCGCACCCCCGCCCAGTCCGCGGTTTCCCATCAGGACGCTGTCCTCTATCACCACGACGCCGCCCTGATTGGCGACAGCCCCGCCGGCGGCATCGCGAACCGTGTTCGTACTTCCTGCTCCGGAGAGGTTGTTCTCGAGGCGTACGTTCCTGAACTCAACCGTTACATCCGGCGGGACTCGTATGAAGCCGCCCCCGGGTCTCGAACGAAAGTCTCGCAGTGTCAGCCCCTCAAACCGCACGATCGTACCGGGAGCCTGCTCGAGGAAACCTATCCAAAAGGTGGAGCGGTCCCTCCCGATGCCGTCGATCGCGACGGTGTGGCCGCCGGCATCAAAGGTGACGCTGCGCCTCAGCCAGATCGGCGGCGGAGGTTGGGTGGTGCCGGGAAGAGAAACAGTTGCATCCCCCGACCAGGTAATGGTGTCTCCGTCTGCGGTCAGATCGATCAGGTCGGAGAAGTCGTCCCAGCTGATCCCCGGGTTCACCACCCACGTCCCGTTGCTTTCCGTCCATTTGGGGGACACCGTCACCGATTGCGTGGTGATCGGACTGTCGAGCCAGCCTTCGGAGCGTGCCAGCACACGCAGCTCGTACTCGCCGGGATCATTCAGGACGATTCCTTCGTACTGCCACACCGCGGTGGTCTCGGGGCCGGAGTCGTCGACGTCCGGGTCGAAGACGGGGTTGGTGAAGGTGGGGTCCGTACCGTTGGTGGTGTAGTAGTAGCGGACATAAGACGGTTTGTTAGTCGAAAGCGTGATCGTCTCTCCGACCAGGAGCCACTCCGGGACCGTCAGCGTCGGCGCCGCGAGCTGCGCCGTGGTAATCGGATCGAACTCCACCCACCCCGCGTCCGGTGACGCCGGGCCAACGGCGTTCACCGCACGAATGCGGTATTCGTACGCGATCTGGGGCGTCACATCCTCGTCGACGTACTCGATTGCCGCCGGTCCGAGGGACGGGTCGATCGTCAGATCCTGCCATACCGATTCCCCCGCTTCCCGTCGCTGTATCTCGTAGGTCTCGTTGACGAGGCTGACGTCGGTCCAGGTCAGGGTCACCCAGTGCGCGCCGGCAACCACGTCCAGGTTCCCAGGAGCCGCGGGTGGCTGACCGATCTCTCCCGGGTCGAGGTCGATCGTCTCGACGGTCGTCACGTTGTCGTAGACGTAGACCGTCGTGACCAGCGACGCCACCGGGTTGCCGTGCGCCGCGAATACGAGGATCAGCTCATAGACTCCGGACGAGTGATTGTCGGCGTAGCGCACCTCGTCGGGCAGGCCGGTGATATCGGCGAAAATGTCTACTGGTTCGCCGCCGAGGGGAGCCATCGTCGCGGACTCAAGCGCCGTGATGAGCCCCGTTGGCCACGCGACGGTGAGATCCACCGACCCGCTGCCGGCGGTGGTGGGGGAGATAGAGACGACGACCGCGTTGATCCCATCGGCGGACACCTCTACGGGGGCTTCTCCCGCGGCTATCACCCGGGCGTCGCCGTCCCGCGCCTCGACCAGAACGTTCCAGACTCCGTAGGCTACTTCACTGAAGGTGAATGCCGACTCGTTTCCGGAGATCGATGCCGCGGGAAAGCCTTCCCGGGTCAACGTCACGGCGTAGTCCGCGACGAGGAGCGAGACGTCAGGGGCAATCGTAGCGGCACCGACGGTCCCCACCGACACCGTGACGCTCCCGGCGGCCGCAGTTTCGCCGCCTCTGCCGCCCCCGCTGAAGGGATTGATGCATCCCGACAGGAGCATCGTCGCAAACCCAACCAACGCTGCCAGAACAAATATTCTCGATTTCACCCGGGCCTCCCTATTCTACCGCCGCGTCGACGACGACAAAGCTGAATCGACTGGAGTATCCTTCGGCCACGATGACGCTCACCACATGGGTGCCGCGGGCGATAGCGCCCGTATCGATCGTCGCCGTTGCACCGTCAGTGGTCAGTCCGCCGTGGTCGCGGGATCCGTTGAGGTACCACACATGGTCGGTGAAGGGCCCATCGACTGAGACGACAAGCGCCCCAGGTCTGACGACCTCGTCCACGACCCCTGAGAAGGAGATCCCCGGCGGATCGCTCGCGGGGAACTCGACGGTGACGCCGGCGTCCCCCGCGTCGGTCTCGGTCCCACCACCTTCGTCGGGGTCCGGGTCATCGGGAACGGTCGTTCCCGGATCTTCATCGACATCGTCATCGGGAACGGTCGTTTCCGTATCTTCATCATCATCGTCATCGTCATCGGGAACAGTCGTTTCCGTACCTTCATCATCATTGTCATCGGGAACGGT
>CAYQRW010000166.1:5203-8076 GCA_964419735.1 uncultured Spirochaeta sp.
CGTCATCGGGAACAGTCGTTTCCGTACCTTCATCATCATTGTCATCGGGAACGGTTGTTTCCGTATCTTCATCATCATCGTCATCGTCATCGGGAACAGTCGTTTCCGTACCTTCATCATCATTGTCATCGGGAACGGTCGTTTCCGTATCTTCATCGGCATCACCGGGGACGCTCGTTCCCGTATCTTCATCGACATCGTCATCGGGAACAGTCGTTTCCGTATCTTCATCGACATCGTCATCGGGAACAGTCGTTTCCGTATCTTCATCTACATCATCGGGAACGCTCGTTCCCGTGGGTGCAGCGCATCCCGCAACCACAACGAGAGCAGCTGCAAGCACCAGACTCAGAAACGTAACCGCATCGATCTTGCCCGTTATCATCTTCCCCACAGCGATCCTCCCCGCCGCATACGTCGGCACATGTACTCAAAGCATAGGGAAGGATTGGGAAGAATTCTGTATAACTTTAGTCACATTTATGGGTAACGTTCGTCTCAATACGGGATCATCACCCGTCCGCACCGGACAGAGGGGGTAGAGCGTACCCGGTGAGCCGTACGGCGATCTCCGTACGGTTGCCGACGTTGAGTTTGCGCATGATCCGGTAGAGATGGTTCTTGACAGTTCCCTCCGAAATGAACAGCTCCGCGGCGATCTGCTTGTTGCTCCTTCCTACCGCGACGCGCTGCAGAATTTCCTTCTCCCGGACGGTGATGCCGAACTCTGCGCTCAGTTTCGTGAGGTCCAGCGGGGTGAGGCGCTCCTCGTGCTTGAGGAACGCCAGTGAAATGCGCAGAACGAACAGATTGAAGACGACAAGGATCACTCCCAGGGTTCCCATGGTCGAGACGAGATAGACCAGGGGACTCGGGCTCCCGCCGCCGCTCAGGACGGAGACGATGAATCCAACCGGCGCGAAATCGCGGGAGAGCACCACTTCCCGGTAGTGCAGAGTCTCGCCGAAGGTGATGAGGAAGAAGATGACGATCGCACCGACCATCGCCCAGCTCTCCCGGTTGCCCTTCAACGCCCACTGAATGAAGCGGATCGTCATGCCCAGGAGGGTTATGCTCTTGATGATGTTGTAGCTCGTCACGACCCGGGAGTAGACGATGACAGGAAAGAGTAGCGCGATCGTCGCATTGACGGCGACGAACACCGTCACAAACCGGATGACCCACCTAGGGATCACGCCGGGGTAGGCGCGGTCACAGATCCACGCGAACGAAAGCAGCACCACCATCGCCGAGAGGTACTCCAGCCGCAGTTGGAGTGACCAGGGAAACCCCGGGTTGAGGCGGGTGGCAAGAATCTGACCGGTGACGAGGACGCGCACCACCAGCGCGCCGAAGGCGATCGCCAGCAGGAGGGGGACGGCGATTCCCCGAGACGTTGAGTTCCGCCGCTCCCGGGCACCTACGAAGAGGAAGAGGTTGTACAACCCGAGGGCAAAGAAGCTGCCGAGGAGCAGAAGATCATAGGCCGTCTCGTGAGTGTCCAGCAAGGTGATCCGCTCGGGAGTGCCCAGACGGATCGGCTTCCACATGCCGCCCCGGCGGTGGTGGAAGTTGGAGACGTGAAGCACAAGGCGGACGGTATCGCCATCCACCGGAAACTGCGCCGTCCGCATGACGTAATGCGGGCGCGACTCGCTTCGCGTCCGTCCGGGTACGCCGCTTGAGGCCACCGGTCTGCCGTCGACCCAGAGGGTGTACGCCGTCGATGCGTTGGGGATCCAGAGGGCGGCACGCTCCATCCCGCGCGGCAGAACGACGTCGACGACAAAGGTGGCATACCCGAGGCCTCCCACGGGATCGCCGCGGTACTCCCAGTCGTTCCACGTGTGGGGCATCGAGAAGGCGCCGTCGGAGCCTGCGACTAGTTCGTCCCGGGAGATGCCGGAAACCGACTCCGGAGGTAGGAGCTGATCCCAGAAGATCAACCACTCACCGGAAAGATCGATGATCTCCTCCCGATCCAGGGAGCCTGTCGACAGATCGAGTACTCCCGGAATGGACTTGACCGACGCGGGCGGATCAATCGCACCGAGAGGGGCTGTACACACGGATAGGAGAAGAAGGAAAAGCCGGTCGGTGCACCGCACACTCATCATGAGTCACCGACCAAAGTATACCCGCTATCCCGTATTGATACAATTCTGACTAAACCTATAACGAATACTGTGGCGCTCGGGCCTATCTTGGAAATGATGTCCGGAGGAGCCCCGACAACTGGAGCGAATTGTTATGCTGCCCAGTTTTCTATCTGGAGCTCGGGAATTTGTTGGAAGTGCTTTTCATTATTCGTAACAAGAATCATGTTATGGCTCAGCGCCGTTGACGCGATAATCGAATCCATATCTGCTACGATGCTTCCGGTCGTCGCAAGTGTCGCTTTCAGATGTCCAAATGTCTCAATGATTGCGGGAGAGTCGTCAATGATCGGAACGATTTCCGCTCTCCTCCGTACACGAGCCATATTTTTCTGTTCCCGTTGAGATTTCTTGGCTCCATACACGAGCTCGCCATATGTAATCACCGAAATCGATTTCGGATAATTCAGACGTTCTTCAATGATTCATAAAGACGATTGTCGATATCGCGCACTTGAAAATTGGCCATTTTATCTCCTTGCCGACTTCATGAATAATACATCGTTTCTCATGCACAAACAATCATTGACGCTCCGAAATCTCGGAATTACAACCAAGGGAAAGCGTTATTGTTCCCCGGCCACGAGTCTTTCTCGTGAGAGTGATATGGGCGCACATCGTCAATCATCACGTCACTTCAGTTCTATTGAGTTTTCCCCTATCTGAAGGCGCTATAAAAGGAGAGCTCAGCTGCGTGGCGATAGCTTGAAGAGCTGT
>CAYQRW010000167.1:0-7999 GCA_964419735.1 uncultured Spirochaeta sp.
GACAAGCACAAAGTCGAGATCCGCGTTGGAAAAGAACGGAATCTCATGATCCATTTCGCGCAGTGTTGCAACCCGCGAACCGGCGACGACATCATCGGGTACGTCTCCCGGGGACGTGGGATCATTATCCACCAACGTGACTGCAAGAGCCTGCGCAGTATTCCGGATGTGGATGAGCGGCTCATCGAAGTGGAATGGGAAACGGTCTCGCCCAAGGCTACCCATCGCTTTCGCGTGGTGGCGCGCCCCACCAATGACCTCTTCAGCGAAATCGAGGGCGCGGTTCGTAAGATTCATGGACACCTAATTGAAGGCAGAATAGATGAGTCCGGACCCAACAGCATCGACGCCAGCTTCACATTGGAAGTTGAGCGGCGCCAAGATCTTAGGAAGATTGCCAAATCGATTCGCGCGATTCCCGCGGTCATGAGCCTCCATAACCTTCCCCAGGGCTGAAGCCGCATGGCGGTGCACTTGCGGGAGGCGCACTTGCCACATTGAGCTCACAGCACTACGTTTAGCCTAATAACCTGACTTAAGGAGTAATACATGGCTGAAATCACGTTCAAGGGAACCCCAATCCACACCGCCGGGTCACTACCGGCTAGCGGTACTACCGCCCCCGACTTCACCCTGACCACAACCGATATGTCCGACGTCACACTCGCGGACTTTGCCGGTAAGAAGAAGATCCTCAATATCGTGCCCAGTCTCGATACGGGCGTCTGTGCCGCCAGCGCGCGCCGCTTCGACACGGAAATAGCACGGTTGGAGAATACCGTCTGTCTCAATATTAGTGCCGACCTCCCGTTCGCCGCCAAGCGCTTCTGCCAGGCGGAAGGTGTGGATAACATCGTTACCCTCAGTGAAATGCGCGACCGCGCCTTCGGCCGTGATTACGGCTGTGAAATCACCGATGGGCCGATGGCCGGTATCCTGAGCCGAGCGGTACTGGTGCTCGACGCGGACAACAGGGTCGTCTATCAGGAGCAAGTTCCGGAGATCGCCCAGGAGCCGGACTATGACCAGGCGCTGGAGGCGGTGCGTTCGCTGTAGGCCGAATCTCCCGTGCCGGCACCGCTGTTATCCCAGTCGTCGGCGGGGAGTCGATTGACAGTGCCCCGCGGCGCAACTACCATTCGGCGTCGTGAATCCAACGATTAAGGATGTCGCCCGTGAGGCCGGCGTAAGTACAGCCACCGTGTCGCGGGTCGTTAACCAGGACCCGCGCATCTCCCCCACCACCCGCGCCCGGGTGGAATCGGTCATCGAACAGCTGCACTACAAGGTTAACAGTGTAGCCCGCAGTCTAAAGAACAAACGAACTCTCACCGTGGGGCTGGTGGCACCCGAAATTGCGAACGTGTTCTTCATGCGCGTGGCGGAAGGCGTAGAGAATCGCCTCACGGAAGAGGGATACTCGATGATCGTTCTCAATTCCCGGGAGAGCCGTCGTGGCGAGGAGCAGGCGGTGGATCTGTTGCTCGAAAAACAGGTGGACGGTGTGATTATCATTCCCTCCGGTCAGGAAGGGGCCCACTTCCTCCGGCTCCGCGCAGCTCAGCTCCCCGTGGTCTTCGTGGATCGCGTAGTAGAAGGCTTTCAGGGAGACGCGGTATTGGTGGACAACGAAGAGGCCACCCACCGCGCGGTCGAGTATCTGTGGCACCGCGGCCGGCGCCGGTTCGGTTTCATCGGCGGGGATGAACGAATCACCACCGCTGCTGAGCGGTACCGCGGCTTTAGCCGGGCCCTGGTTCAATCGGGGTGCCCACTGGAAGCGCGGAACCTTCGGTTTGGGGATTTCCATACAGAAAGTGGCTACGAACTGTTTGGTGAGTTAGTCCGCCAACCGGATCCGCCGAACACGGTGATAATCGCCAACTATTTCATGCAGATTGGCGCATTGCGATTTGCAGCTACCCATCGGGATGAACTGCCGGAGGATCTCTACCTGGCGTCGTTTGACGACTCGGAGTTTGCGGCGGTTGCCGGCATCCCGGGGCTTTCGATTGCTCAACCGATCGACCGTATTGGCCGGCGGGCGGCGCAGATTCTGCTTGATCGCATATCCGGTACCGATACCACGGAGTTTCGTATCGAGCGCTTACCGACCACCCTGGTCTTCAACGGAGAAGGATCATGACCGAAACATCATCCCCCCAGTTGCGCTATGCGGTGCGACTGCAGACGGGAGCCCTTATGGTTGCCCTCATCAGTGCCGGAGCGTTCATTTCGGTTCCGATTCCCGGCTCGCCTGTACCGATCGTGCTGCAGAACATGTTTGTAGTCCTCACGGGAGTTCTGCTTCCCGCGGGATGGGCCGCGCTTTCGGTGGGGGTCTATCTCATCTTGGGGGCGGTGGGTCTACCCGTCTTCGCCGGCGCCACTGGAGGCCTCGCCCACCTCGCGGGACCTACCGGGGGATTTCTCATCGGCTTTCCCATCGCCGCTGCCGTGGTTGCGGTAATCTTGCGAGATCGTTGGGTGAAACGGGGTGGCAATCCGCTATCCACCCCCGGTGGAAGCGGGGCGCAGCAGGCAGCCTCCCGGCGTAATGGTCAGCACCAGGCGGGGATAGCTTCGGTTGCCCCCGGCTCCCTCTCGGTTTTTCGCCACGCGATCGCTCTGGTGATTGGCTTTCTAGTGATCTATGCTACCGGAGTACCGTGGTTGGCGCTTACAGCCGATCTCACCCCCGCTCAGGCGCTGGTGGTGGGAATGCTTCCGTTCCTTCCGGGAGATATCATGAAAACCGCGGTACTGCTGCTTCTGATTCGATCCGTTCCCAGGTCTATATGGCAGATGTTGAACTAAGGGACGTCACGGTGGATTTGGGGGATCCGCCGCGGCGCGTCGTCGATTCGGTGTCGCTGCACTGCCCGCCGGGAACCCTTACGCTCGTGCTGGGAGCCAATGGAAGCGGCAAATCGGTGCTTCTGCGCACGATCCTGGCGCTGGTTTCGGCCACCTCCGGCTCGGTTATGCTCAACGGTGCGGATCTTCGCCGCAAGTCGCGTCTCCTGCACGCTATCACCGGGGTCTGTTTTCAAAACCCTGATCTGCAGATCTTCGGCGACACGGTTGCCGAGGACGTGGCGCTGGCGTTGGACACCGGCAACCGGTCTGCCGGACGCGGCAGCGGCCCTCCGGCGGCAAAAGTCATGAGCAACTCCGGGGAAGAATCCGCCGGCCGGCCGCCGCAACAGCCGCAGCAGGGACAGCAGGGGAACCGACTGATCGCGGAGTTTGGGCTCACTGGACGTGAAGATGAGGCTCCGTGGAATCTGAGCGGTGGGCAGCGGCGCAAATTGGCACTGGCCGGCGCCCTAGCGGGTCCGCCGGAGGTACTGATCTTGGATGAGCCGTTTCTGGAGTTGGACTACCCCTCCGTGGACCAGCTGGTTCGCAGTTTGCGTGCGTTCCGTAATTCCGGCGGCACCGTGATTCTCGCCTCCCATGAGACGCGGGACATCTGGCCGGAGGTGGACCAGACACTGGTCATGTACCGGGGACGGGCACTGTATAGCGGTTCTCCGGGGGGAGCGCTGCCCTACATCACCCCCGAGTACGGATTGCGGCCTTTGTCACGGGAGCAGGCATGACTCGAGAAGTTCTGTACCTGGTGGGGGCGATCGCTCTGCAGCTGACTCTGGTGACGATCGTGCCGTACCCCTGGTCGGTGGTGGCCCTCGTCCCCGCCTGGCTGGTGGCGCAGTTTGCGGGAATGTCGCTGCGGAGCGCGGCCCGCTTAGGCCGGGCGATCCTAATCGTCACGATTCCGGTGCTGCTCGTGCGCCTCATCGCGACGTATGAGCTTTCGACTCTGATCGCCTGGATCGACTATGTCGCCGGCCTGCTCTCCGCGGCGTGGGTGGCGGGGGCGTATCTCGCCTACCGCAAACCGTCGGGGGTGCAGCAGGCACTCACCGCGATAGCCGACGCCACTCCTTTTCGGTGGAGTCACACCGCAGCGGATATGGTCCGCTCCGCACTCTTTCTCCTCCCTGAGGTGATCCGCCGTATCCGGGATAGCCGGGATGTGGCGCGGATCCGCTATGCCCGGGCGCGCCACGTATCCGCGGTGCGCCGCACCCTCTCGGTGGTGCGCGCCAGCTTTGTATCGCTCAGCACCGTTCCCCAGCGCCGCGCCGAAGCGATGATCGTGCGCGGACTAATCAAGGCGCCGGAAGGAGAATCGTAGTGACCAGCGCTAACCTGGCAGTGGTATTGTACCAACCGGAAATACCGCCCAACACGGGGAATATCGCCCGCACCTGTGCCGCCACGGGAACTGCCCTACACCTCATCGAACCCCTGGGGTTTTCTCTGGAGGATCGCTATCTTAAGCGCGCCGGCCTCGACTACTGGAGTGACCTCTCGCTCACGGTTCATCCCGATTGGGAGCACTTTATCGAGCGCACCGGCGGCACAACGCCCCCGGCACTGCTCACCACCAAAGGAACGCGCTTCTACACGCACATACCGGTTCATCACGAACCCCAATACCTCGTGTTTGGACCGGAGACGCGGGGTCTCCCCTCGGAGATACTCGGGCAGTGGCCGGAGTCCACTTACCGGATTCCCATGCGACCGGGTCTGCGGTCCCTGAATCTTTCAAACACCGTAGCCCTTGTGGTATACCATCAGCTGTACCAGCGACAATTTCCCGGGATGATCTGATCCTGGATAAGGAGAGCGACTGTGGAAACGATCGGTATCATCGGAACCGGCTTTATGGGATCCTCCCTGGCCGGAGCGATTCGCACCAACTATCCGGACATAACGATAGGAATCGTTGAGAAAGATTCTCACAAGCGCGCTGCCGCCGTGAGCGGCTTTGACGCCACCGACTACACCGGTGATCCCGCCGCTCTCCTACGCGACTCCCAGGCGGTGATCCTCGCGATTAAGCCTCAGGATCTGGAGGCGTTTGCTGCGCTTCTCCCGGAGGGGGAGATCGGTATTCCGCTGATTTCCGTCCTGGCGGGAACCCCCACCGACCGGATCGCGCGCACCTTGAACGCCACCGCCGTGGTACGGATCATGCCCAACCTGGCGGCGGAAATCGGAATGGCGGTCATCGGCATTACCTTTCCGGCGGCGATGAGCGGCGGGGTCCGGGAGGAGATCCGATCGCTGCTCGGTGGAGCCGGTTCCCTGGTCGAAGTGGAGGAGCGCTTGATGTCGACGATCACGGCGCTGTCGGGAAGCGGAATCGCCTTTGCCTTCGAGTTCATTAACGCCTTGGCCCTCGGCGGCGTTTCGGAGGGGTTGCCCTACCCGCAGGCGCTCCGGGCTGCCGCCGATGTGGTCGCCTCCGCTGCGGCAGTGCTGGAAAGTACGCAGGTACATCCGCAAGAGATGGTCTCCCGGGTGTGCTCGCCCGCCGGCACCACAATCGCCGGAGTGCAGGCGTTGGCGGAGGGCCGGTTTCAGGCGACGGTGATGGAGGCGGTGCAGAAATCCGCTGAGCGCTCGCGCACTCTGGAGGGATAAGCCCGCCGTTCCGGCTCCCGTCCCAGCTACCCCCTCCCGCGCAGGGGCGCGCGTTCCAGCCGGAGTTGCACCGGCACCAGCAGTAGCACCGCGCACCCCACACCCCGTACCCCGCACTCCGGGAAGGTTGGCGCAGCTCCGGCACCTCGGGTATGATGGCCACATGTTGGACCTGAAATACGTTCGCGAACACCCGGAGGCTGTCCGGGAGAACATTGCACACCGTCATGTAACCGCTGATCTCGATACCGTGCTGGAACTCTATGACCGTCGCAATGAGCTCCTGCGAACCGTAGAAAACCAGCGGGCGCAGCGCAATGAAAACGCCCGCGCCATGAAACAAAAGCTCCCCGAGGAGGAGCGCGCCCAACTGATCGATGAGGGCAAGCGGCTCAAGCAACAGATCGCCGAACACGAGGAAGAACTGCGCGGGTTGGAGGAACGCCTCACCGCAGCGGCGGAGACGCTTCCCAATTTCACCCATCCCGAAACACCGATCGGTGCTACCGATGCGGCCAACCGTGAGCTGGAAATTGTCGGCACCACTCCCGAGTTCGCCTTTGAACCCCGGGACCATGTGGCGCTGGGAGAACTCCTTGATATCGTTGATTTTGAGCACGCCGCCAAGGTTTCGGGAGCTAAGTTCTACTACCTCCGTAACCAGGGTGTCTTTCTTGAGCTGGCGCTGATCCGTTTCGCGATGGACATCCTGGTGAAACGGGGGTTTACCCCCATGATCACCCCGGACATCGCCCGCACCGATATCGTGGCGGGGATCGGGTTTAATCCCCGAGGACCTGAGTCCAACATCTACAACCTCGAGGGGGAAGACTCGAGTCTGGTGGGTACCGCCGAAATAACGTTGGGGGGCTACTACGCTGGGGAATCCCTGGACGGCTCGCAACTACCCCTGCGGATGGCGGGACTGTCTCACTGTTTTCGCCGAGAGGCGGGAGCCGCCGGCCAGTTTTCCCGGGGCCTGTATCGCGTTCACCAGTTCACCAAAGTAGAGATGTTTATTCTCTCACATCCGGAGCAGTCGGAGGCACTCCACCAGGAAATGCTGGAAACGGAGAAGGAAATTTTCTCCACGCTGGAGATTCCATTTCGAGTAGTGGATGTGTGTACCGGAGATCTCGGCAATCCGGCGTACCGCAAGTTTGACCTGGAGGCGTGGATGCCCGGTCGCGGTGAAGGCGGGGAATGGGGTGAGGTTACCAGTACCTCAAACTGCACCGACTTTCAGAGTCGTCGTCTAAACACGCGTTTCAGCCGTACCGGCGAGGATGGAAAGAAGGAAAAGGGCTACGTACACCTGCTGAACGGAACCGCCGTGGCGGTATCCCGGGCGATCATCGCACTGCTGGAGAACCACCAGGACCAAGATGGAAGCGTAGTTATTCCGGCAGCACTTCGCCCCTACACCGGGTTCGATAGGATCGCGCCCGCGTGATTCCTGGTAAGCAGACGCCCATTGCGCCGCGTATCGTAGCGGAGATCGGTACCGCCCACGGTGGTGACCTTACCCGCGCTCGCGAGTTGATTTCCGCCGCCCGGGAGGCCGGCGCGGACACGGCAAAGTTTCAGTTGGTGCGCGCCGACGAGATTCTCCACCCGCAGGCGGGCAGCGTTGAACTTCCTGGAGGCAGCGTCCCGCTGTATGAGCGCTTTCAGGAACTGGAACGGAGTGAGGAGTTCTACGCCGATCTGCAGGGCGCCTGCGAGGCGGCGGGGCTCACCTTTCTGTGTACTCCCTTCGGCATCGGTAGTGCTCGCCTATTACGTCACCTGTCGGTGCCGGAATACAAGATTGCATCCCCGGAGCTGAACCACATTCCCCTCCTCCGGGAGATCGGCAGCTATCAAAAGCCGATTATTCTGTCGGCCGGAGTGGCTACCGTCCGGGATGTGGCCGAGGCGTTGTCCGCACTCCCGGGGAACCAGTCAGTCACGGTGCTCCAGTGTATCACCGCCTACCCCGCGCCGGAGGAAGAGTATAACCTGCGGGTAATTCCCGCCTTGCGCGATACCTTCGGAGTCCCCGTGGGTGTATCGGACCACTCCATGGATCCGATTCTGGTGCCCGCCCTGGCAACGCTCCAGGGATCCTCGATGATTGAGAAGCATATTACGCTCAGTAGAGGTGATGCCGGACTCGATGACCCGATCGCTCTGGAGCCGGAGCAGTTCCGAACAATGGTAAAGACGGTGCGCCACATCGCTACGGAGCTTGGAGACGCGGCGCGCACCGGCGCCCTGGAATACCATCGCCGATGGATGGACCACGACCGGGAACTGAAAGAGCAGTTCGGAGCGGCGCGCGTCGAAAAGGTACTGGGAAGCGGCGTGAAACGTCTGGCTCCCAGCGAGGAGCGCAACTACGGTTTCACCAATCGCAGCATTCACGCTATTCATGATTTGGATGCGGGTCAGGTTCTCCGGGAGGATAATATCGCGATTCTGAGAACTGAGAAGAACCTCTCCCCGGGACTACATCCCC
>CAYQRW010000168.1:0-7992 GCA_964419735.1 uncultured Spirochaeta sp.
TTCCACGCCGCGCCGCGTTGACCGCCGACCGCGGAGCACATATTTTAGCGGGTATGATGGAATATCCTGACAACCACGCACCCCACCAGGGGCAGCCGGTGCTGCACCTAGGGGCCGACCGCGAGACTGCCACGGCGGCGCTCATCCTGATTCACGGCCGCGGCGCGGATGCCGAAAGCATGCGTCCCCTGGGTGAGGCTCTCAGGGGCGAGAACATGGCAGTACACATTCCACAGGCGTCTTCCAATACCTGGTATCCCCACCGATTCCTGGAGCCCATTGAGGACAATGAACCGTTCTTGAGCTCGGCGTTGCAGGTGATCGACGACATCGTTCAGGGGTTTGCGGCGCGCGGTATTCCCCCGGAGCGGGTGGTAATCGCCGGATTTTCCCAGGGCGCGTGCCTCAGTGCAGAGTATGCCGCACGAAATCCACGCCGCTATGGAGGAATCCTCGTCTTCAGTGGAGGCCTCATTGGAGCGCGGGGTACCGACTTTCACTACCAGGGAGATCTCGAAGGAACACCGGCGTTTGTGGGTTGCAGTGACACCGATTTTCACATTCCCCTGGAGCGGGTTCGCGAGACCACGGAAGCGCTTCGTGGTCTCGGGGCTGCTGTCACTGAGCGCATCTATCCTAACATGGGACACACGATCAACCAGGATGAACTGGAAGCGGCCCGCGAGATCACCACAACAGTGGGGTGAACAGGGCCAGGTCTGATCCGGCGCAGCGTGGCCAATCTCCCCCTATCGAACCAGGTCCTCCAGTCCGCGCAGCTGCTCCTCGCTGCCGAGACCGATAATCCTGTCCTCCGGGTGAATCGTGACCGACGAGAGCCCGGAGCGCGTAGCGTCGGTGCGGGTATTGCCGAAAGAGTCGGTTATGGCGAGCACGATCGCCCCGGTGTGGCTGCCGATGTGCGCGTCGCGGAGCGTCTTGCCGGCGAGGGAGGAGGTTTCAGCCACGGTAAACTCCTCCATACGCATCGCCATCTCGGAATCATCCACGATGACATCCAGGAAGTTCACCACCGATGGACGCAGGATTGAAGACGCGATGCGGCGGCCGGCGATCTTGGAAGGTGTGATCACCCGGTCGGCTCCGGCTCGCCGTAACTTGGCTGTGGCGTGGGCATCGGTACCTTTGGAGATGATCTTTAGCTGCGGATTGAGCTGCCGGGCGGTGAGCGTCACGAACACGTTATCGGCATCCGAGGGGAGCACCGCCACCAGCCCTTTCGCCTCCTCGATTCGCGCCTGGTGCAACACGGCCTCTTCCGAGGCGTCACCGTTCACCACGAGCACTTCCTCAAAATCGGTAAGCTCTGAATGCTCCGGGTCGCGTTCGATCACGACTAGCGGGGTGCCGGCCTGTAGAAACTCGTTCACGACCTCCCGGCCAATATCGCCGGCACCACACACGATGTAATGGTCATGTATTCGTTTCAGGGTTCGTTCCATACGGCGCTCCTGTAGTGTAGATACGATCTGTCCCCCAAAGAGATAGTTGAGCACAGTGGAGAGGGAGTATCCAACCGTGGCCACGCTGACGATGAGAAACACGATGGTGAAGTGTTGTCCGGCGGGCGATAGCGGACGCACCTCTCCAAATCCCACGGTTGTAAGGGTGATAGCCGTCATATATAGGCTCTCAGAGATGGACCACCCTTCCACGAGGATGTAGCCCACCGTCCCGATGCCAATCAGCATGACGAGAAGGACCACCGCCGTGGTCACGCGTATTCCCGGTAGGTGCAAGCCATATCGCTGCATACCGGGAGAGTACACTACCCACCGGCGGGTACGCCATACCGGCGCCCCGGGGGCACACCACCACGCCGGCTCAGTCCGGACGCGATCGTCGCCGACGCGCCCTTACCGATAGACCCGTTTCATGAGTAGATTCTCAGGTATAGTTACAACTGAAAGGAGCTAACACAATGGAATACCGAAAACTCGGGGCCTCCGGCCTCAAAGTCTCCGCCCTCTCCTTTGGATCATGGGTAACCTTCGGCAAGCAGGTTGACGTGGATCTGGCGGCGGAGGAGATGAAAGTCGCCCTGGATCACGGTGTGAACTTTTTCGACAACGCCGAAGCGTATGAAAAGGGCCAATCTGAGATCGTCATGGGAAAGGCGATTAAGAAACTGGGACTCGCCCGCAAAGACTACGTCGTGTCCACTAAGATCTTCTGGGGTGGTACCGGCCCCAACGACCGGGGCCTCTCCCGCAAGCATATCGTGGAAGGGGTGCGCGCAGCCCTTGATCGAATGCAACTGGAGTATGTGGACCTCGTCTACTGCCATCGCCCGGACCGGGAGACTCCCATCGAAGAAACGGTCCGCGCCATGAGTCACGTTATCGATCGGGGCTGGGCGCTGTATTGGGGAACCAGTGAGTGGAACGCTGAGGAACTGCGCCAGGCCTACGAGGTGGCGTATCGGTTGGGACTAACTCCCCCCACGATGGAGCAGCCGGAGTACAACATGTTTCACCGGCAGCGGGTAGAAATCGAATACGGACCGCTCTACCGCGATTATGGCCTGGGAACCACTATTTGGAGCCCACTGGCCTCCGGCGTGCTCACCGGCAAGTACGGAAAGGGCATCAAGGACGGTCGCCTCACCCTGCCCGGTTACGAATGGCTCCGTGAACGGTATGAGACGGCCGATGGCAAGTGGCGCATCGATACCGTGGAACAACTGCGCCCCGTGGCTGATGAGCTGGGAGCCACCTTGGCCCAGTTGGCGCTGGCCTGGACGCTGAAAAATCCCCACGTCAGTACGGTGATCACCGGTGCGTCCAAGACGGAACAGGTCGCGGAAAACATGAAAGCCCTGGAGCTCTATCCCAAGCTCGATGATTCGATTATGGAGCGCATTGACACGATCCTCGGGAACCGTCCGGACCCGCTGGATAATTTTCGCTGAGGCGGTACGATCCTCTGTTCGGGGAGGGCCCCCTCCCCGATCGTGCTCTCCCTGCTCACACCGCCCCGGAAACCAGCTACCGGGGGAGTAGTTGCTATCGCGCCGCGGTGACGCTATTCTTGAAGTATGGGAATATTCGATACGGTATTTATGACGCCGCCCCGGCGGTGTGGCAACTGCGGGTCCGAAATCGACCAGGTTCAGACCAAGGCCTTCGAACCGGGACTCCGGGAATACTCGGTGGGAGACGTGATCACCGGAACTCCGCTGGTGAGTGGAGTGATTCGGGAAGACCTATACTGTCCGTCGTGTAACCAGACCCCACAACGAGTGTACTTCGCCGTGTGGCATTCTTTACTGGTCGGTATCTGTGATACGCCCGACGAAGCGGAGGAACGCATTCGCAACGTTGACCGTGCTGAGCTCCTGGATTATCTGGCGGAACACCAGCAGCAGGCGCTACAGTGGCACGATCGCTTCTCCCGTCTCTACGGGGAACTCCAGAACCTGCATGACTACCAACAGCGCACCAGCCTGGAGAGTGAGACCTCCGGACGCGACAGTCCGAAGTTCTTTCGGATCCGGGAGTTCGTTGACAGTGAAGACCCGTTGGGGTCGCTGATTCGTGCAAACAAACCGGTCAATCCTGAGGACGAGACTGAAGTCGCCGGGGAAGAGGAAAGCGGCTAGCGGGGATCTCCGCGGTGGTGCCGGATCTCTCCATGCCGCGCCCTCACCATGCTGGTAATCTCCCGAAACACGCGTTCCAGGTAGTGCGGTTGCAGACCAGCATCCTCGGCGAGATGCTGCAATCGTGCCAATTGCGCGCGCTCCCGCTGGGCGTCGAGGGGGGCCAGCTCTAGTTCCGCTTTCAATTGCCCAATTGTTTCGGTCACCGAGAACCGTTCCGCCAAAAGATAGACCAACGCCGCGTCAAGACGATCGAGAGTCTCCCGATACGTTGCCAGTTTCGTTGTTGCATCCGTCTTATTACTCACCGCTATAGCTTACACTACCGGTGGGCGTGGGTCATCCGCAAAAAAGCACGCCGCCCGATGGCCGCCGCCCTCACCGTACGAAAGGAGATCAGGCTCTTCTCCGCGACACCGCTCGGTAGCCCGGTAACAGCGGGGTGCAAAATTGCAGCCCCGCGGAAGATCTGACGGATTGGGCAACTCCCCGGGCAACTCCAGGCGCGGTGGCCGCTGCTGCCCCGGCTCAGGAACACTGGCCAGCAGCACGTGGGTATACGGATGGCGGGACATCTCGAAGATCTCCGCCACCGTTCCTTGCTCCACCACTTTCCCCAGGTACATCACCGCCACCCGTTCGCACAGATAATCCACCACCGCCAGATCGTGACTGATGAACAGGTAGGTAAGCCCCAGCTCATCTTTTAACCGACCCAAGAGCTGCAAGATCTGCGCCTGAATAGAGACGTCCAGAGCGCTTACCGGCTCATCGAGTATGAGTATTTCCGGGTCCACCGCCAGGGCACGGGCAATACCGATCCGTTGTGCCTGACCTCCCGAGAACTCATGGGGATGCCGGTCGAGAAACTCCTCTCGCAGGTTAACCCGTTCCATGAGCTCGCGGGACTTCCGCTCCCGCTGCTCCGGCGTGAGGTCCAGCAAATGGCGCATGGGCGCCTGGAGGATTTCCCGCACCGTCTTCCGCGGATTCAGCGAGCTCTGGGGATCCTGAAAGACAAACTGAATCTTGCGATAGATTCGGCGGCGGTGCGCGCCTCGGAGCTCTGCAAGATCCTCGCCTCGGAACCGAATCGACCCGGCGGTGGGCGGAATGATGCCCATGATCATCCGGGCCACGGTACTCTTCCCGCATCCGGACTCTCCCACCACGCCCAGGGCGTCACCGCGGCGGAGCTCAAGATCGACCCCGTTCACCGCGTGTATCAGGGGTGTCCGGGGGGCCAGAAATCGTCGCTGTCCTCCGAAGGTACGCTCTACTCCGCGCAGTTCTAGTAGCAGTTCCGCGTCGCTGCTCATAGTTCGGTTCCTTCCACTCGGATACATCGCGCGTCCCGGCCCTCCGTACGTCGCAGCGGTACCGCCGCCGCGCGGCACGCCTCCATCACCACGTCACAGCGGTCGGCAAAGCGACACCCCTGAGGAAGGTCGTCCAGTGCCGGAGGTAGACCGGGAATCGCTGAGAGCGTTCTGTCCCGCTCACCCAGGCGCGGCACACACTCCATGAGCCGCCGGGTGTAGGGATGGAGCGGCCGGCGGTAGATTTCGTCAACCGTACCGGATTCCACCACCTGCCCGGCGTACATCACCACCACTCGGTCACAGATCTCACTGATGACACCAAAATCGTGAGAAATGAACACCAACGCCACCCCTTCAGATTGACGCAGATTGTCCAGGAGCTTCAGGATCTGTGCCTGGATCGTCACGTCCAGGGCGGTGGTGGGCTCGTCGGCGATAATTACATCGGGATCGTTGGCCAAGGCCACCGCGATCCCCACGCGCTGCCGCATTCCGCCGGAAAGCTCATGGGGATAACTGTCCAGCCGTGCCTCGGCATCGGGAATCTGCACCTTCTGCATCAATTCCAGCGCCCGCGCGCGGGCGGCGCCACGACCAACCCCCTGGTGATAACGAACCGACTCGGCGATATGCTCGCCGACGCTGATCAGCGGGTTAAGACTGGTCATGGGATTCTGGAAGATATAGGCGATGCGGTTTCCACGGTAGTGGCGGAGCCGCTCAATACGGGCGCCGATCAGCTCTTCACCGTAGTAGCCAATACTTCCGTTCATAATCCGCCCCGGCGGTGTGGGCACGAGCCCCAGCACCGACAGCGCCGTCACCGATTTCCCACTTCCCGACTCTCCCATAATGCCCAGGGCCGTACCGCGGTCGACGTGAAAACTCACCCCGTCGGCAGCGCGTACCGCGCTACTCACGCGCCCCTGCTTCTGCCAGAACCACGTCTGCAGGTTCTCCACCGCCAGGGACGGTTGGTCCGGCGCGGAAGATCCGGCGGACGCCTCCGGGGTACCCGCCCCCTGCGGCCGGCCAAGCCGCTTCCGCAGGGCACCATCCACCTCGGTGGCCGGTCGGGGACTCACCAGCGCTCCGGAACGCAAATAAGGATCCAACACGTCCCGGAGTCCATCCCCCAGGAGATTGATCCCGATCACCAATACCAGAATCACCAACCCCGGTAAGGTGGCCACGTGCGGCGCCGTGAGAATCGACTTGCGCCCTTCGCCTAACATAGAGCCCAGGTCGGCGGTAGGCGGCTGCGCACCGAGACCGAGAAAGCTCAGTCCCGCCGTCTCCAGAATCATCCATCCCACGGTGGTGGAAATCGTAATGAAGATCACCGGGAGGACGTTGGGCAGCAGCTCACCGAACAGGATCTGCATTTCGCTCTTGCCGCTGAGACGGGCGGCGTCCACATACTCCAGGCGGACGAGGCCCACGGTGGCCCCGCGCACGTTCCGCGCAAAGAAGGGGATATTTACGATCGAAATGGCGATGAGCGCGTTAAACAGCCCCGGCCCCAGGACCGCCACGATCGACAGCGCCAGAAGCATATAGGGAAACGCCATCAGCATATCCACGCCGCGCATGAGGGTATTATCGAGGACGCCGCCGTAGAAGGCGGAGAAGATTCCGATCAGCGAGCCGATCAACGCGGCGATCGCGGTGGCGGAAATGCCCACCGCCAGACTCACGCGTAACCCCCAGATCAGGCGGGAGAGCATGTCCCGTCCCAGTTCGTCAGCCCCCAGGGGCCGATCCTCACTGCCCGGGGGCAGCATCCGCATGTCCAGGTTGGTGGCATTGGGATTGGGGAGCGGCAGGATCGGCGCCAGCAGGGAGATCGCGATCACTCCCAGGACGATCACCAGGCCCACGGTGGCCAACCGATTGTAGAAAAACCGTCGTAGCTTGGAAGAAGAACTCACCGAAACTCCTTAGACGCTGATCCGCGGGTCGAGGAGGTGCTGAAAGACATCGGCGGTGAGATTGATCAGCACGTAGATCGCGGCCACCACCACGACACCTCCCTGAACGAGCAACACGTCTCGCGTGAGGATGGCGTTTACCAGCATGCGCCCGATTCCCGGCCACTGAAAGACCGTCTCAATATAGACGGCTCCCCCGATCACGAACCCCGCCTGGATACCGAGAACGGGAATGATATTGACCAAGGCGTTCTTATAGGCGTGTTTCACGATCACCGTCCGCTCGGGCAGTCCCTTAGCGCGGGCGGAACGCACGAAATCACGGCGGAGGACCTCAAGCATCGTGGATCGGGTGAGGCGGGCAATGACCCCCGTGGCAACCACCGCCAGTGTCACCGCCGGCAGCACCAGGTGGCGCAGGACATCGAGCACGCCCCCACCCCCGATCACCGCGGTCATGCCGCTGACGGGAAACCATCCCAGGTTGAGCGAGAACGCCAACACGAACATCAAACCCAACCAGAACGACGGGGTGGATATGCCGATGAGCACGACAAAGGTGAACAGGGCATCCTGCCAGCCAAACTGCTTAATGGCGGCGATCACGCCGGCGAACATTCCCATGATCGAGGCCAGAATCAGGGAGGTTCCCGCCAGGAGCAATGTGGGTCCCAGGCGGTCTAGAACCTCATCCAGCACCGGCCGTTGCAACGTATAGGAACGGCCAAAATCGCCCTGCAAGATGTTTCCCAACCAGATGAAGTAGCGTTTTACCATCGGTTCATCCAGCCCCAGGTCACTGCGCACGCGGGCCAGATTCTCCGGCGTTGCAAACGACCCGAGAATCGCCTGCGCCGCGTCTCCGGGAAGCATCGCCATGATAAGGAAGACGATCACTGAGATTCCCAACAGCACGGGCACAACCAGGATCAGACGTTTGATGATATATCGGTACATATCGAGTTCCTGCTCACAACACCGGGACGGCGCAGCGCGCCGCCCCGGCATCGGTCATTCGCGTATTCCCGCGCGACTAATCAAAACTTACCGGAGCAAGTTTCAACAGAAACGACGGCTGCAGACTGAAATTCTGCAGATCGGAGACGGCCACGGCGTT
>CAYQRW010000169.1:0-7987 GCA_964419735.1 uncultured Spirochaeta sp.
GTGGCGCGGCGGCTGCACGAAACCGGTTTCGTGGAAACCGTAGTTCGCGACGGCCGGGAACTGGACCGGCAGTTACACGAATTCGGACGGCACCAGACGGAGGAATCCGAACATGCTTGACGGCTTCCAGGACAGCTTCCGGGAGGAAGCGTACGAACTGCTTAACAATCTCGAGCAATCTCTCCTGGAGCTCGAGGAGCGCCCTGAGGATATGGATGTGATCTCGGCGGTCTTCCGGTCGATGCACACCATTAAGGGTTCCGCCTCGATGTTCGGATTTGATGCGATTTCCCAGTTCACCCACCACGTGGAATCGATGCTGGATGACGTGCGGAACGGACGGATTCCGGTATCCCGGGAGCTGATTGATCTTACCCTGGAAGCGCGTGATCACATCCGGCACATGCTCGAAGAACCGGAGGACCCGGCAATCGAGGACCGTTCTCAGGAGCTCATGAGTCGGCTCCAGGATGCCCTTCAAGCTGAGCAGCCGGAACCGATCGCTTATGATGACTCCGTCTCCACCGTGGCAATTGGAAGCGAGGAGGCGGGCGGTACGGACGCCTCCAGTGAACCTGCCGCAGACTCTGGTACTCAGGCTCCATCGGATTCCGGCGGAAAAACCCCGGCCACCTGGCACATCCGGTTTGTCCCGACTCCCGATATCAGCGCCAACGGGAGCAATCCGTTTCTACTGATCGAGGAGCTCCACACTCTGGGTGATTGTACGGTCATTGCCAACACCCGAGAGATCCCCGATCTAGAATCGGGACGGATCGATGAGGCCCACGTATGGTGGGATATGTTTTTAACCACCGATCAGGGGGCCACGGCGATCCGCGACGTCTTCATCTTCGTCGACGACCGGTGCACCGTTTCCATCCAACTCATTGACGAACTCGATTTCACGGAAGATAGCGAATACAAGCGGCTCGGGCAGATCCTGATCGAACGGGGGGTTGTGGAGGCCTCCGTCATCGATGAAGCGGTATCCGGTCAGAAACGGCTCGGCGAGGTGCTGGTAGGGCGCGGTGTCGATACCTACGAGGTTGAAACCGCGCTCCAGGAACAGCAGCACGTGAAGCGTGCGCGTCAGAAGGCGCAAAGCGAATCAGCCGCCTCCAGTATTCGGGTTCAGTCGGAAAAACTGGATGACTTGGTAGACCTGGTGGGCGAGCTGGTCACATTGCAGGCGCGGCTCACGCAAACCGCCGACGGCATGAGCGGTGATGTGGTCACGATTAGCGAGAACTTCGAGCGACTCGTGGCGGAGTTGCGCGACCACACGATGAGCATCCGCATGCTCCCAATCTCCACCAGTTTTTCCCGCTTTCGTCGCCTCATTCGGGATCTGTCGCAGGAACTGGGCAAGCAGGTTGATCTCGTTACTGAGGGTGGTGAGACCGAACTGGACAAGACGGTCATCGAGCGACTGCATGACCCCTTAGTGCACATCATCCGCAACAGCATCGACCACGGGATTGAGGCGCCGGAAGCTCGCCGTGCGGCTGGAAAGGATCCCATGGGCACGATAGCATTGCGCGCACGCCACGTGGGAGCCAACGTCGAGGTGCGCATCGAGGATGACGGCGGTGGGCTCAATCGTGATCGAATCAGAGAGCGCGCCGTGGAGCGGGGAGTTATCTCCGCCGACGCCCAGATGGGCGAACACGAGCTGCTGGAACTGGTGTTTGCCGCGGGTTTCTCCACAGCCGGGTCAGTGACAACCGTCTCCGGCCGCGGGGTGGGAATGGACGTGGTCCGCAAAGAAGTGGAGAACATTGGAGGCTCGGTGGCGCTGGAATCGGCTGCCGGCGTCGGCACTACCGTGATTATCGCGATTCCGTTGACGCTGGCCATCATCGACGGCCTGTTGGTACGAATTGGTCATGAACGGTTTGTGGTGCCCCTATCCAACGTTGAAGAGTGCATCGAGTTCCAGCGGACCGGAGGGAACGATGGGGTTGTGGCCAATCGGGGCGAAATGCTGCCGATCGTTGATCTTCGACGCGAGTTCAACATCGGCGGAGATCGACCGGAACGGGAGCAGGCGGTGGTGGTGCATACCGGCATCGGAGATGTGGGTTTTCTGGTTGATACGGTGATCGGGGACCACCAGACCGTAATTAAGAACCTCGGACAGATGTACCAAAACATCGAAGGTGTCAGTGGGGCTACGATCCTCGGAGATGGGGACGTGGCCTTGATTCTCGATGTCCAGCGACTGGCTGCGGGAAAGAGCCATGAGCTCCATCTCACTCAATGATGAGCAGTTTCGTCGCTTGAGCCGCTTCATCGAGGGTGAGGTCGGAATCAAGATGCCCCCGGCGAAACGGATTATGTTGGAGAGTCGTCTGCAGAAACGGCTACGAGCACTCCAACTGGCCACCTTCGAAGAGTACATCACGCACGTGTTTGATCATGACGGCGACGAGATTATCCACATGATCGATGTGGTCACCACCAACAAAACCGACTTTTTTCGGGAAGCCGATCACTTCACGTTCCTCCGCGATCATATCCTGCCCGAGAAATTTGCTGAGGGTTGGGGCGAGTCGTCGCCGCTCAAGGCGTGGTCCGCGGCGGCCTCCACCGGCGAGGAGCCGTATACGCTGGCGATCGTTCTCGCGGAGTTTCGCAGGCAGAATCCTCGCTTCGACTACCGCATTCTGGGGACCGATATCTCCACCGCGGTGCTGGCCACCGCCAAGAAAGGCGTGTATCCCGCCGGAAGAATCGATCCGGTGGAGCAGGCGCTGCGGAAGCGCTACTTCATGCGCAGCCGTGACGCCGCGGCTGAGTTGGTGCGCGTGAAGCCGATCCTGCGGCAACGCACCGCGTTTCACCGCATGAACCTCATGGCCCCCTCGTTTCCGGTGCGCGATCGCTTTCACATCATATTTTGCCGGAACGTGATCATCTATTTCGACCGCCCGAGACAGGAGGAGCTTCTGCGAAAGTTGTACAACTATTTGGTCCCCGGGGGGTACCTGTTTCTCGGGCACTCGGAGACGCTGGCCGGAATCGACCTTCCCGTAGAATCGGTGGCCCCCACCGTCTACCGGCGACCGGAAAAGGAGCGATCACAGCATGCCTGAGAAGATTCGCGTGATGGTCATCGACGATTCGGCGGTGGTCCGCCAGACGTTGACCGCGCTCTTCGAGGAGAGCGCCGATTTTGAAGTGGTGGCCACCGCCGCCGATCCGTATATCGCCGCCAAGAAACTTACCACCGTGGTCCCTGATGTCATAACTCTGGACATCGAAATGCCGCGGATGGATGGGCTGAGCTTTCTGAAACATCTGATGCAACAGCATCCCCTGCCGGTTGTGGTGTGCTCGTCCATGGCGGAATCCGGCTCCGCTAACGCTCTGGCTGCGTTGGACTACGGCGCGGCGGAAATCGTGGAAAAACCAAAAATGGGGACCAAGCGATTTCTTGAGGAGTCCCGGGTGGCGATGTACGACGCGGTGAAAGCGGCGTACGCCAGTCGCCACGGATTGCGCAAGCTACGGAGTAAGGAAATGACCCCGTCTCAGCCCGCTCCTGCCCAGCGTCCGCCGCGCCAGACATCGTCGCAGAAGCGTACTGCAGTATCCCGCGGCTCGTCCGATATGCGCGAGGTAGAGCCAAAGTTAAACGCCGACGCTGTGATTCCGCCTCCCAATGGACGGGCGGTACCCGAGACGACGGAGAAGATCGTTTGTGTCGGCGCGTCCACCGGTGGAACCGAGGCGCTCCGGGAGTTTCTTGAGGCGCTGCCGCTCAATTCCCCGGGCATCGTTATCGTCCAACACATGCCGGAGAAATTCACCGCCGCCTTTGCGCAACGGTTGAACAGTATCTGTGAAATCACGGTAAAAGAGGCGGAAAACAACGACTCAGTCCTCACCGGCCATGCCTTGATCGCGCCGGGAAACCGGCACATGCTGCTCAAGCGCAGTGGGGCGCGGTTCTACGTGGAACTCCGCGATGGACCGCTGGTAAGCCGCCACCGGCCCTCCGTGGACGTCCTGTTTCGGTCTGCCGCCCAGTATGCCGGGCCCAATGCGATCGGGGTGATTATGACCGGCATGGGGGACGACGGGGCGATGGGCATGGCGGAGATGCACCAGGCCGGTGCGTACAATATCGCCCAGGATGAGGCCAGCTGCGTGGTGTACGGTATGCCCAACGAAGCGGTCAAACGCGGCGGGGTCGACACCAGCGTAGGGCTTTCAAAGATCGCGGAATCAGTGTTGAAGCGGGTCGGACGCTATGGCAACTGACGTTCTCATTGTGGAGGACGAAAGTATCGTCGCCTTGGATCTGGAGAACAGACTGCGATCGATGGGGTTCTCGGTAGTTGGTCGGGCCGGCACCGGTGCCGCCGCGATCGAGCTGGTCGGCCGGACTCCACCGAATGTGGTGCTTATGGATATCCAACTTCGCGGCGATATCGATGGTATCAAGACCGCCGATCTGATACAGGAAGAGTACGACGTCCCCGTCATCTTTCTCACGGCGTTTTCCGACTCCCAGAGCCTGGAGCGGGCCAAGCGTTCCAACGCGTATGGCTATCTGTTGAAACCGTTCCAGGAGCGGGAGCTTTCCATTGCGATCGAACTGGCGTTGTATAAGCACGGGGCGGAACGGGAACTGCGGGAGAACCGCGCACTGTTGCGGGTTACCTTACACAATGTTACCGAAGGCATCGTCACCGCCGATCGCGCGGACCGGATCCTGTTTATGAATCGCGCCGCCGAGCAGCTCACGGGATGGAGTGCATCCGAGGCGGTGGGTATCGATATCGGCTCAGTCGTCAAGACCGATATTCCGATTCTGGAAACCTTATCTTCGGAAGAGTGGACTCGTCTGACCCCACGGGCGGGCACACCCCGCACGGTGGCAGTATCAAGTAACGACCTGCAGCTGCCCTCGGGGGCCGGGGGATCCCGGGTGGTGGTGATCCGGGATGTGACTCAGGAAGAGGAATATCGCGCGAATCTCGTAGCCGCCAAGGAGGCGGCGGAAAGCGCCGCCCAGGCGAAGAGTGACTTCCTCGCCCGCGTAACCCACGAGCTACGTACCCCCTTAAATAGTATTCTGGGAATGACCCGGCTGTTGCACGATGAGCCCGACCCCCGCTCCACTCAGGAGTATCTGGAAATTCTCGATCTCTCCGCCCAGCAACTTATGGCGCTCATCTCCGATATTCTGGACTACGCCCGCTTTGACTCCGGGCGGTTTTCGCTGCAACGGGAACTCTTTGATCCTGTGGTCGTATTAGAACGGGTGAGCCGCAGTTTTGCGGTGGAGGCGGGTAAGAAGGGGCTGCGTGTGACCACCGTAATCGATCCGGTACTGCCGCGAGCGGTCTACGGCGACCAGACGCGACTGGGACAGATCCTGCGCAATATGATTTCAAATGCAGTGAAGTTCACCGAGGCCGGGCATATCGTGGTTACTGCCCGGGCTACCGGCGGTTCTCGGGTTACAATCGAGGTGGAGGATACGGGACCTGGCGTGTCTACTGAGTACCGTTCGCTGATCTTCGAGGATTTCAGTCAGATCGAAAGCCCGGCTACGCGAAAAGCCGGCGGGGTAGGCTTGGGACTGGCGTTGGTCCGGCGGCTGGTGGACGCCATGGAGGGCTCCGTCGATTTGAAACAGAGCTCCTCCCAGGGATCAGTGTTTGCCGTTGAGCTTCCATTCGCCTCTGCTGAGGACTATGCTCCCGCCGATCGATCGAGAACCGCCGGCATCCGATCCGTGGCGACCGATGATCCGCTGATCGCCAGATCGTGGGAACCGTGGTGCGCCGCGGCGGGCGTGGCGTTTTCACACCTCTCCTGGCAGGATATCGTGGCTGCGCCGGCGCAGTTCGATCGGATCATCACCACCGATGCCCACGCGCGGGAGCTTCCGGATAGCGGGGCGGTCCTGGTTGTGGGTGGGATCAATCGCACGCAGAGCGCACAGGTCTCGCGGGAGCGGTCGGTGTTCTCGTTGCTGGAGCCGGTTCCCGTCGAAGTGATCCGAGAAACGCTGGCCGGCGCGGATGTGATAGCGACACAGCGGCAGGGGACCGGCGATGCGGAGCGGCGGGCCTCGCAGCAGCCTGCCCCAGACCCGGCGTTACGGCTTCTCATTGTCGATGATGACCGGAATAACCTGGTTTTACATCGGAAGCTCCTAGAATCCCGCGGACACCGGGTGGTTACCGCGACCGGCGGAAGTGAGGCGTTGGAAGCCCTCCAACAGGACACCTTCGACGTGGCTATTCTTGATATTGAAATGCCGGAGATGGACGGGTGGGAGCTGGCTCGGCGTATCCGGGCCGGAGAGGCGGGTGATGTCGGCAGCAGCCTCAGGATGGTTGCCCTTTCGGGTCACGCTGTGCAGGAAATCGAGGAACGTGCGTGGGAGGCAGGCTTTGACACCGTCATGAGCAAACCGGTTCCTATTGACACGATGCATCGGGTGGTGTGCGGCCTGGGGGGCAATCACAACCGACACTTCCGCGACGACTCCCAGATTGCGGAACTCCGGGAGGTTGTAGCATCCGGGGACTACAGCCGCGCACAGGAACTGTTGGCGGAGATGAAGCAGCGTTCTCCCAAATTAACTCAATCCGCCGTCGCCGAAACGGCGTTTCGCCTGCTTCTGGCGTTGCGCCGCCAAGATACCGACGCTATCCACCGGCTTGTGGCTGAGCTGGAAAAGGAGACAGATAGATGAACACAGAAGAGAACGTACGCATCCTAATCGTGGAGGATGATTTTGGCAGTCGTCGATATCTGCAATCGATTCTCCGCGAGCGCAGTCGGTGCGATGTTGTGGTAGATGGACAGGAAGCGATCGATGCCTTCAGCCTGGCGTGGGAAGAGAATGATCCCTATCGGCTCATCCTCCTGGATATCATGATGCCCAACGTGGATGGACAGACCGCCTTGCGTGAGATACGGACCGTCGAAAAGCGCATCGGAGTCCAGCCGCCGGACCAGACCAAAGTGGTCATGACCACAGCCCTGGAGGATCCGAAGAACGTGGTTGAGGCGTACTACCAGGGCGGGGCAGATTCCTATCTGGTGAAGCCGATCGATCAGGAGAAGCTGTTTCAGCTGATCAAGGAGCTGGGTCTGCCGGTGTGATACGAACCGAAGAGCACACTGCCACCGAAATTTTCATCGTAGAAGATGAACAGATCGTTGCTCTAGACATCCGTAGTCATCTAGAGCGCTTGGGCTACACCGTGGGCGGTGTGTTCTCCGCTGCCGAGGATCTGCTTGCCGCACTTCGTGCGCGAGAATCCGCCGCAGAGCTCCCGCATCTGGTACTGATGGATATTTATCTCGACGGGCAAATGGATGGCGTCAGCGCCGCCGGCGTGGTGCGTTCTCAGTTCCGGATACCGGTTATTCTGCTTACGGCCTACGCCGATGATGAGACGTTAGACCGGGCCAAAGTCACTGAACCATACGCCTATATCATTAAGCCGTTTGACGAGCGGGAACTGCGGACCGCCGTGGTGTTGGCGCTCTACCGCAATCGAATGGAGCAAGCGGTTCAGTCGCGGGAAGCGCTTCTGTCACAGATTCTCGGGTCGATCGATGATGGCGTGCTGGTGAGTGACCGGGACGGGCATATTCGCTACGCCAACGCGCAAGCGTGGAGTCTGATCCGCAACGATTCCGCCGACCATGCTGATGTTTTTGATCTGATTCCGGAGGAGATTCGCAATAACGTGCTCCGTCAAGAGCGTCCGATTCGATGGAGTCCCCCAAGGTATGCCGGGGGTATTGTGGAGGTACGCGCCGCGGTGCTGGCCCCGAGCACCGGGGAAGCGGCGGATCCGCTGACGGTGTGGGTTCTCACGGATATCACGGAGCGCATGAATCGCAACGCCGAGATCCGCCGCAAGGACGCGCAGCTGGCCCATGCGGAGCGCATGGATGCGATCGGCCGTATGTCCGGGGGGTTGGCGCATGACTTCAACAACCTGGT
>CAYQRW010000170.1:0-7904 GCA_964419735.1 uncultured Spirochaeta sp.
GACCTCTTCGTTAACTTCCAGTTGACAATATAGGAAAGTCGTGGGGCGGTCAAGCGCAGCGTTCCAGGCGCCGAATTGACCGCACGCGGGGGTAGAAAGATGAATTGACATAGGTACACCTGCAGTATAGCGTTATGTAAAGGATTACACAGTGAGTAATTTATTACACGCGTCGAAGAAGGTGTTCCCTGAGATGTTGGAAGGAGAACTGTAGCAGTGAGTGTACGATCGAATCCCATGGGCATTTACGAAAAGGCGCTTCCCCCGGTGCACAACTGGACGCAGGCGCTGGAAGTGACGCGGCGCACTGGATACGACTTTCTCGAACTGTCGATAGATGAGTCGGATGAGCGCATCGAGCGTCTGTGGTGGAGCTCGGGAGAAGTCGGGGTGGTGCGCCGAGCGATTGCCGAAACGGGGGTCCCCGTGCGGCATCTCTGTCTTAGTGGTCACCGGCGATTTCCGTTTGCTTCCTCGGACCGTGCCACGCGAGAAAAAGCGTGGGAGATGATGCGTCGGGCAATCGATCTCAGTGTGGAGCTGGGCGTGCGCGTCATCCAGACCCAGGGCCATGACGTATACTACGAAGACAGTACGCCCGACACCCAGGCGCGCTATCGGGATGGTCTGGTACGGGCGGCGGAGATGGGCCGCGAGGCATCGGTGATGCTGGCGCTGGAAAACGCGGATCTTCCCATGATGGGATCGCTTGACCAGACGCGGGAATGGATCGAGGCGTGCGGTAATCCGTGGCTCCAGATGTATCCCGATGTCGGCAATACGATGGCTCACGGACATGACCTACTCACCGAGCTCCGCGGAAATTTACAACACGTGGTTGCGGTGCACGTGAAGGACGCCCGTCCCGGCGAGTTTCGGCGCGTTCCCTTCGGCGAAGGCATCGTGCCGTTTCAGGAGGCGTTCGACGTGCTGTCTACTGCCAATTATCGTGGTCCCTTTGTGGTGGAAATGTGGAATGAGAATAACGAGGACCCGGAAGCGGTCATTCGTGACGCCCGCTCCTGGGTCCAGGAGAGAATGAAATAGCGCGGGCGTTACGCGCCCCGGGCGTCTCGTACGGCGCCCATGAACTCCTTCACCCGATTTACGTCAACTTCGTTCCAGATGTAGCCGTCCCGTTTGAGGGCGGTGCCCACAATCGCACCGTCGGCTACCGCCAGTTGCTGCGCCACGTTTGTCACGCGAACGCCGGTATTGGCGAACACGGCGGTGTTCGGGACGGTGTCCTTGACGATTTTGAGCTGTTCCGCGGAGGTTTCCGCTCCGGCGGTGAGCCCGGAAACGCACAGTCCGTCCGGTTCAGCGTTGAACACGGTGGATTTGGCGATATCTGCGAGTGACCGGTCACCAAGATACGCCGCCGCTTCGGGAACGATGTTAAACAAGAGGCGCACATCCTCACCGGAGACCGCCGCGCGGTGGCGTACCACCTCGCCACAATTGGTATTCCAGATGCCGAAGTCGCTGCCATATACGCCGGTGAAGATCTCCCGCACGAAACGCGCTCCCGTTGCCACGGCGAGATCGATGCTCGCGGTGGGATCCCAGAGTACGTTCACCCCAAACGGTACCTCTACCATGTGTTTGAGTTCGCCGATCACGCGCGCCATAGTGGCGGTAGTAATCGCGTGAACGGTGGTCAGGTACGGCAAGCTCGACTCGTTGGAGAACATGATCGCGTCGACTCCACCGCTCTGGAGCGCTTCCACCTCCCGAGATACGAAATCCACTACCCCCTGCACGCCCTTGCCCTTATCGTATTTGGGATCGCCCGGAAGGGCCGGCATGTGACACATCGCTATGACCGGTTTGTCGGTCTTCAATTCTTCTCGTAACCACTTCATAGTGACTCCTTCATATTCTGTTCATCGCCGGTACCGGCGACTATGATTTCCACAGATTGCTCCTCAAGCGCGGTCTTGAGCTCGCCCGTTGGTGGCGCATCCGCTATCAGTACATCGATTCGATCGAATCCACAGATCTTGCACAGTTCGGTGCCTCCAAATTTGCTGGAATCCACGAGGGCGATAACCCGCTCCGCAGAAGCGATCATCGCCCGTTTTACCGCGGCGTCCTCCATGTTGAACTCGGTGAGTCCCCCGGAGGCCGACACGGCGGCGGCGGATAGAAACAACGTCTTGAAATGAAACTGCGCCAGCGCCGCCTCAGTGAGCGCCCCGGTCAGCGTCAGCTCACCACGACGCACCTGCCCCCCGGTGACGATCACCACGTACGACGGGTTTTCACTGAGCTCGCTCCCGATCGTCATGCTCGGGGTGATCACGATTAGCCGCAGGCCGGTCGCCTCCCGGAGCTCTTCGGCGAGATACATCATCGTTGAGCCCACATCGATGGCGATCGAATCTCCCGGTGTACAGAGTTTCACCGCGGCGGTTGCGATCCTCTGCTTCACGTCCGCTCGCTCACCGTAACGAGTCATGATCGCCGGCTCAAAGCTTCGTTGAGTCTCGTGGATCGCGCCCCCGTGCGTTCGGCGGGCGTATCCCATGCGCTCCAACTCCGCCAAATCGCGGCGCACCGTCATCTCCGAGACGCTGAGTTCCCGTCCGAGCTCCGCGACACTCACCACATGGTGTTTTACGAGACGCTGCATGATCTCGGAGCGACGTTCCTGGATGTTCATTTCATGATGATTCTACCGTAGTACGTGTTCGAACGCAATGATTGACATTGACGGAAACTTAAACCGGGTGTACGGTTTTACTATAATCTTTTAAAGAAACAGGTGATGAAACGATGCTAACCGGCCTACAAGACCCGCGAAACGACCAGATCGCCACCGTACTGGTGGACCATTCCACCGGCGTCACGGAAGGAGACCGGGTGGTTGTCATCATACGAGAACCGGAAGCATTTCCCATCGCCCGCGCGGTGTCGGCGCAGTGCACCCGAAGGGGAGCCTACGTACAGACGTTGTTCTACTCAGCTGAAATGCAAGGGGACATCCTGCGAGTAGGCTCCAACCGCCAGGTAGAGTGGGTGCCGGAATTGTGGCGCCAGGCGATGGATTGGGCTGACGTGTGCATCGACCTCCGGGGATTTCGCAACCGGCACGAGTATGAGGGGGTTCCCACGGAGCGAATTGCAAGGATGCGCAAGGCGGAAGGTGAGATTTCAGCGATGCGCACCTCTCAGACGCGGTGGACGTTGTTGCGAATTCCCAACGAGTCGTTTGCCCAGCAAGCGGGCAAGAGCATGCGGGACGTGTCGGAGTTCTTCTACCGCTCCGTGCTTCAGGACTGGAAGGAAGAAGGAAGAAGGTACCAGACGCTCCGGGAGTCACTCGATGGTACGCGAGAGGTCCGGATCGTGGGGGCCGGTACCGACCTGAGCTTCTCCACAGCGGGACGGCGCTATATCGTTGACGGCGGTGGAATCAACATGCCGGGTGGCGAGGTTTTTACCGCGCCGGTGGAAGAATCGGTAAACGGAACGATCCAGTTTGAGCATCCCGGCGTCTTCGCCGGTGTGTTTATGGAGGATATTCGGCTTACCTTTTCCGATGGCGTGGTAGTGGAGGCCAGCTCCGCATCCAACGAAGGCTTTCTCCACCAGTTGCTCGATATGGATGGGGGCTCGCGTCGCGTGGGTGAGTTCGGTATCGGTACCAATCGAGAGATGACCTTTTTCACCAACGATATCCTGTATGACGAGAAGATTCTCGGCACGATCCATATCGCGCTGGGCCGTTCGTATTCGGAATGTGGTGGAGTGAACCAGTCCGCATTGCATTGGGATATCGTCAAGGATCTGCGCGACCAGGGAACGGTATATATCGATGGCGAACCTGCGTTCCAGGCGGGCGCATGGAACGCATTATCATAGTCACAGACACACAGAGCAGGAGGCGGCACTAATGGCACAGTATGTACTGGGAATCGACGCGGGAACGGAAAGTTTTCGCGCCGGCGTGTACGACAGGACGGGGAAATGTCTCGGTTTCGGAGTAAGCGCCAACGAGAATATTCATCGACATCCCGCATGGGGTGAGCAGGAAATCGAGCGTTGGGAGACGGCGCTGGTGGAGTCGATACGAGGAGCTCTGGAGGCATCGAAGATAGACCCCGGCGAGATCGGTGGAATCGGCCTGGACGGGACGAGCTGTACCGTGGTGTTTCTGGATAAGAACGGCGCACCGCTTAGGGACGCGATTATGTGGATGGACATTCGTGCCGCCAAGGAAGCTGAAGAGATCGCCGCCACCGGTGACGACGCCTTGGAGTACATCGGCCACGCCAATCTGTCGGCGGAATGGTTCCCCTGCAAAGTGCTCTGGACCAAGCGTCACGAGCCGGAAACATACCGGCTGGCGGCGACGATTTTCGAGCAGACCGACTGGATGGTGTATCGGCTCACCGGAGAAATTACCGGCAACATCAACACCGCCACCGCGCGGTGGTTCTACAACGCTCGCAAGGGTGGGCTTCCGGAATCGCTCTACAATCGGATCGGTCTCGAGGACATTCAAGACAAGGTACCGCAACGAATCCTCCGAATCGGGGAGAAGGCAGCCGGCCTCACCGCTGAAATGGCCGAAAAGACCGGTTTGCCGGAGGGAATTCCCGTCGCCGGCGGTGGCGCGGACGCGTATATCGGGGTTATCGGGGTTAACGCCCTCCGCGCGGGTAAGATGGCGCTGATCACCGGCTCATCACAACTGCATATCGGAGTATCCCCGATCGAGGTTCATACCAAGGGACTCTTTGGTAGTTTCCCCGATGCACTGCTGCCGGGGCTGAACTTCGTTGAGGCGGGACAGATTTCCACCGGCAGCGTTCTCAAATGGTTCCTGTCCAACTTCGTGAACAGTGAGATCGAGGCCGAGGCCAAACGTACCGGCGGATCGGTGTACGACGTGCTCAACGCCAGAGCTGCTCAACTCAGTCCGGGAAGTGACGGTCTCGTAGTTCTGGAGCACTGGCAGGGAAATCGGACTCCCTGGGTGGACGCTAACAGTCGCGGAGTGATCCGCGGGCTCACGCTGAGTCACACTCCCGCCCACATCTACCGGGCGATCATGGAATCTGTAGCCTACGGCACTGAGATGATCATCCGTCGCATGAATGAAGCGAATTTTGCGATTGATGAGATTATCGCCTGCGGTGGGGCGACGCAGAGCGATCTGTGGATGCAGATCCACGCCGATGTCACCGGGAAGCCGATCTCTATTCCCACCGAGCAACAGGCGGTAAGCCTTGGGGCGGCGATAACCGCAACGGTAGTGGCGGGAATGTACGAGAGCATTCAAGAGGCGGCCGACGCCATGGTGACCGTTGCCAAGCGAATCGAACCGATCCCCGAGAACACCGAGAAGTATCGCGAATACGTGAACCAATACGACGCCACGTACCACGCGCTCAAGGACCATTCTCGCAAGCTCGTGGAAACGGTCAACAATCAGGAGGAAAAGTAGTTATGGAAAAGACGTTACGTATCGAAGACGCCACCGAATCATCGGTAGCAGCGTATGGCGAGTTTTTGAGCAACGCCGGGAAAGAGCCCGCCGCAGACAACGAGACATTCGCGTTCTGGAATGACGTATCGGTGGGAAGTTTCGATGGGGCGGCATCTTTTGGCCTGGTACACACCAAGCCTGGTGAGATGCTGGTTCCCATGCTGGAGCGTCATGTGCGGACCACCGAGACACTCGTCCCGCTGGATGAGGATATCGTCCTGGTACTTGCCGAACCTACTACGGGCAACCTTCCTGATCTTGCGACGGCTCGCGCCTTCAAGGTTCCCCGGGGAACGGGAATCACTCTCAAGCAAGGCACGTGGCACTACATTCCCATGGTACCGGCAAAAGTGGATGCCCGGACCCTGGTTGTATTCCGACAGGGTACCCCGGCTGAGGACCTCGAGGTGAAGCAGCTTGCAGACGAACTGGGCACGACGATTCGGGTGGCACAGTGATGGCGACTGGGAGTGAGACATCGATTTCGCTCGTCCGAACGTTCACTCACGCAACTGAGGGATACCGGTGGCACGAGGTTCCAGTAAAGGAATACCCCGCGACCGGAACGGTATCGCAGAACGTGACCAAACAGGTCTTGTTTGAGCCCGGCGAGGACTTGCCGGCGGAGTTGCGGTACTTCGAGGTGGCCCCGGGAGGGCACTCGGCACTTGAGCGGCATCAGCACGTGCATGCAGTGCTTGTCCTTCGCGGGCGGGGATCGGTCTTGGTAGGCGATGAGGTACGGCAGATACGGGAGCACGACCTGATATATACGCCGCCGGAGACGTGGCACCAGTTCTACGCTGCCGAAGATTCACCGTTGGGGTTCCTCTGTTTAGTAAACGGCAACCGAGACCGCCCGTCTCGACCTGCACCAGAAGATATAAAAGAATTGGAGAAAAAACCTAATTTGAAGGGCGTGATCCGGTATTAGTTTATCTTGCGCGGGTGAACGCGGACGCTCGAGCGCGAGACTGCGGAATTATTCCCACGTCATGAAAAATTTTCGTTGACAGCAGGCAGTTTCGTGCTAGAATCACTAAAACGGTTTTTAGTAAATGTTTATAGAACGGGAGTTCGATCATGATGAAGAAGTTCATTAACAAGCCGGAAGCTTTTGTTGACGAGATGCTGGAGGGGATTCTCGCGGCACACCCCGACCAGCTGCGCAATGTGGCCGACGATCTGCGGTGTATCGTCCGCGCGGACGCACCCAAGAAGAACAAGGTTGCGCTTGCTACCGGTGGTGGCTCGGGCCATCTTCCCTTGTTTCTCGGTTACGTGGGACAGGGAATGCTCGATGGGTGCGCCGTGGGTGGCGTTTTTCAGAGCCCCAGTTCGGAACAAGCACTGGAAGTCACCAAGGCGATTCACGGCGGCAAAGGCGTGCTGTACATCTACGGCAATTACGGTGGTGACATCATCAACTTCGATATGGCCGCCGAAATGGCTGAGATGGAAGATATCCGGGTAGAGACCTACGTCGCCGGTGAAGACGTAGCCAGTGCTCCCAAGGGCGAAGAAGGCAAGCGCCGCGGTGTTGCCGGCATCTTCTATATCTACAAATGTGCCGGCGCCAAGGCTGACGAGGGTGCTGACCTGGATGAAGTGAAGCGCGTTGCGGAGCTCGCCGGCGCCAATGTCCGTACCATGGGTGTCGCCCTTTCGCCGGTGATCGTGCCAGAGGTAGGAAAACCGTCCTTCACGATCGGTGAAGGCGAAATGGAAATCGGCATGGGGATTCACGGTGAGCCGGGAATCCGACGAGGTAAGCTTCTCACCGCTGATGAAGTGGTGCAGGAGATGATGGACCAGATCATGCCGGATCTGCCCTACGAGAAGGGGGACGAAGTCTCTGTTCTGATTAATGGTCTTGGGGCCACACCAAAGGAAGAGCTCTATGTCGCGTACCGCAAGGTCAACGAAATTCTCAAAGACAAAGGGATTTCTGTGGCCAAGGTGTACGTTGGGGAGTTCGCGACCTCCCTCGAAATGACCGGGTTCTCGATCTCCATGCTTAAATTGAACGATGAACTGAAAGGTCTCCTGATGAAAGGTGCCCGGACACCGTTCTTTGAGCAGGCGGCACTCTGAACGGCCGGGGAAAGAAGGAGTGGTCATGCTGACGATCGGTACAGCCAAGCAGATCTTGCAGGCCCTGAGCACACTTATGGCGGAGAATCAGGATTACCTGATTCAGATTGATAGTGCGATAGGAGACGGTGACCTGGGTCTGACTATGAGCAAGGCGTTTCGCACCGCCCACGAGCAGATGGCGGACTCTGATGGTGAAGATGTGGGAATGCTCTTCGCGAAAGCGGGTATGGCGATGGCCAAAGCTGCGCCGTCCACGATGGGCTCGCTGGTAGCTACCGGATTTATGAAGGGCGGCAAGGCGGTCTCGGGC
>CAYQRW010000171.1:0-2912 GCA_964419735.1 uncultured Spirochaeta sp.
GTTCGTTGTAATAGCTGATAAAGGTGCCCGCCGTGAGCAGATCGTGCAGAACCGCGGCGGGATCCCGGCTGTTCTCGTCGCCCACAACTACGGTGCCACGATGTAGTACGGATTGCGCACCAGTTGACCGTTCATAATCATATACGGATGCACCCGGAGCGCTTGAAAGATCATCTCTCCACTGAACCGGTTGGCATCGTATTGGCACATGGCGGTGACCGGATGGGTCTTGAGCACCTCATTAACGCCGGCCTCATACTCCATGAGGCGCTCTTTTCCGGCGATCGGCTGCAGCGCCCAGCTCATCTCTCCGGTAACTCGGGCGCCCCGCAACCCTTCCTTGCGGCACGTGTCATACGTGGACCGCAGGGTGTTGTACATCTCTTCCGGGACGAAGGCGCCGCTGGGATGGTACGTTTCGGCGGTACGCTGCGCGCGAAACCGATCGGAGAGCTCGTCCGTGGGTAGGTCGACATCCATGGCGGCCAGCCACTGCGTCACATCGCCGGGAGTTGCACTATCGGCAAAGTAGTACACGCGTTGATCATGCTCGAGCCCATCTTCTACAAAGGAGGCGACTACTCTCTGCCGTTCCGTTTCATCCCGAAACACCAGACATACGTGAGTGCCTTCACTAAAGCGTTCGTCATATCGGTCGCGCATGGGTACCCCCTCGGTACGCTATAAACTCTACTACAATCGACGATTTTCTGCACAAAAACGCCCGGAAGGCGTGACCCTCCGGGCGAATAATCTGATTCTACGAGTTTTACGCGAGGCGGGCAGCCCTACTGCAGCTCAAACTCCACCCGTCGGTTCTTCCAACGGTTTTGCATGTCACTATGGGGTACCAGCGGCTCGCTACCGCCTCGTCCCACGGCGGTGAGTCGATCCTCGTCGACCCCGCGCTCCACGAGGGCCTCCCGGACAACCTGCGCGCGCTCTTCCGAGAGCGGCAGCAGTACCTCTTCCTGCTCGCGCTCCACCTCATCCTCTTCGTAGAAGATGTGTACGGCGTGGCCCTCTATGAGTACATCCTGATCCGGATAGCGCTGCAGCAGTTCCGCGATTTCATCCAGCGTTTCCCGATTCTCGGACACTACGTCTCGGTCGCCGAGGTTCTCGTAGTCCGCTTCAAAGGAAGCAAACCGAATGCCGGTAATGCTGAACCGCAGGTCGTCGCCTTCATCCCGCTCAACCAGGATTCCGATGGGAACGGACCGCTCCGTGGTAGCCTCGTTGCCAACCTCGTCGGTCACCGTCACCGCTGCGGTGTAATCCCGGGCGGACTCCGGCAGATTACCCTCTGCTCCGCGGCCGTCCCAGGTTATCGGCTCCGGCGGTGTGCCCTCATCACCAAACTGGGCAAACTGGCCGCCCTCGGGGTCATAAATCGTTACCTGCCACTCGGCAATTTCACTCCGGTCGGAGGTCTCTACCGCTATGCTGAGTTCAGTGTCTTCCTCGCTAGACTCCCCTTCGGTCGCAGGAAAAAACGGCCGCGGCTCAATCTCGACGTCCACGGAGGGGGCGTCGCGGTCCAAGAGAAAAGAGTCGGTCTCTACCACGGTGCGGTTACCGGCACGATCAGTGGCGCTCAAGGCGTACCGATAGCGGCCGGTTGCCGCGGATTCACCGCTGTCGGTCTGACCGTTCCACGTGAACTCCTGCGGCAGTTCGTCATCCCACTCTACCGAGAGGATGCTGTCCTCTTCGTCGGCGGGGACGATGCGCCCACGCCAGGAGGCCGCTCCCTGCGAACTCTGTTCCAGCGTAAGTGACTCGTCCGTGGCATCACTGCCGGCCTCGACCGATACCTCAGGGGCGGTCACATCCAGGGTGACGGGACGGCTTGTGTCTTCCTGCCGCTCTCCGTTGCGCTGGTGAATACTCAGACGGCCACGATACTGGCCTTCGGGCAGCGCCTCTCCGTTGTCACGACCACTAAATTCGAACGTTGCGGGGATCTCCCCATCGCCGGTACGTTCGTATACCGTCTCCTCATCGCTGTTGAGCACGGCAAACTCCCATTCCCGGATGTCCGCGTCCCCGGAGAGTTCGAGCTCAAAATCGACGCTATCCCGGGCACCGTCGTCGTTGGGAGAGAAGTGGCGTACCGCGGCAGCCACCGATATGTCCCGCACCTCGCTACTGACGCGAAGATTGTCCTGTCGCGCAATCGTTCTGTTTCCTGCGCGGTCGCGACCGGTCAAGATGTAGGTGTAGCGCCCATCGGAGACCAGTTCTCCATGTTCGTCGCGACCGTCCCATTCGACGCGCTCCGGGAGGCGTTCTACCCACTCCCAGCGGCGCACGGGAGTGCCCTCGTCAGTAACGATTTCACCGGTCCAGGTATCGGCATCGGAGCCTTCCTGGCGGATCGGCATGACGTTGCGTTCATCGTCGCCACCGGGAGAGAAGACGCGATACTCGCTGTTCACGTTGGCGGTGGGGGGTGTGTTATCCACCACAACTCCTACGGGCTCACTTTCGGCGGTCCCTCCGTTGGTAGCCGTCACCGATACGCTTACGAGATACGTCCCGTCATCAACGAAGTTGCCACTCTGGTTGCGGCCGGTCCATGCGATTTCTTCGGGGAACTCGATCGTCTCATCATCACCGTCGGCACGGCGACTCAGTCGGTACACGTCGGTGCCGTCCTCTTCTTGAACCACTATCGAATATCCGCGAATCTCGGTGTCGTCCGGAAGGTTGGCTTGAATCCGACTGGAAAAGAGGTCTTCTACTCCGGCGGAGGATGCCGGTGATATGTAAGTTGGGTTTTCAGCGGCAAGGTTCACCTCAGGCTGCTCTCCCCCGTCTCCGGTGGTTGCACAGCCGACGGCAAACAGTGCCACCGCGCTTGCTGCGATTAGTTGCTGTGTTATCTTACGCATACCTCTAGGGGTAAT
>CAYQRW010000171.1:3012-7901 GCA_964419735.1 uncultured Spirochaeta sp.
ATCTTCTCAACAAACGATCTAATCAACTGGGTTCCCAATCCTCCGGCAGGTGGTGCGCGCAGATTGAACCGCTCCGGCAGGGGTGGCCCATTGTTGGAAAAGGTGAGGACGTACTCCCGGTGATCAGCCTCGCAGATGAGCGTCACGGTGATGCGCGGTGTAGATACCGCGTCAAATCCATACTTCAGCGCATTTGTAGTGAGTTCGTTGAGTATCAGCCCCAGATTTACCGCCGGTGAGGTAGGCAACGCCACGTCGGGCACATCGATATCCAGTTGCACCTCCGGCCCGGGAAAGAGAGAGACGATATCCGCAAGCAGCTCCCTGAGGTAGGGCGCAAACGCCACGTGCTCCATATCATCCGCCTGGTAGAGCTTCTCATGGATCAGTTGGATCGTGTTGACAAACGTCTTCACCTCAGTCAGATCCTGAGCGGCGGGGCTGGTTCGTTCTTTGAGACTCATCAGCGAGGACACCATGAGCAGACTATTCTTCACGCGGTGGTTGAGCTCCCGTAATAGTTGTTCTTTTTCATCCAGCGCCGCGCGTAGCTCCCGCTCAGTCTGCTCCCGCGCCTGGCGCTCCGCCTTCAGCTCTCGAATATTTTGCAGCCACCGATTGAGGCGATAGGTTGCAACCTCCCGGGCATTCATCTCGTTCGGAGGCATATAGTAGGCGTTGCGGGAGAACTCGGTCCCGATTATCACGGTGGGGTGCGCCTGGAGGACCTGCAGAATCATCTCCGCGGAGAAGCGGCGCCGATCATACTGGCAGATCGTTAAGGCATCGCTTCCCGGGTAGAACTCGTTCAGCTGCGTCTCGTACTCCAACAGCCGATCAACGCCGACCACATCTTGCAACGCCCAGCTCATATCCCCAGTTACCCGGAGTGCGGCGTACCCGTCGTCTCGGGCCTGGGTGGTTGCCTCGCGTAGGAGCTCGATCATCGCCTCCGGATCAAAACGGCCGTAGCGGAGATACACTTCCCGGGCAGAGTGGATGTGAAACTGTCCGGCGTCGATTCGTCGCTGGAGCTCGATATCGGAATCACTGCGCAACCGGCTAAGAATCGGTTCCACCGACTCCGGCTCGGCGATATAGAAGACCCGCTGGTTGCGCAGAAAACCCTCGCGTATAAAGGAAACCATCACCCGCTGCAGATCATCGTCGGAATCGTAGATGAGACTGGTATGGTCTCCCGGTTGCATATCCTCCAGCTCGCGCAGGAAGTATTCGCGGTTGCCTCCGTCTGCTGTACCCACCGTACCGGTCCTTTCCTCTCGACGTTCATACCGCGCACCACGAGCTACGGCTCAAACGAAGATAGGTTTAAGAATACGTGTGACTTTTTAAGGAGACGTGTGTACGACCTGCGTGGTATCTGTGCGATCTAGACTACTACACTTACTGTTTCCGTACAAGAGTTTTTTGTATTTTCAGCCGGACAACCGCTTAATGTACGCGCTGTAGTCCTTGACTACCGGCGAGTATCCCTCGGTGAACAGGGACGAGGAGATAAGGAAATCGGCAGTGGCCCGGTTGTTGGCGATGGGGATGTTGTACAACACCGAGATCCTGAGCAACGCCTTTACGTCCACATCGTGGGGTTGCGGTTCCATCGGGTCCCAGAGGAAGATCATCATGTCCACCTTTTCCTCCGCAATCATCGCTCCCAGCTGCTGATCGCCCCCCAGGGGACCGGACTTCAGTTTCGTCATTTTGTACGTGCGGGTTTCCCTGAGTTCCAGCTTCTTCTGGATCGCCTCTTCAACAAGCCCCCCAGTGGTACCGGTACAGATCAGGTGTTCCTTGATCAGGATCCGGTAGTTCCACTCGATCCATTCCACGAGATCTTTCTTACGGTTGTCATGGGCCACGAGCGCAATGCGTTTCATAGGCACCTCCCTGTAGGGCGTATACCACTCTTGTTGCTCGCCGCGCAATGGCGTTGGCCTCAACAGACGATCGTAATTCCCCCGTCTACCACCAAATCATGACCGGTAATGAAGCTGCTCAGGGGCGAGGCGAGAAACAGTACCGGCAGCGCGATTTCCTCCACCTGGGCGAGACGCTTCATGGGGGTCCGCTCCGTCCAGGTCGAAACCAGTTCGGCTACCTCCGCCCGTCGGTTCATGTCGGTCAGGGTATACCCGGGACTTACGCTGTTGACCCGAATACCCCGTTCCGCGAGTTCCACCGCCAAGGACTTGGTAAACATGATCACCCCCGCCTTGGAGGTGTTGTAGTTAGCCTGAAACTGAGGGACGTTCACCATAGAGCCGGAGATGGAGGCGATATTCACGATCGAGGCTCCCCGCGCCATGTAGGGCAGCACCTCCCGGCAGGTGCGGTAGACGCCCTTGAGGTTGGTATCTATCACTCGGTCCCACGCCGTTTCATCCAGGTCGGAAAGGCTCACACTATTGGCGACCCCGGCGTTGTTCACCAGGACATCGATGGAGCCAAAATGCTCCGCGGTCTGCTGAAACGCCCGCTGCACCGAGGCCGGATCGCGCACATCCAGACCGATTCCCAAACTCTCCCCGCCGTGGGCGTCGGCCAACTCCTGAGCCCGCTCAGCAGCGACGGCACGATCCCGACCGGTAATCACCACCCCGGCACCTCGCTGAGCTAGAGCGTTGGCAATTTCCCACCCGATACCGCGGGTTGCCCCCGTGACTACCACGGTACGCTGCGAAAAGTTCAGATCTCCCGTATTATCCATCTCCCAATTTTAGCACATCCCCCAGCGACCTCAGGAGCACCGTGATAGACTCCTCCATAGAATTTAGGGATACAAGCGACTGAACCGTATCGCGGTCGGGAGGGGCTGTGACGCAGACGATTCTATATGTAGACGATGAACAACCGGTACTCCGGGCGATGTCTCGCGATCTTCGGCCGTGGCTGGAACGACGGGAGCTACACTTGCAGACGGTGGACTCCGCTCAAGCTTGTTTGCAGCTCCTGGAAACGACGGAAGACGACGTGATCCTGGTGATTACCGATCTGCGCATGCCCGGTATGAAGGGCAGTGAGCTAATTCAGCACCTGTCGCGGCAGTATCCGGAAATGGGGCTGGTCCTGCTTACCGCCTACTCCGACATGGATGATATCACGAAGGCGGTTTCCTCCAACATCTACGGGCTGATCGTCAAACCGTGGGACGTGCAGCGCCTCACGACGGAACTCGACCGCATGGTTACTCGCGTGCGTAGTGAACGGCGCCGCAATCGGCGCGAGTACCAGCTCGAATCACAACTCAAGATCGCCGGTGAGTTCCAGTATCGCCTGTTTGAGCGCCCCATCCCGCTGCTGCAGCACTACGAGATCGAGGTCTCCAACCGTCCCGCCCCAGGTATCTACGTCACCGGGGATTACTACGAGGTGATTCCCCTGAGCGATACGCGGGTGCTGTTTCTCTTAGGCGATGCCGCGGGTCACGGGGTGAAATCCGCCTTTATCGCCACCACGGTGAAGACGATTATTGATGACTCTGCCATTAATGACTCTGCCATTAATGACTCCGTGGATGTGGGCCGATTGTTAAATGAGCTCAACCGGCGCCTCCTGGAGCGGCTGTCCGCCACGTCGGAGGCGATCATGTCTTTGTCCGCCGCTCTCCTTGATGCCGACGCGGGAACGCTCCAGTTTGCCGGTGGCGGCAATCCGCCTCCCTGCGTGATCCGCGAGCGCACACTGCGGACGATTCCCATCGAGAGCCCCGCGCTGGGGTGCTCCGCCGAGGCAACCTACCCAGTCACGGAGGTGGCGGTACAGCCTGGTGATCGGATCGTAATGTGCACCGACGGCGTCTATGAGCGCGGTACCGAGGCCCCGCTGCCGTGGGAGGTGCTGTCGCGCGTTTTTGTACAAGCCCACGGCTCATCCCCGTTTATCCCCCAGGTAGAACGCATCCTCGGAGCGATGGAGGTGCTGGAGACGCCGAACCCCGAGACCGATCGCCACGACGATATCACGATCCTCACCGCTCGCCTGCGAAGCCCCCATGACTGACCTTGACTACCTGCTCTACCTGGCCGCGGCGCCGGTGGGGGTTGTGGCGTTGCTGATTTCCATGCGCAGCGTCTGGCCCTACCGGAGCAGCAGGGTGGCGCAGGGGTTGATTTGGTACCTGGCGATGGTCGGAGCGTTTCTCGGGACCAACGCATTGGAACTGGTTGCCGATAGTGCAGCCGGCACGGTGCTGTGGGCGAAGGCGTCCCACGCGTTCTTCCTGGGCTCCGGTCTGGCGTGGCTGGCGTTCGCCGCCTCCTACGGGGGGTTTGATTCGCTGTGCCGCTGGCGCGTATTCCGCTGGCTCGCGGTGGTGCCCGCCGCCATGGTGGTGGTTATCTGGACCAACGAGTACCACCGCCTCTTCTGGGAGCAGGAAAACTTCACGCTGGTGGCGGGGTTTCTCACGATGCGGCCCGCCTACGGGCCGGCGTTTTGGATCAGCGGGGTCTACCTATATACGCTGCTCCTGTTAGGGGTGACGCTGTTTATCACTGCCGGCGCCAGGGCACCACGGCTGGTACGGCACCAGTCCGTGCTGATTGCCGTGGGAGCCATGACCCCGATCCTGGTAAACCTCCTCTACGTCTTCAGGTTCATCCCGGAAGTCCAAAAGGACTACACGCCAATCGCCTTTGCCCTGTCGGGGCTGGTGTTCTTTGTGGCGATTCATCGCTACAACCTGCTGCGGGTGTTTCCGGTCCACCACCAGGTGATCCTGGAGGACGTTTCCGCGGCGGTAATCACCGTGGACAGCGACGGTCTCATTTGGGACATGAACCACCGGGCGGAGGAGTATCTGGAGATCTCACCGGATGCGGTGGGGCGGCGCGTTGCCGAGGTTGATCCCCTGGCCACGGTCCTGCGCTACA
>CAYQRW010000172.1:0-7889 GCA_964419735.1 uncultured Spirochaeta sp.
CTACTCGGCGCGTCGCGCCTTAACGACCGTCACGTGTGCCCAGCGGCCGTGGGTTGCACGCGGATCCGAGGGTTCGAAGAGGTCGGGAATCGTTCGGACTTCCGAGGTGTCTATGTGCAGATCCGGCAGCATCGCAACGATCGCCTCCGAATCATGGAGCGTGCAGGGAGAGGCGTCCCAGATCTGAAACATCGATTGATCCCATTCCGCAATGAGGAGGGTGCCTCCCGGTGCGAGGAGTCGCCGGGAGTTACGTATAACGCGAGCTGCATGGCCGCCGGAGGGGAGGGCGAACGTACTGATCACCAGGTCGAACTGTCCGGTGCCGCGCCACGAAGCGGCGTCCGCGATTTCAAAGCGGGCGTTCACCTGAGCGGTGAACGCGGCACGTTCCGCAAGAAAGACCGCCTGCTCGGACCAATCTACCCCCGTTACGCGCCAGCCCCGTTGCGCCAGATAGAACGAATTGGTGCCTACACCGCAGCCCAGATCCAGAGCAGTGCCCGCCGGCCCCGTGGGAAGTTCGGCTGAGAGAATCCGATCGGGCACCATCACATGGGTGGGGGTCTGCAGATAGGCGTCGTTCCAGAATTCCCGTTCGGTCACCGGCGGTAATATACGAAATTCGGCGCACTCTGTGGGGTTGGGCACCGTGTCTTTCTGAGAAATGGGTCAAATCCTATATTTGTCAAGTAAAAGTTTGCCCTTATCCGTGGAATTTGTTATGCTCTGATCACGGAGGCAAACGATTACATGAATACCACACACAAGAACAAAACCCTAACTACCGCATCGGCAACCGTCGATCCGGCGGTACAGACCCTCAAGGATATGCTGCGGACCACCGGTCTCACCCTGCGGGACGATCGCGAATGGCAGGAACTGGCAGATCATATCGAGGTCCATAAGTACTTCATCAACCAGTCGATCGGGTGGACCGTAACCTGGGACAACGCGGTATTCTCCTGGTTTGAGAACGTCTACAAGCCGCTGAGCCGCGTCATCAATAGCTGGGAAGTTCGCGAGGCGTTCCAGAACAAAACTGAAGGACAGTTGTACCTGGCCATCTCAACGCATTGGCACTTTTTGAAGGAACGGTACCCGGAGATCACACCGGAAGATGCGGCGCACGATTTTGCGTCTCAGTACGGCAGTGGACTGGCGCGCTGGTTCTCCCGCTTCCTGCAGCCCTCGCTGCGGTAGGGAATGCGTGGCGTGTGACCAGCGGGTTTCAGTCCGTTGGTTAATGCGCCGGCGGCGTACTGACGCCGATGCATCTTATAGATGACCCACATCAAGCCAAGGCGGCGCGCCGAATCGTGAGCAAGGTCTCCTGAAACTGCGCATCGGTCCGGGGGTCCTCGTCAAAACGAAACAGATGTGAGGGATGGGGGCTGTCGCTACTGCCAAAGGCGGGAATTGAGCCTGTGGCGATCGCCGCGATCTCCGCGACGATCTCCAGCTCCCGTCGGCGTGGCTCACGGACCACATAGGTGGTCACGTACTCTGAAATCTCCCGAAGATAGTCGATATGCCAATGCTTTCGTGTGCGCCGGCCGGTTCGGTGCCGGGCTACACGTTTGGATAAGTGCTGCATGGCACTCCCCACATACACGTAATATCCCGCCGGAAACGTTCGTGTCCCCAGCCATCCTACCGGAATCGAGCGCTCTGCGGATAGGCGCAAGACCACCAGATAACTTCCGCGGTCCTCGAGTCCCGGAGCGATCCGATTCCATAGAACGGGCAGCAGCCGGGGCGGCGCTTGAAGCCTCATATCCTGGTCCCATTCCAGGGCGATTGGGAGGATGCGCACCGCGTTCCGGTGGGCGTACAGTGCCTGGGCAAACGCCAGGTCCACGTGAAGATCGGGACCGAAGAACTCGACCTCCCCTGAGTGAACCAAGAACAGAACAACCGAACCGGGATGCTGTGCCAGTTCTTCCACGTGTCGTCGGCCGCGATCGGTGACGGCGTCGGGAAAGAGCGCCCACGGCCCATTGAAGAGGGTGCACGATTTAACTTCGAGGTAGGCGGGTGGGCCGGTATCGGAGGGGGCCACGCTATCAGCCGCCCCGGCGGACACACCTCCCGGTGCCGCGGCTCTCGTCAACTGGAAGTCGAACCGACTGGCACCGCCGGGGGGAGTCACTTCCGCCCGCACCACGGCACGATCTTCGAGGCCCGGCACCAGTCTGTGTTCCAGAAGAATGCGGGCTATCCGGTTGGCGGCGCCCGTATCCAATGGAATTGTCGCCCCCTGCCGGTGGAGTGTCTGTACCCGCCACGGATGGCGCCCCCCCTCCGGACCGGGACGGATACCGAGCCGGGTGCCGGGGAGCAGGATCTCCTGCATGCGACCAGGGTTGGGCATCGAAGCCGTGGTAATCTCGCCGCCGGGGAGAAGTTCAATTTCCACGACAAACCGGTTTGGTCGACGAAGAAAGCGGGCAAACCGGTGTGGAGGAACGATCTCAGGTAGCTCGAGGGGGTAATTCATCGGTCTCGCTCACAGATTTGACTTGACGTATGGTCTCACCGTTTCATAATAGAGAAACGCCCCGGGCGCGAGAATACCGAGACCTGTGAATTCGAAAAAGGCACGTAGGTGGCTATGCCGGACATGATCCACGAGCTGGACGCACGAGATTGGGCAATTATTGAGCTTCTCAGAGCGGGCACGATTTCTAATAGCGCCGTCGCAAAGGAACTGGGAGTCTCAGAAGGGATGATTCGGCAACGGATCAAGCGTCTCCGAGAGGACGGTATTCTCTCCCTGCGCGGACTTATCAATCCCGACATTCTGGCCAACCGTCAGGTGGTATGGCTCGGGGCCAACGTCGCCGAAACGCGTCTCCTGGACAAAAAAGCGGAAGAAATCGCCGGTCTGGATAACGTACTCTCGGTATCGATCACTTCGGGGCGCTTTGATCTGATCGTGGAGCTACTTCTCGATTCTCACAGAGGTCTAGTGGATTTCCTCATCAATGATCTCTCTCGGGTGGAGGGTATTGAGCGGACCGAGAGTTTCGTCACCCTCAAGACGTACTCGAAGTATGTGTAGATCAATCGTGCGAAAATTATCGAAAAGAACCTTTCAGTTACGAAAATCGCTAAAAAAGTTTGACGGAAAACGAAAATCGTGGGACGCTTAGATATTACCACCAGAACCACGGAGGTTTTCTATGCAAATCGGATCAGTTAAAGAAATCAAACGTCACGAGTATCGTGTGGGACTCACCCCCAGTTGCGTCCGGGCCTATGTGAGCGCCGGCCACACCGTCCGCGTGCAAAAGGCCAGCGGAATCGACGCCGGCTACGAGGACGACGAGTACGTCACGTCCGGTGCCATCATGTGCGACACCGCGGAAGAGATTTGGCAGAAGAGTGAGATGATTGTGAAGGTCAAGGAACCGCAGTCTGAGGAGTATCCCCTCATGCAGGAAGGGCAGCTTCTCTATACCTATCTGCACCTGGCCGCGGAAGAGAATCTCACCCACGCTATGCTCGAACGCAAAGTAAAAGGCATCGCCTATGAAACGATCGAGCTGAACGATCACACGCTGCCGCTGTTGCGGCCCATGAGTGAAATTGCCGGCCGCATGAGTATTCAGGAGGGAGCGCGCTTTCTCGAGCGCCCGCAGGGCGGTCGCGGTGTGTTGCTCGGCGGTATTCCCAGTGTGGAGAAGGGCAAGGTCGCCATTCTCGGTGGTGGTATCGTGGGTACCCACGCCGCCAAGATGGCGGTGGGCCTTGGCGCGGAAGTTACCGTGCTTGATATCAATATTGATCGGCTGAACTACCTGGACGATGTGTTTGCCGGTCGCATATCGCTGCTTTACTCGAATAGCGCCCACCTGGACCACGTTCTTCAAGAGAGTGATCTGATCGTAGGAGCGGTCCTCATTCCCGGTGCCAAAGCGCCCCACCTTATCCGGCGGGACGACCTGAAGCGCATGAAGAAAGGATCGGTAATCGTTGACGTGGCGGTTGACCAGGGCGGCTGCATTGAGACGACCCATCCCACCACCCATGACGATCCGATATTCGTAGTGGACGACGTAGTCCACTACTGCGTCGCCAATATGCCCGGCGGCGTATCCCGGACGTCGACCCAGGCACTCACCACCGCAACCTTGCCGTATGGATTGCAGATCGCCAACCGTGGGTTGGATGAGGCTGCTCGGCTTCACCAGCCGATCGCCCGCGGGATCAACACCTACGACGGAAAGCTTACCTATCGCGGAGTCGCCGATGCATTCGGCATGACATATACGCATACCGGCGATGTTATCGACGGCGTAACCATCTAAGGCACAGGAGGATTGTATGGAAGCAATCAACAATGTTATTGGCGTAATCGGCGGATTCGCCTGGGGGCCCGTGATGATCGTGTTGCTGTTTGCGACGGGACTGATCCTGTCCATCGGCACGCGGATCGTGCAGTACCGAAAGCTTGGCTTCGCATTCAAGCTACTGTTCACGAAGTCTGAAGGTGACGGCGACATCAGCCCGTTCGCCGCCCTCATGACCTCGCTGTCGGCGACGATCGGTACCGGTAATATCGCCGGTGTGGCAACCGCGATCGCCCTCGGTGGTCCCGGTGCGGTCTTCTGGATGTGGATTACCGCCATTCTCGGTGGTGCTACCAAGTTCAGTGAGGCGGTTTTGGCAGTGAAGTACCGCGTCACCGATGAAGCCGGTGAAAAGTCCGGGGGACCGATGTACTATGCCAGTGTTGGTATGGAAGAGAGGTACGGCGGAAACTGGAAATGGCTGGGCTGGCTGTTTGCACTTTTTGCCTTCATCGCGTCCGTGGGTATTGGTAACATGGTGCAGTCCAACTCGGTGGCCGCGGCGGTCAACAACCAGCTTGGTGTAGCTCCGTGGATTACCGGCGTGATTCTCGCGATCGCGGTAGGAGCGGTGATTATCGGCGGTATTAAGAGTATCGCCCGGGTGGCGGAGGCGATCGTCCCGATCATGGCGATCATCTATGTCATCGGTTCACTGATCATCATTTTCATGAACTATGCCGTGATCGGCGAAGCGTTCGGCTGGATCTTCGGCAACGCGTTCACCGGCAAGGCAGTCGGTGGTGGACTCTTGGGCTCGGTCATCCGCTTTGGTGTCGCCCGCGGTATCTTCTCCAACGAGGCGGGACTTGGTAGTGCTCCAATCGCCCACGCCGCGAGCCAGACCAACGATCCTGTCCGGCAGGGAATTATCGCCAGTCTTGGGTCCTTTATCGATACGATCATTATCTGTACGATGACCGCCCTCGTGATTCTGACCAGTGCGGTGCTTACGATGCCCGACGGCGTCATGGAAATCGCCAGTGGCCTCAATGGTGCCGAGCTCACCACCGCCGCCTACCGCGCGCAACTGCCCGGTTTCGGTGGATTTGTCGTCAGCTTTGGTCTGGTGTTCTTCGCGTTCTCTACGATGCTTACCTGGTACTTCTACGGCTTTAAGAGCCTTGAGTACATTACCAACCGCACCGTAGCTGAGTTCTACAAGTGGGTATGGGTAGCTCTGGCGTTTGTGGGGGCCATCGCCTCGTTGGACTTCGTGTGGAACATTTCCGACGCGTTCAACGGTCTCATGGCAGTTCCGAACCTGGTGGCCCTGATCGCTCTGAGTCCGGTGGTGTTTGCCATGCTCAAGGAGTATGAGAAAAAGGGCAAACTCAACACCTAATACAGGCGTTTGGACTGTGATGGAGGTTCCCCGTGTCGAGAGAGCAGTTGGATTATCCGTTACGCCGTACCCGGGCGTATATCGATCTCGACGCGGTGGAACACAACTTGTCCCTTCTGGCGGAACGGGTTCCCGGTAGCGGACTCGTTCCCGCCGTGAAGGCCGATGCCTACGGCCATGGTGTGGAGGCGATCGCCTCCGTGTGTGAGGCGTGGGGTGCCAGCATGCTGGCCGTGGCTAACCTCGAGGAATACCTCCTCCTCCGTGACCAGGGCATCACCGTTCCCATTCTTATTCTTGAAGACGTCTTCCCCGATGAGATTGAATCGGCTCTGCGCGCCGGCGCCCGTCTCAGTGTAGGCTCGGTAGATTACGCCCGGTCCCTGAGTGAGGCTGCCGCGCAGATCGGTACTACCGCGATGCTCCATGTAAACGTGGACACCGGTATGGGACGGATGGGGCTCTTTGAGCCGGATCCTATGTCGGCCCTGCTGACGATCTCCGCGTTGGGAAATTCAATGTTGGAAGGGATCTTCACCCATTTCCCCGCCTCCGATGAAACGGACAAGGGATTTGCCCACACGCAGATCGAGGACCTCACCGCGCTGCTATCGGCGCTCAAGGAAAACGGCGTCTCCCCGCGCTTCCGCCATATCGCCAACAGTGGCGCCTTGATCGATTTTCCGCAGGAGGTAGCCTGGGAGCTTTCCCGTCCAGGGGTTGCGATGTACGGCATGTACCCCAGCCGCGAAGTGGACCAGACGGTGGGGCTGCGCCCGGTGATGCAGCTGGAAAGTGCGGTGGTGAAGATTACCCGTTACGACCGCGACTGGACGGTGGGCTACGGAAGAACATACCCGGTACGCTCCGGTTCGGTCATCGGGATCGTGCCGATCGGCTACGGCGATGGGTATCCCCGCTCCCTTTCCAATCGGGGAGAGGTGCTGGTGCATGGCGTACGGGTACCGATTGCCGGGCGCGTCTCTATGGATATGATCGCGATCGATCTCACCAGCCTCACCGGTCGAGTGGCGGTGGGGGATACAGTGGTCCTCATGGGTTCGCAGGGCGATGAGTCGATCGACGCCTTGGAGCTTGCCGATCTCACCGGCACGATCACCTATGAGATTACCTGTGGATTTACATCCCGTATTCCACGGATCTATCTCAGAAACGATGAGATCGTGGCAACTAAAACGTTTCGTTCCGGCTACGAGCAGTGGTAGACAAGACGGTTACCGATCCTGAGCGTATCCACTCTGAGACAGATAGCGCATAAACTCAGCTTCGGGAAGTAAGCTGCCACCGGTGGTCCACAGGAGATGAAACCCGGTGGGCTGGGTAGATTTCCCCGAGCGGGTGATGGCGTCCCATGCGGCCGGCGCAGCCGCCGCGGAGGGCTCGATACGGAGCCCCGTACGCTCATAGATCACGCGTACCCACCGAAGCATGTCTTCGTCGGAAACGGTAATGGCCCTGTCCACTACTCGTCGCAGTACCTTGCCCACGAACCGGGATGCTCGACCCACGGCGAGACCATCGGCGACGGTCCGATTATCCAGTCCGATATCGGCAACGCGTATCTGCTCATGGAGATCGGTGGAGAGTCCCAGCAGCATGCACGGGGAGTGGGTGGGCTCCACGAAGACGCACTGCACCGCATCACCAAATTGGAGTTTGAGTCCGAAGCACACGCCTCCGGGGCCGCCCCCCACACCGCAGGGGAGGTAGACGGTGAGTGGAGTTGTTTCCGTGGGAGTAACTCCGAGCTCACCCAGCTGCCGTCGAACCTCTTCACCGGCGGCGGCGTATCCCAGAAACAGGGCCGTGGAGTTCTCATCATCCACAAAATGAACACGAGGATCTTCGGCGGCGGCGGCGCGCCCGCGGTCTACCGCCACGCTATAGTCCTCTTCGTATTCGACGACGGCCGCACCTACCGAGCGGAGTAGTTCCTTTTTCCAGGGGCGCGCATCCGCGGACATATGTACCGTGGCGGAAAACCCCAACGCCCGTGCCATGAGTCCGATACTAAGACCCAGATTACCGGTGGAGCCCACCGCCACGGCGTAGTTCGCAAAGATCTTCCGCGCCCGTGGGTGGTCCAACTCGATCTCACCGAGAAGACTATGGCGCCGGAGAATCTCTTCGGCGTGGCAGAGCACCTCGTGAATCCCGCCGCGCGCCTT
>CAYQRW010000173.1:0-2934 GCA_964419735.1 uncultured Spirochaeta sp.
ACCGTGGCCCCCAGGACGCTGTCCAGGAGGCTGCCCAGAAAGCCCCCTCCGGTGATCGCCGCCACCATGGACAGGAGCTCTATCCCATTCCAGCCGTGCACCACCACATAGCCCACGGCAAACCACGATCCGATAAATAGGGCGCCGCCGGCACTGGCTACCAGGCCCAGGGGACTGATGCCGCCACTGGTACCCCGGGGAATCGGCTTCAAGGTCAGAATTGAGACCGGATCTCCGGAACTGAGCACACCGATCTCACTGGCCCAGGTGTCGGCGGTGGCCGCGGCCATGGTGATCGCGTAGCCCAGCATGAAAATGGGGCGGCCGCTGACGGCGTGGGCCGCCGCCATAATCGCCGCCAGGCCGCCGTTGGCCAGCACCTGGACGCCGTCGCGGCGGCCCCCCTTGGCGTGGATCGATTCCGCCTGGCGCCGCCGCTCCGCCCGTGTACCGCGGCGGCCGGTGATGCGGCCGATCACGCTGGAAGAGGCGAAGAACGCCATCAGGATCGACCAGTAGAACCCGCCGCCGGAGAGGTAGATAATCATCCCCACACCGGCACCCATAACCGCGCCGGTGGCCGTTACCGAGCGGCGGAGATACGCCACCACCGCTACAAACACGTTGAGTCCCATCGCCCAGGCGAGGCGGATAATCCATTCGGCGGGCATCGTCACCAGCACCGCCACCAGCACGAAGACCACCAGCGGTACGGTTATATTGTCCAGACCCCAGGGGGTGAGTAGCTCGACCGCGGTGGCGGTGGCCGCCACCACCAGGGCTGCCGCGAGGATGGTGGTGGGATCCCACGCCCAAGAGGCGGGGTTGAGCTCCATGCCCGGCGCCACCGCCGAGGCCTGCTCCACCAGCAACCGCACCGCGCCGTCCAGCCGGGAGAGGGCAAACAGCACCGTACTATCCGTGGGACGCCCCACCCAGGTGCGAGACCCCAGCTCCCGCCACCGCGCCAGGATCCCGGCGTCGGACCAACTGGGAATGTTGCTAAGCCGCGCCCCACCGGCTACAGCCGCCTCTGCCAGCGGCCCGCTGAACAGCCAGATCACCACCGCTGCCGCGGCGCCGGATACGAGAAACATCGCCGCGGTGCCGGCGACGCTCTTGGTACCGCCGGGTACCACGAACCGCCCCTTCCGCGAGAAGCGCGCGATCCGCTCACCCACCAGAGAGGCGCTCCCGTCTCCCCAGCCCAACACCAGGATCGCCACCAACCCATACCAGCGCGGAAAGATCCCGCTCCAGGTAAGCGCCACCAGCGCCGTGAGCGCTACCGGAAAGTACACCGTGCCCAGGTTCTTACGAGGCTCGGAGTGTTCCATCGCCGCAAAGACGTGAGTTCGATATGAATACCAATTAATGAGAATGAAACTGACCGGCCCGATCAGCGCCACCAGGAGGTCGTCGATGAACAGCATGGCGATCACCCACCAGTGGGCTACCCCGATGTGCACCACTTTGCGGGTGGTGGCGGCCCCCAGCATGCCGCTGTGTAGGAGTGCCTGGGCCACGCCGATTACGGCAAAGATGAATCCGTAGGAGATCGCCAGCCCCGTCCATTGATCGATTTGTGCTATCACTTCACTCATCAAGGCATAATATACCCCTAACGGCTTGTCAGGGCCCACCTCAGGGGATAGCCTGTGAGCCATAATGAACGGAGAAAAGCAAATGCGGCTTGCCGTGCTTATCGATGCTGACAACTCTCAGTCGTCGATCATGGAAGGTCTGCTCGAAGAAATCGCGAACTACGGTATTGCCAGTATTAAACGTATCTACGGTGACTGGTCCAGTGACGCCATGCGGGGATGGAAGAATATCCTCCTCGATTATGCGATCCAGCCGATTCAACAGTACCCCTACACGAAAGGCAAAAACGCCACCGACATGAAGATGCTCATCGACGCCATGGATGTGCTCTACGACGGCAAGATGGATGGCTTCTGCCTGGTAACCAGCGACAGCGACTTCACGCCGCTGGCGCAGCGTATTCGGCAGTCGGGGCTCACGGTCTACGGATTTGGTGAAGAAAAGACCCCCAAGGCGTTTGTCCGCGCCTGCGACCGGTTTATCTATAGCGAGGTACTCCGGCAGAAAGAAGAGGCGGAGGACAGCAAGGAACCCACTACCACCACCCGGCGCAAGCGCTATTCCTCGCAGGATCTCAAGCGCGATGCCAAGCTGGTAAACATGGTGCGTAATGGGATTGAGGACGCCGCCGATGATACGGGATGGGCGTCACTGGGAATTGTGGGTCAGAAAGTGGCCAACAGTAATCCCGATTTTGACCCCCGGAACTACGGCTACAAGAAGCTGGGTGAACTGATTCGGGCGATGTCGCTGTTTGAGGTGGATGAGCGGCCCATGGAGAACAGCCCCGCCCACAACATCTACATCCGCGACAAGAAGAAGAAGGGCTGACCGACCCGGCGGAGCAGCCGGGACGGTTGAAACAGCCGGAGTAGTTCATGGCAGAGTCCCGACGACGCATGATCATGGAGTTCCTGAAAAATCTCAAACTCCGCCCCTATGATGTGGTGGTGTTTGTGGTGGCGGCAGCGGTGATCGTGGCGTTTTCCGTGTTCGCCGTGGGGCAGGGGGGACCCGCCTCCACGGTGGAGGTCAAGTCCGACGCCGGCACGTTCGTGTACAGCCTGGAGGAAGAGCGGGAGCTGTTATTCACCGGTCCCCTGGGCGACACGGTGGTGGAGATCGGTAACGGCTCGGTGCGCTTCACCGAATCCCCCTGTCGGGACAAGATCTGTATCGCCGCCGGTGAGCTCACCGAGGCAGGCCAATGGGCGGCGTGCCTGCCAAATCGCGTCTTTATTACCGTTACCGGTGAGCCCGCCGCCGACGGCTCCGGGGTGGACGCCACCGCGTTTTAAGGGGCGACGCGGGTCGGCGCTTACTCCTCCG
>CAYQRW010000173.1:3034-7869 GCA_964419735.1 uncultured Spirochaeta sp.
CCGTCCGGTTTGTCACCGATTACCAGGATGTTTCCGCCAAAATCCAACAGCGCGTGCTCAACCCCCGCGTCCCGGAGAATGCGCGCCGCCTCGTCCGCCGCGTATCCCTTGGCGATCGCCCCCACGTCTACCCCCATCCCCGGCTCGGGAAGGTACACGCTCTGATTATCTGCATCCAACTCCAGCCGTCGGTAGTTCACCGCCTCCCGGGCGGCCTCGATCTCATCTTCCGGGGGCACTGAAGCCCCACCGGAGCCGATTCCCCACAGCTTCACCAAGGGCCACACCGTTACGTCAAAGGCGCCGTCGGTCATGCGTGAGAACTCCAGCGCCGCCTGAAGTACTTGAAAGGTATCCTCCGATACGGAGACCGCCTCTTCCCCGGCGGCCCGGTTTACCCGCAGCAGTTCCGTGGTGTCATAGTCGTCCTCAGAGGTGCTCATGCGCCGTTCGATCTGAGCTACCCGCTCAAAGGCGCGATCCGTGAGGGTAGTGGAGTATCCCCCATCACGAATCGAGATCTGCAGGATCGTGCCCAGTAGTTGTTGGGAGTCATTCACCGGTTCATCGTTGGTGGAACACCCGATAATCGTGAGTATGATCAGGGCCATGCCGACCCGAGACAATCTACGCATGGAGGCGATTCTATCCTACCGGAGGCGGATCATGTAGGGGGTAATTCACCGGATGCGCCGGCGCCCGTCCCGCCAACACCTCCACCACGTTCTCGGCGGCCTGCGTCTTGAGGTCCACGATCGACTGCCGGGAATAATAGCCGAAGTGGTCGGTGAGCAACACGTTATCCAGCTCGCGCAGGAGGCTGTCCGGGGGAAGGGGCTCGGTATCGAAGACGTCCAGCCCGGCATAGGCGGGGCGACCCCGGCTCAGCGCTTCCGCCAGGGCGGCCTCGTCAAAGATTGCGCCCCGGGCGGTATTGACCCACACCGCCTCCGGTCTCACCAGCTCGAACTCCCGCGGACCGATGAGGCCCCGCGTCTCGTCGGTGAGCGGAACGTGCCAAGAGACGAAGTCGCTCTCCCGGAGGAACATCTCCAGATCAACCTGCCGGGCGCCCTGTGATTTGACGGTGTGGGGACTCTTGTGCGGATCGTACACCAGGATCCGACCGAACCCTAGGCCGGCACTCTTGCGGATGAGCGCTTTGCCCACCCTGCCGAGGCCGGCGACGCCCAACGTGCTTCCGGCAAGCCGCCGTACCGGCGCCACCGGGGGTGCGTTCCAGCGGCCGTTGCGGATCTTCCGATCCCGGTGGGCAACCTGCCGCGCCCCCGCCAGGAGCAGCGCCAGCGCGTGATCGGAGGCGTCCTCCGTGGCGTAGTCCGGTACGCGGGCCACCCAGATTCCCGCTTCCGTGGCCGCCTCCACATCGACGTTGTCGTAGCCGGTGCCGTAGCGGGAGATGATACGGCACCGCGACAGGTAGTGCATTGCGGAGCGATCCAGGGGAAAGAGGTTCAGCAGTAGCCCGTCCGCCCGCCGGAGATGGGGGATTGCTGTCTCCAGGGAGTCAAAATCGTGGACTTCCAAGTCGATTCCCGCGTCGCGCAGGATCTTTTCTTCAATAGCGTAATCCGTGTGCCGATCATCCGTGACGAGTACTGTGGGCATGCAACGCTCTCTTCATTCAGGGGCTCTTGGCTACAGGACAAAGCGCAGCGTGAAGCGGGTTCCGCCGTCGCCGTCCAGGTTTACCGTTCCGTCCAGCTGGTGCGCGAGACTGTAAATCAACGTGTGACCAAGACTGAGACTGGAGGCGATGTCAAAATCGTCGGGCAATCCCACCCCATCGTCCTCCACGCGCACCTCCACCTCATCGGTTCCCACCAGGTGTATGGAAATATGGATCGTGCCGCTGGCGTCGTCGGGAAAGGCGTACTTCAGACTGTTTGACACCAGCTCATTCAGGAGTAGTGCCACCGGCATCGCCTGCTGCATCGTAATCGAAAGCGACTCAATATCGATATCCAGCCCGATGCGATCTTCCGAGGCACCGTAGACATCGTACAGATGGCGACACAGGCTTTCCACGTAGGGGTGGATATCCACACTGCCGAAGGATTCGTTCTGATACAAGTGCTCATGAACCAGTGCCATCGACTGGATCTGCATCTGCGCGTCCACGAACTGGCTCAAGGCGGCGGGATCACTGATCGTTCCGGCGTGCAGGTTGAGCAGGCTGGAAATCACCTGCAGATTGTTCTTCACGCGGTGGTGGATCTCCGAGAGGAGCGTTTCCTTCTCCTGCAGACTGCGCCGGACGATCTCCTCAGCCTGCTGACGCTGCGAGACGTCACGAATAATCCCCACCGAACCCGGGTTGCCATACTCCCCCCCGGCGGCGATGAAACCCACCGCATTCACCTCACCGTAGGCGATGACCGATCCAAACAGCTCGGTCACGTCGCTGGGATCACCCTTGTGCTTCAATTTCACCAGTAAGTCCGTGGTACGACGCTCTCCCGTCCGGCGTTCATCAAACAGTTTCGGGGCGTGCTCTTCACCGGTCTCGCGCCCCTGGTACTCTTTCAACACATGCGCACGGCTGACCCGGGCCACATCTTCGGGATCCAGGATCACACTGAAGTGTTGCCCGATTAGCTCCACCGGATTCCATCCCAGTCGCTGCACCGAATCGTTGATGAATACGAAGCGACCCTCTTCGTCGAGAGAATAGATAATGTCCGGCAGGGCCTGAACCAGCTCGCGGTAGCGCTCCTCGGTCATGCGGAGGTTGATATTGTGGCGTTCAATCGCTTCCCGACTGTTCAGCAGCTTGCGGATCACCAACGGCAGAAAACGGATGTGCCGTAGTTCACCATCGCGGATCGCAAAATCCGAGGTCTGGTCACTAATGATCTCGCAGACGCGCTCGTACTCGCTCCAATCGGCGAGGATTACAAACGGGTGCTGCCACAGGAACAGCCATTCCGCGAACCCGCCGTTGTGAAAGCGAAAATCAGTCACGATCACGTCCACCGTACCCGCGTTAATGGCGGCATCCGCCTGGGACACGTCGGTGGGGATCGTCATTTCCATCGGCATGTCACCTTCGGCGATGACCTGCAGAAACAGAGATTGCTCGGCGGGATTGTCGATCGCGAATAGTACCCGAGTCATATGAGTCTTCAACCTACACCGCCGGAGACCGGTTTGCAACTGTACGAGCGAGAGCGGTATAGTTGGGCGCATGAGTCAGAATCAGGCGATTACGGTAGCACGGGGAGACGGAATCGGTCCGGAGATCATGGACGCCACGTTACGCATTCTTGAGGCGGCGGGGGCCCAGATCGAGCCGGAGTTTATTGAGATCGGCGAAAAGGTATATCTCGCGGGGAACTCCGCAGGCATAGAACCGGCGGCGTGGGACTCGATCCGCCGGACCAAGGTGTTGTTCAAGGCGCCCATTACCACACCGCAAGGTGGTGGGTACAAGAGCCTCAACGTGACGATTCGCAAGTCCCTGGGGCTGTTTGCCAACGTCCGCCCGGTGGAGGCGCTCAACCCCTACGTGGAGACGCACTATCCGGACATGGATATCGTGATCGTTCGGGAAAACGAAGAGGACCTCTACGCCGGGATCGAGCACCGTCAGACGTGGGATGTGACGCAGTGCCTCAAGCTGATCACGCGCCCCGGAAGCGAAAAGGTGATTCGCTACGCCTTTGAATACGCCCGCAAGTACAACCGCAAGAAAGTGACCTGCATGATCAAGGACAACATCATGAAGGTCACCGACGGGCTCTTCCACACCGTCTTTGATGAGATAAAACAGGAGTACCCGGAGATCGAGGCGGCCCAGCAGATTATCGATATCGGCACCGCCCGCGTGGCCACCGCCCCCGAGAGGTACGATGTGATCGTCACGCCCAACCTCTACGGAGACATCATTTCCGACGTGGTTGCGGAAGTGAGCGGATCGGTGGGGATGGCGGGAAGTGCCAACATCGGTACCGAGGTTTCGATGTTTGAGGCGATCCACGGCTCCGCGCCGGATATCGCGGGACAGAACGTAGCCAACCCCAGCGGATTGATTAACGGAGCGCTCCAGATGCTGGTGCATATTGGGCAGGCACCGGTGGCGGAACGGATCTATAACGCCTGGCTCACGACGATCGAGGACGGACAACACACGGCGGACGTCTACCGCCCCGGCCATAGCGTGCACCTGGTGGGAACCAAGGAGTTCGCCGACGCCATTATCGAGCGCCTGGGCCGCACCCCGCAGCGTCTGCGGCCGTGGAGCATCGACACCAGCCAGGATACGCGCATCTCGATTCCCTCCTATTCGCGCTACACCGGGACCAAAACGCTGGTGGGGGCGGACCTCTTTGTGGATTGGGTGGGAGATCCCATGGACGCCAAGACGATCGGCGGCGACCTGGAGCGTCTTGTCCAGCAGGCCGGGGGAACGCTCAAGCTCAAGATGATCACCAACCGGGGGGTGAAAGTGTACCCCGAGGGGTTTCCCGAGACGTTTCTCACCGATCACTGGCGCTGCCGGTTTGTCAGTTCCCAGACGGTGCCCGCCGGTGAGCAAACCGACTACAAGCCGGTGTCCCACCGGGATGTGACCGCGTTAATGAATGTGCTCACCGAAAACGGCTACGAGGTGATTAAGACCGAGAATCTGTACTTCTTCGATGGAGAGCGGGGCTTTTCCCTGGGTCAGGGTGAGTAGCCACTCAGCGGCGAGTAGCCGCTGGGCCGGTAGTTGCTGAACCGCTGGGTCCTGAAGGAGCCGCTGAACCGGTAGGCCGGCGATCCGGCAGCATCGGCAGCAGGACCAGGGTGGTGAGCATCACCACGCCGAGTCC
>CAYQRW010000174.1:0-7811 GCA_964419735.1 uncultured Spirochaeta sp.
CACCACGCGATAACTGAAGTGCTCCTGGGTAACGCGGAGGATCCCATCCGCATGGACGGAGCAATCGTGCGGGAACGGGAGTATCTGGCGCGAATCCTCGAGAGCGACGATCAGATCAGTCTCGCCGGTTTCCGCACTACCAAGGCGTTCCTGGCGTTGTATGGGGACCGCCCGGACATGGTGTTTGACGAACTCACCACTATTGAGGAGGTGCTTCCGGCGATCTCCTTGTTCCACGAAAACTTGATGGTTCGGTTCTATCTCGGAATCGTTGCCTACCGACTCGATCGGCCGGAGGTCGGGGCGCGGATGCTCCGCCTGGTGCGCCGCTGGACCCGGGAGAATCCGCGTACCAGTCGTCACCGCCTGCTCGGTATACGCGCAGAGCGGGCGGCGTTCCGGGGGCGCCCCACCGTGGCGCGGAGGTTGCTTTCCCGGGCCATCCCTCTGGCGATTGAGGCGGGCTTTATGAATGAAGCCGCGCTCCTGGCGGAACGCGCCGGCGACATCCGCGCAGACCCCCAGTTCTGGATGGTGGCGGAATCGGGGTACCGCCAGTGGGGTGCCGTCCACGCCGTCTCCCGGGTAAATCATAAGCTGGGGCGACGGGATTCTCCCTCTATTCGCGACGCTTTTCCCGTTTTCAAGGGGGGAATTCACGCCGATCTCACCGCTACCGCTTCGCTGGATGATCTCACGCTCACCGTAGCACGGCACCTGTTCGAGACGACCTCCGCCGTGGAGGTAGTGATTTCCGTGGAGACCGGAACGACCGTGGCCGGATCCGTGTATGAATGGGATGGTACGTCTCCGCGGTATCGTGGCAGCGCCAGTGCCGATCTCTCCTTGGTGCTCACCGAAACTGCCGCCGGGGAGTTTCGGATGCTTTCAGATGAAGAGCTCCTTCGCCGGGAGACTCCCGGCGTGTCCGGTAGGAGTCAGCGTGTCGACACCACCGAACTGGCGGCACTGGTCCTGGGCGCGGAAGGTGGCGCGGCTTACAAAGACTCCGTAGTACCGGCTCTACGGACGATCCTCGCCGCCGGCGCACAGCACGCCGCGCGAATCTCCGCGGTACTTCGGGTACAACAGATCGAGCACCAGCTAGAAGAGGCACACCAGCAGTTGGGCGTCATCGAGAAGTATCGGCGGCAGTTGTTCTCAACCGTGACCGACGCGTTTGTGCTTATGGACCGGGCGGGGTTCGTGCGGTTTTCCAATCCCGCGGCGGAACCGTTTCTCGATCATCGATCGCCGGCGACTCTGCTTCGGGATGACCTCCGCGGCGCGGTGAACGAGCTCATCGCACCAATTGGGCCCGTGCCCCGCGGTCGTGTCCGGTGTAGTCTGTCAGATGGGCGCCACGTAGAAATTCAGGCCGCTCCAGTGGGTTCAGAGCCGGAAGACGTGGTTACGGTGAGCATCGCGGACATCAGTGATGCGGTGAATCGCGAAATGCAGCTGGCGCAACAGGAACGGCAGCTGATAGTTGCGGATCGGCTGGCGTCGATCGGTATGTTTTCCGCTTCAATCGTGCATGAGATCAGCAATCCCAACCATATTCTGCAGCTCAACACGCAGTCGTTGCTGGTGGTGCTGGAATGGCTTCGCGATCAAGTTGACGATGAGCATACCTCGGCCACGGTAAACCAGGCCGGCGAGCTGGTCGCGCAGATAGAAGATGCGGCGCGGCGAGTGGAGGCGGTTCTCCAGATGGTCAAGAGCTACAGCCGTGAAGGACGGCGGGAACGGTGGGGTGTCCTGGCTGCGGATGAGATCTGTTCCCGGGCGTTTCGTTTCTCCCAGATCATGGCCTCCCAGTACACCGATCGTTTTCGGCTGGTGGTGGCCGATGGAGTGCTGCCCATCTGGGGAGAAGCAGCGCTGCTGGAGCAGGCGGTGATCAATCTCATTAAGAACGCCTGCGAAGCCCTTACCGGCCGGACGGGGCGGGTTGAGCTTCAGGCATATTCCACCGACGATGGTACGGAAACGATCCTGGCGGTCTGCGATACCGGGTCGGGTTTCCCTCCCGGTCGCACGGACCACCTGGGAGTTCCTTTCCTAAGTGGTCGTCATGAGACGGGGGGAACCGGCCTGGGCTTATCGATCGTTTCCGGTATTGTGGACAAGCACCGGGGGTATCTTCGGGTTACGAACGATGAGCTTTTCATTACGCGGATGGAGGTGCATCTTCCGGTACATACGAGTCAGACTGACTGAACATCCGTTTCCAGCGGTTGGCGAACGCCTGCGGGGAGAGTCCCACCGCCTGAGCGGCGGCGGCACGGCTGTCGGGATGGCGGCGATCCGCTTCGAGTAGGAGCCGGCGGACCACCTCATCGGGAGTGGGGAGCGCGCCACCGAACTGTACCAGAGGTGATTCCTCCGGCGACCTCTCCAGCGGTTCAGAGGTGAGCCATGCGGAATGGGCGTTGGATGAAATCCCTGGGAGAGCAGTCTCCCATGTCCCGTCAAGCAGCGCTCGGAGCACGATCTGCTGTAACTCGCGGACGTTTCCATACAGGGGAAGACGCTGCAGATGCCGGACAACCTCATCTGAAAGCGGTATCGGATCCCGTTGAATGCGGGAGGAATGCATGTCTATCAACGTCTGTACGATGCGCGGAATATCATCCGGACGATCGCGCAGGGGGGACACCTCCACATGGTGGGTGGCGATGCGGAAGTAGAGATCTCGACGAAACGTCCCGGCCTCAACCTCCTGCTGCAGGTTGCGGTTGGTAGCGAAAATGATCCGCGCCCGAGAATACTCCGGCCGGTCACTGCCGAGACGCATGAACTCACCGGAATCCAGGAGGCGCAACAGCCGGGCCTGCGATTCCGGGGGCATTTCGCCTACCTCGTCCAAAAAGAGGGTTCCTTCCGCCGCGGCGGTAATGAGTCCCTCCCGGGCGCCGTCCGCTCCGGTGAACGCGCCCTTCTTGTGGCCGAAAATCGTATCCGAAAAGACGTGGTCGTCGAGGCCTCCCATGTTCACGGCCGTGAACTGTCCCGTCCTGCCGCTGGCGCGATGCACGCCGCGGGCGATGAGTTCCTTACCCACGCCGGTCTCTCCGGAAATCAGCAGGGGATCCGGTATCGTTGCCAGTGCCTCCAAATAGACTAGCACGCGCCGTATGCCGGGATCCTGGGTGATAAATTCGGCAAACGCCTCCGGATGGCGCGGTGCGTGACGGGTAAACGCCTCCCGGAGCAGCCGATTCTCCCGGCGCGTTTTGAGATGCTCCAGTGCATTGCGTACGGCGGCGGGAATACGGCTACTGTCGGTGCCCTTCACCAGAAAATCATACGCACCGATACGCATGCAGTGAACGGCGGTGGAGACGTCTGACGCCCCGGTGACCACGATAACCTCAGTATCGGGGTACGCTGCGGTGGTTTCCTTCAACAGTTCCTGCCCGGACTCTTCGGGGAGGGTCAGATCCAGGAGAATAAGATCGATCGGTTCCCGGGCAAGAATCGCTCGAGCCTCGTGGGCGGTTTGCGCCTCCCGAATGTGAGTGAACCCATTCAGATGCAGGAGATTTCGTTGCCCCGCCAAGACCCCGAGTTCATCGTCCACCAGCAGAATCCGTTCCACCTCATACCTCCTACCGTTGTCTCTACGGTTACATGCAAGAACCGTGCCGATATTTATTCACGTTTCGTGAAATCGGTAGTTTTCTACAAAGGTACGGATCGCGGAGATCGTTTCATCGGGGTTTTCGATCCAGGCTGAATGACTCGTGCCCTGAGGAAACACAAAGCGTGCGTTTGGAAGCTTCCCGTACACCGTGCGTACCGCCTCGGGGCGAAAATAGTCGTCCGGACCGCCGATTACCAGTACCGGGGTGGAGATGCGGTGCAGATCATGTTCGCGGTTCCACTCCAGAACCGCTCCGTCCGGGGCGAGAATACTGGCTCCTACTACATGGTTCATGAAGTGAGGATTCAGGTTCTGTAGAGCGGTTTGGAATGAAGCGGGAAAATCGATGGTACACAGGTGTCTCGGAAACCAGTATTCCGCAGTGAGAGCTGCGATCGCGTCTGGGTCCCCAGAGGCGGCCTGCAGCCGTTGGTGGAATGAGCTCGGAAGCGCTGCTATGCGCTCCCCGATGCCCTGCGCCAGGAAGCGACCGGAGGGAAAGCTCGAAATCAGGATCGCTCCAGCCAGCGGGAGGTCGCGCAGCAGCGCCTCTACGGCAACGGCACCGCCATAGGAGTGACCCAACAGTACGGTGGGCGCCCCCGATTGTGAGATTTCGGTGACCACCGTCGCCAGCTCGTCCGCCGCCTCCGCTACAGTTCGCGGGTAGACGTGGGCCGGTTGCGGATGGGTTCCGGAAAACTCAACCACCGTCACGGTGAAGTAGTCAGAGAGTAACTCCACCAGCTCCCGGTAAAACTCCGCCGCCAACCCGGGACCGCCGGGAGCGAGCACGAGAGAAATCGGACCATTGCCAAATTTGTGTACCTTCATGCCTTAAAGGATAGAAAGATTTCGTATGAATGTGCAAGATTTCCCAAGGAGAGGATAACGCTGTGTCGGATTCAATTTATGACGCTTTATCAAATCCTGGCGTGCAGGCGTTGCGACAATGGCGGGATGCGATCGAAATGGCGTCACCGAACACGCCTCTCGATGAGCTGGGCGTTACCGGCCTGCTTTTGTCACGGCAGCTTTTCGCCAGCGGCGATCCGATCCTGGCCCAGCTCGTTGAACGCGTGGTGCGCACCACGCAGGAACCGATGTACGGCGTACAGTACACCGCCCGCGCCCAATTGGTGCGGGACATCGACGCACTGCTGGCATACGAGGCGATTCCCAGAAGCCGAGAGGACGTGTTTCTCCGGTTCACGGAGCATCTTTACAACGCTCGGGCCGGGGCTCCCACTCCGCTAGTGGTGACTGGTGAATCGGGGATCGGGAAGACGTTCCTGTGGGAGACGTTCCAGAGGATGCACGCCCGCGCCGATGAGGCATGGATCTACTACAAGAGTCCGCAGATCGGAGAGTCGCCGTACGGAGCATACACCGAGGTCCTGGATCAGCTGATCCGGCGTACAGCGGAAGTCTCCGGTATGGATGCATCCGAAGTGGCCGTCCGCTTGACGCGGGACGAAGATGTTTCTGGTACCGCGGCGCGCGTGATAGCCGCGCTCATCGGCGACCGGTACGCGGACATCTCCGCCGTGGGTTCACCCCACGAGTTTGCTACCGGAACAGCCGCGCCCGCTCTCGCTGCTGCCCTGCGAATCGTAGCGACGTGGGCGCGATCTGCGGGGGTGGGCGCCGTACTTTTGGTGCTGGATGACCTTCAGTGGACCGATCTCCAGAGTCTCGATGTGTGGGGACGCCTGTCTCTGCAGACCGAAGCTGTGGCTCCGGTGTTTCTGGCGCGGCCGGGGTTACTCGAAACGACAGCCGCCTTCCAGTCAGCCGTCTCGGTGAGGGTGGGGCCGTTGACTGGCCGGGAATCACGGGGACTGGCCCGTGCGCTCCTCGTGCCCGCGACGGATAACGATCCTGCGGTATTTCGGGCGATATCGCCGGATGAAACGCACGGCAATCCCTTCGTCATTGCGCAGAGTGCGCGTGAGATACACCAGATTCGCGCGCTTGGAGTCTCCCAACAGCGCCCGTTCAAGCATGTGGAATCCGAAACGACGATCCACCGGCAACTGCGCGAAATGTCCTCCGTTGCTCAGGCGGTGATCGAAAACGTGGCGCTTCTGCTTCCCCCTGTCCGTCGAACGACAATTACTCGTGCCCTCCAGATGTCGTCGGAGGAGATTTCATCGTCCCTACGGGAGTGCCGCGAGGCTGGAGTACTGGTTGTCCGGGGCGATGCGATCGTTTTCTCCCACGATCGGCTGGAAAGCGCCGCACGCTCTGCGGCACTTCACAATGCTCGTTGGACGACAACCGCCGGTCGGGTGCTTGTTGAGCGCGCGACCAATGGAGATCTGCGAGCGACCTACCTTCTTGCCCGCTTGATTTCAGACTCAGGTCGGACGACCGTTCGGGCGGGTGCGACCGACTCCATCGGGGCCACTCCTGAGGCGGCGTCGTTGCCGGTCGGAACGATCCTGTCCGCTGCGGAATGCGTCGCGATACTGCAGGCCGCCGCTGCTCGCGCCGTTGAGTTAGCGATCGCCGGCGATGCTGCCCATTTCGTTGCCGTAGCCCTTGAGAACTATGGGCCGCACTGTAGCGCGGCCCAGCGGCTCAGTTTGATGCACCTTGGCCACCGGGCAGCGTTCCTCCAGGATGACGGAGGGGGCATGAGCCACTACTTCCGCTACCTTGCCGCCCACGGCCAGAGTCGAGACCTGATCGATGCCCGACAGCTGTGGATTTCTCGCTGTTATTCCAAACTGTGGATACGGGGCGCCCTGCGTATCGGAACGAACATTCTGCGGGAATATGGTGCGACCGAAGGACTCTCAGTGGGCCACGCCCGATCAATCCTCCGCCGCTGGCAGCCCGTTCGTGTGTTCCGGCGCATTGTGGCACAATCCGAGGATACCGATCCTGATTCTCTGCGTATCTCACGGACCTGCGCGGAAATGATTCTTCCCGTGATGTCGATTGATCCCGACGCACCGTACCTGTTGGCGGTTGTTATCCTTCGGCGGAGCCTCGCCTATGGTCGCACGCCCTATACTCCCTTCGGCTTTCTGTATTGGGCGATGGCGATTCTCTTGGATGCGCAATCGAACCGGAGACGGAATCAGGCGCTGGCCTGTGCGGGAGACGCCATGGAGCAGGCCCCGTTGGACTCGGTCTCCGCCGTAGAAGCCAACCGTATCCGGGTCTTCGTTGGGATTATCTCGCTTCCGTGGCGACGGCTCCGTCCCCGCAATTATGGCCGACTCTTTCGCCTCTACCAGGAGGGGATGGCGTGTGGGAGTTTCGAGGCGGCAGCCCATGCCATTCATGTGTACTGCTACGCACCGCTGTTTCATGGGTATCCGCTGGATGAGGTGTCTACCACGATCGAGCACTACCGCCGCGGCGTGGAATCCCGCGGCCTAAAACGGATTTCCCGGGCAATGGGCAAGTTTGCCCAGGCCGCCCTCGTTCTCATTGGCGACACGCCGGATCCCCTGGCCGTTACCGGTCATATCTGCACGGAAGCGGAGCTGGAAGCGCAACTCCAGAGCACCGGTGACACCCTGGGACTGGCGGGTTTGGGATTCCTGCGAGCCTTGCTGGCCGCGTTCCATGGTCCTCCGGAACTTGCGTTGAATCGATTGAGAGCGGTGGATCACGCATCGAAGCTCGTTGAGTTTCTGGTAGATCCCACCTGGGCGTGGTTCTTGCATTCCATGTTCGCCTGGAGACTGGGTATTCCTCGCGAGGCTCGGGAGTTCGGGCGGCGCCTGCGGGAGGTTTCGGACAGTGCCCCAGGGAACCATCGCTACGCCGCGATCCGGGCGGAACGATTGCTGCATGCGGGATTGCTGCGTCCGGCGGATCGCACGTTTCGGTATGCCACGGAGCTGGCCATATTTAATGGGCACATTCATGATGCCGCGTTCATCACCGAGCGCCACGCGGAAGTCCTGGTTCGCCGAAGTCCCATTATGCCGAAAGCGATAGAACGCCTGCGTGTGGCGGAAGGGCTCTACACGCAATGGGGCGCTGGGCGAAAAGTGGAGGAAGTCCGATCACGGATTACCGAGTATCGCCGGACCACGGGACAGCTTCTGGAGGGAGTTCTGCGAGCCGGTGAGCTTCCGCGCCCCCAGCAGCAACCCACGGAGCACGACCCGCAGGAGCAACTCACGGAAGTACGAGCTGC
>CAYQRW010000175.1:0-7763 GCA_964419735.1 uncultured Spirochaeta sp.
CGATCACGGTTCCGGTGCCGATACGGGCTCCGTAGCCGATAACGGTGCCGCCCCCGAGGCCGATCGCGCCCGCCTGGCGGCGCTGCTGCCCCTCATTAAGGAGCGGCTCAAAACGCTCGCCGACGTGACCGAGCTGTTGCGGTTTGTCTACGATGACGTGACCGAATGGTCCGTGGAGGATCTGATACCCAAGAAAGCCACCGCCGCCGAGGCGTTGCAGTGGTTGGACGCTGCCACGGAGGTCCTCAAGAACGAGCCCCTTCCCGCCCCCGGAGACGAGGCCGCCGAGGAAGCGCACAATGAGGCGTTACGGCAGGCCGCCGAGGAACAAGGAACAAAGCTGGGAAATCTGATGATGCCGCTCCGCGTGGCCATTACCGGAAGCAAAGTTTCTCCACCGCTGGTGGGAAGCATTCGCGAGCTGGGAATGGACGAGACGCTGCGGCGAATTGCTGGAGCACGGGCGGTACTCGAGGCTGCCGCAGACGAAAACACAAGGAGCACGACATGAGCGATACCCCCAAGACAGGCCACTCCAAGACAGGCGACCCGAAACCAGTCGACCCCAAAACGATGGACAAGATCGTCAGCCTCTCTAAGCGACGGGGATTTATCTTTCCTTCATCGGAAATCTATGGCGGACTCGCATCAGCTTGGGACTACGGTCCGCTGGGGGTTGAACTCAAAGCAAACCTGCAGCGCTTCTGGTGGAAGGAAATGACCCAACTCCACGATAACATCGTGGGACTGGATGCGGCGATTCTGATGCACCCCACCGTGTGGAAGGCCTCGGGCCACGTGGAGAACTTTGCGGACATGATGGTGGAAGACACCGTCACCAATGAGCGCTACCGCTGGGACCACCTCACCGAGGAGCAGCGTGACACCAAGACCAGCCCCAACGGCAATCCCCTTTCGGAGCCGCGCCAGTTCAACCTGATGTTCGAGACGCACCTGGGCCCATCAACCGCATCCGGCACCAAGGTCTACCTTAGACCGGAAACCGCCCAGGGCATCTACGTCAACTTCAAGAACGTGGTGCAGACCTCCCGGGTAAAGATCCCCTTTGGTATCGCCCAGGTGGGAAAGGCGTTCCGCAACGAAATCGTCACCAAGAACTTCATCTTCCGCACCGTCGAGTTTGAGCAGATGGAGATGCAGTACTTCGTGAAGCCCGGGGAAGACGACAAGTGGTTCGAGTACTGGAAAGCGGAGCGGATGAACTACTACGACAAGCTCGGTATCCGCATGGACCGCCTGCGCTTCGAGGAGCACGGCCCCGACGAACTGGCGCACTACGCCAAAGCCGCCTTTGACATTCAGTACGAGTTTCCCTTCGGCTGGCAGGAACTCGAGGGTATTCACAACCGCACCGACTACGACCTCTCGCGCCACAGTGAGTTCTCCGGTAAGGAGATCAACTATCTGGAGGAAGAGACCAAGGAGCGCTACATCCCCTACATCGTGGAGACCTCCGCCGGCCTCACCCGGAGTGTCCTGATGGTGCTCTCCGACGCCTATGAAGAGGAAGAGGTTGGCGAAAACGATGTCCGCACCGTGCTTCACTTTCACCCCAAGATCGCCCCGATTCAGGTAGCGGTGTTCCCGCTGGTAAAGAAGGACGGTCTGGCGGAGAAGGCGCGGGAGATCGAAACGGAACTTCGGGAGGATTTTGCCACCTTCTACGATCAGTCCGGGGCGATCGGTCGCCGCTATCGCCGGCAAGATGAGGTGGGCACACCGTACTGTCTCACGATCGACTACGATACGATGAGCGACGATACGGTGACGTTACGCTACCGCGATTCCATGGAGCAGGTGCGAATTCCCGTGGCCGAGCTCACCGCCACGATTCGCCAGGCGATGAAAGAGTACAAGCGGGTAGGTAGCTGATGGTGGACGAACCGAAGGCTGCGGGACGCCCGGCAGCTGGGTCGGGGGCGGCGGCAGCCGGGGCGAAGGGCGGCGCGGGTGCCGATCCGAGCGGCGCGGCCGCCCAGACGCCCGCTGCATCGGCACCGCACCGCCCCGGCGCCCTGGAACGGCTCCAGGCGCGTGGCTTTTACGCGCAGTGCACCGATGAGGATCGACTCCGAGAGCGTCTCGACAGCGGGCCCATGACGTTCTACGTGGGTGTCGATCCCACCGGGGAGTCGCTTCACGTGGGGCACCTGATTCCGATTTACGCTCTGGCGCATCTGGCGGAGTTTGGGCACCGGGGTATCGTGATCGTGGGCGGCGGCACCGCCCGCATCGGGGATCCCTCCGGCAAGACGGAGATGCGCAAGATGCTCTCCGTGGAGCAGATCAACGCCAACGCCACAGCGATCGGGGCACAAATACAACGGTTCCTCGATACCCGCAACGTCACCTTTACCATGGTAGACAACGCCGAGTGGCTGGCGGGCCTCAACTACATCGAGTTTCTTCGGGATATCGGCCGCCATTTCTCGGTGAACAAGATGCTCACCTTCGAGTCCTACAAGAAGCGCCTGGAGCAAGGGCTCTCTTTTATCGAGTTCAACTACCAGCTCCTGCAGAGCTATGACTTTCTCAAGCTCTACCAGACGCGGGGTTGTACGCTGCAGATCGGTGGCGACGACCAGTGGGGCAATATCGTCGCTGGGGCGGATCTGATCCGCCGGATCGAAGGGCACGAGGTGGAGAGCTTCGGGCTGACCTTTCCGCTGGTGACCCGGGCGGACGGCAAGAAAATGGGCAAGAGCGAAGCGGGCGCGGTCTTTCTCGATCCTCAGCGCGTCACCCCCTACGATTTCTTCCAGTACTGGCGCAACGTGCCCGACGCGGACGTCCGCAAGTTTCTTCGCCTGTATACCTTTCTCACCATCGAGGAGATCGATGAGATCATGGTCGGTATTGACGGGGCAGACGACCCGTCTGGTGACGCCGCCTCCAGTGACGCCGCGTCTACTGATGCCGCCGCTATTAACGCCGCCAAGGAGCGCCTGGCCACCGAGATCACCGCGCTGGTACACAGTTGGCCGGAGGCCAAGAAGGCCCGAGACGCTGCCCGGGCGCTCTTTGCCGGAGGCGGCGGAGCTGGGGGAAATCCCGATGCCATGCCCTCCGGTGAGCTTGACGCCGCGGACCTGCAGGCGGGAATCCCCGTGCTGGAGCTCTTCCAGCGCGCCGGCCTCTCGGCGAGCAAGAGCGAGGCCCGCCGTCTGGTTCAGCAGGGGGGCGCCCGCATTAACGACACCAAAGTCAGCGACATCGAGGCGGTGATCGACGGGAGCTGGGCTGCCGGCCACGGCGAGGAAGATACGGCGTCCGCGACCCTGATCCTGCGCGCCGGCAAGAAACGCTACTTTCGGTTCCTGGTGACATGACCCGCCCCGGTGCGCCACCATCCCGGGGGATGCTCACGGTGTCTCGGGTCTTGGGGGCTCTGGTGCCGCTCGCGGTGTGGTGGATCGCCGCCGCAATAACCGGCGTCAGTGTGGCGCTGCCATATCCCCATGAGGTGTTGCTCGTCACCGCCCGGGAGCTCACCACCGCCGGATTTCTTCGCCAGGTGGGGGCGACGGTGCTTCGGGGAGTGGGGGCGATCGCCCTGGCAACGGTGGTGGGCGTACCCCTGGGGCTGGTAGCCGGCCGCAACGCCGTGGTGTACGCGCTGACCCGGCCGTTTATCCTCACCGTCCGGGCGATTCCGTTCATTTCAGTGATCCTCGTGGCGGTTATCTGGTTTTCCAGCGGAACGGTCCCGGTCTTCGTGGCGGTCCTTATGGCGCTGCCGATCGTTACGGACGCAGCTCGAACTGCCGTTTCCGCGGTGGACCCCCGTCTGGAGGAAATGACCCGCGTCCATGGGATCGGCTCGGTGGCGCGGATCGTTCATCTGTGGGTGCCGGGATCGCTCCACGGAACGCTGGGGGGCGTGCGCTCCGCCGCGGGAATCGCCTGGAAAGTTACCGTGGCGGCGGAGGTACTCTCCAGTCCCGCCGTGGGAATCGGCGCGCGCATGGGGGAGGCGCGGCTCTATCTGGAAACGGAACGCGTCCTGGCGTGGACGATCGTCCTCATCGTCCTGGCGGGGGTGTCGGACTGGGTGATCCGACGGTTGCAGGAGCGGAGCGTCACCTATCGGTGGAAGATACGACAGGACGCCCCCCCCACGGAAGGCGTCCCTCCACGCCAGGTGTCTTCACGGCGCTCAGAGCCGGGGCGAAACTCTCTGGAGTCCCTGGAGCTGGACCACGTTTCTTTTGCCTGGGACCACACTCCGCTGTTGGATAACTTCTCGGTTTCTTTTGCGCGCGAGCACGTCACTGCTGTGGTGGGGCCCTCGGGAATCGGTAAGACCACCTTACTCACGGTCTGCGCTGGGGGCGTGGCGCCGAGCTCGGGCACCGTGCGGTGGGTACCACAGCGGGAAGCGCCGCCTCGCGTGGGCATGGTCTTCCAGGAACCGCGGCTGCTCCCCTGGCGAACCGCCGAGGAAAACGTGATGATCGTCGGCGCGCACGCGGACCATAACAGCGGCCACCGAAGTCTCGACCGGTGGGGTGCCCGGCAGACGCTGGCCCGCGTGGGTCTCACCGACATCGGGGGGGCCTATCCTCATGAGCTTAGTGGTGGCATGCAGCAGCGGGTAGCCGTGGCGCGGGCGATCCATCGTGGTCCCGAGATTCTCCTCATCGACGAACCGCTCTCCGGCATCGATCCTTACCACCGCGCCGACCTCACCGAGGAGCTTAAGATGGTAATTCATCAGCACCAGGCGCTCACCATCGTCGCCTCCCACGACCTGGAGTTCGTGCTGGCCATAGCGGATCGGGTGGTGGTGCTCTCAGGACCTCCGGTATCGATCGCCGCGGACCTCACCCGGCCCACCGGCGGCTGGCCCGCCGCCACCGAGCAACAGATCGCCACGCTGGTGGCCAACGTTCGCACAATGAACGTTTGAATTCCCCGCCCAAGTGGGCTACTGTATAGTTGTCGGTTCTAAACCGACCTGAGCACATGAGGGGGAAACACATGAGAATTACACGATCCGGGTTGCTACTATTGCTAATCGTCGGTATCGGCTTTTCTGCGGGGGCGCAGAGTTCGATTGACGTGACTATCGATCCACCGACCTTTGTGTTTGGAGATCGGTTGACTGATGTTGGCATAGATGCGACGGAACTGAATAATCTGTTGGAGGCCACTGATCCAGATTCTCCGATCGGATCACTCACCAGCGACATCGAGAACAATGACGATTTGCAGCGGTTTTCTAGCTTACCCCAACTAGCCCTGGCTGCAGCCAACGCTGGATCAGCTGCGTCACACCTCGGGACGCAACGGGCGTTCAGTGATTTTCGAGCGTTTGCACTGATTGTCGGGACCGGAGGTGCGATAGCCACTCCTGGAATTGATCTAAGTGCAATTGAAGGTGCTGTGGCTGACCTGGAAAACGAAGGAGATATCTACTTTGGAGCGGCCATTCAGCCGATAACCGCGTCACTGGGAGTCAACTTGAGCAGGTGGATCCCACGAACCCGAGTAAATGCGAAGCTCGGGTATGCCAACATCGCGGAGGGTGATCTTACGGACGAGATTTCATTTAGCGCCTTGAGTGTGGGGATTGGTGCGGATTACCAATTGCTGAAGAGTCGGTCACTTCCTCTGGGATTTGTCCGATGGCGGGGACTTACGCTGGGCAGCGGTTTCATGTATCAGAGAAACGAAACGAATCTGACAGTAGAAGTGACGGAGCAGGCGTTTAGGCAGGAACTGACGTACGGAGACGCCGGTATTGATGATCCAGCTATCCTTGCGGGATTGACTGCTTCCGAAAACGCAATTCTTGCTACGCTGGAGGTATCGCCAAGATTGACCGCAGCGATCGAGTCCAAGACCTATACAATCCCTTTAGAGGTGACTACTGGGCTACGAGTTCTGTGGCTTCTTGATGTGAATCTTGGCGCCGGTGTAGACCTCGTGTTTGGTGAGTCCGAGATGGTATTCGGAGCTGATGCGTCTGTCGACGTGACCCCTGATCCGCAAGCGGATGATTATGTATCTGCGACACCCGGTTCCGTCGGCTTCGGCGTGACCAATACCGAGTCTCCCCAGTTCTTCCGCCCGCGTGTCACCGGGGGCGTGGGCCTGAACCTGGGGCCGATTAAGCTCGATGTGCCGCTGATGCTGTACTTTGACCAGGACGGCAATACCGTTATGGGCGGCGTGAACGTGGGATTAGTATTCTAAGAAACGGTGGCTCGTGGCTCGTATGCCATGCGGTGCACCGCGATGGGTAGCGGCATCACCAAAGATCTAAGGTAAGGCGTGATACGGTTTCTGGCTGATGTCCTGCTCGTCGTACATGTTGCCTACGTGGTGTTTGTAGTCGGCGGATGGGTTGCGATTGTTGCCGGTGGGCTCTTACGCCGGCGGTGGGTTCGGAATCTCTGGTTCCGCTACGCCCATCTGCTGGCGATTGGTATCGTTGCCGTGCAGGCAGTCTTAGGGGTGCCGTGCCCGCTCACCGTGTGGGAGCGGGATCTCCGGCTGGCAGCTGGGCAGAACCCCGGGGATCTGCCGTTTATTCCGCGCATGTTACAACGGGTGATCTTCTTTGAAGCACCGCCCGAATTGTTTACACTTATCTACGTGGTGTTTGGCGGTGTGGTGGTAATCTCTCTCTTTGTGCTTCCCCCGCGACGCCGCAATCGAGATTACTCGCCACGGCGGTCGCAGCGCAGCGACGAGGCAGGAACTGGATGAGTGAATCCATGGACGAAATGGCGTTGCTCGTAGATCTTCACAAGCAGATGTACCGGCAAGGCCCCGGTGGCGATCAAGAGACTGAACTGGCGGTGAAGCTGGCGGGAATCGATCGTACGAAGCCGCTGCAGGTTGCCGATATCGGCTGCGGTACCGGCGCCCCGACCCTCGCCCTGGCCCGATTGTTAGATGCTCACATCACGGCGGTAGACGCTCTCGATGATTTCCTGGCGGTACTCGATAGACGGGCACGCCAGGTAGGGCTTTCAGAACGTATTAGCACGGTGAGTGCTTCGATGGAGCAGCTGCCGTTGGCCGATGAGGCCTACGATGTGATCTGGTCCGAGGGGGCAGTCTACAACATGGGCTTTGAACGCGGTCTGCGTGAGTGGCGACGGTTTCTGAAACCGCAGGGGATCCTTGTTGTTTCCGAAATCACCTGGCTCTCCGCGTCCCGCCCCCAAGAAATAGACACGTACTGGCGAGGCGAGTATTCCGAGATCGGCACGGCCTCCGCCAAGATGGAGCTCCTGGAGCGGAACGGCTACTTGCCCCTGGGGTATTTCACGCTGCCACAGCATTGCTGGCTGGACAACTACTACCGTCCCCTGCAGGAGAGTTTTCCCGGGTTCCTGGCTCGAAACGGCGACAGCCGCGAGGCGCGGGAGATCGTGGCGGCCGAGGAGCGGGAGATCGAGATGTATGAGCGGTTCGGCGCGTTCTACAGCTACGGTGTGTACATCGCGCGCACGTCTCCATGACCCGGTATTATGAGCTTGGGCGATGCTGTCGCACTTCCCGTCCCGGAAGCAGCGGCAGAAAGCATAGGCTCCCGAGCATTGCGAGACCCAAAAGTACAAAGCCGAGGGAGAATACCCCCAGTTCGCCTAAATGGCCCAGGAGGGTGGGAACTAGACCGCCCCCTACGAGGCCTGCGGCGGGGGTGACCAGCGATACGGAGACGTTGCGAGACTCCGGAGGTGTCACGCGGGCCAGCTCGACAAATCCCGGTGGAAAGAAGGATGCCA
>CAYQRW010000176.1:0-7710 GCA_964419735.1 uncultured Spirochaeta sp.
CGATTTCCGGATCCAGCCCCTTATTCAGCATGGAAAGTTCAAACTCATAGGAGAAGTCGGAGAGGGCGCGTACGCCGCGGATCATGATTCGTGCCCCCACCTGGCGCGCGAACTCCACAATCATCCGGTCCCAGAGATGCACCTCAACGGAATCCCACCGAGCAGTGAGCGACTTCATCATCTCCAGACGTTCCTCCGCACCGAAGGTGTACGTCTTCTGGGAGTTCTGAGCAACGACAATATCCAGATGGTCATAGATATTTACCGCTCGTTCAATCAAGTTGAGGTGCCCGTTTGTGGGCGGATCAAAGGAGCCGGGCATCAGTGCGCGCAACATTCTTGGTATACTATTGCGCTGGTGCCGCGTTGACAAGACCCGCTCCCATCGGCACGCTTCTACTTCGTGTTATTGCACCACGTTTTTCGGTCCAGTCTTCGCCTCACCGTGTGCTGCCTGGTGATCGGCGGAATGCCTTGGGTGGGACTCTCCGCCGATGAACACCCTGAACCGCGCGACGGGCCGGATTGGATACCGGTTGGCTCCGTCTCGCCGGAGGTGGAGCGCCGTGCTCTGGAAACCCGGGCGCGCCTGGAGAGCCGTTCTCCCGGGCTCCAACGCCAGGCGCTGCGGATGATTCGCTCTGATATTGATGCCTACGGACGCGCCTCCATGCGGCTGGCAGCGACACCCCTAGTGGTAGATTTGCTGGGCATGGAGTATCGGATCCTCGAAACTCCGGAGGACTATTCTGTAGACGCCCCGACCCGCCTGCTTGCGTTGCAGGTACTTGCAGACCTTGGCGGCGAGCCCGCCCGCGGACAGTTGCGGGAGTCGGCGCGGATCGATACCGACGGGGCGGTACGCGCCTCCGCCGCTCAGCTGCTGGCGCATATTCCCGGAAGCGACCCCGATAGCGATTACCGCACCGTGGGTGAAACGCTTCTGAGGGCAGTCAAACGCAACGATCCTCCCGAGGAGATCGCCCGGCTGCTCGGCGCAACCCAGCAGTTATCGGAACGGGTATGGAACGCGGAACACCCCGCGGTACTGGAAGCGCTGGTGGATCTATCGAGCGGAAGCTATTCCTCTTCCATCAGAAGGCGGGCGATGTCGTTCTTGGAAGATCTCTCCGCCCGCTGAAGCGTGGGGTGGGCGCCGTCCAGGCCAAGGATCCGGTCGGTGATTCTTCCGGCTAGGCGCTCTACTGCTCCCTCCACGTATTCAGGATCATCGATCTGTTCCTGGAGACGGCGGATTCGTGTGTAGTCAATCGTACGCGCTACTCTGGCCATTCCGAGTCAAAAGCTCCCCTGATATGACGCACTCGGCCCGTATCAGCAGGCACAAATATCACGTCAAACCGCACAGACATTTCATGGAGAGTGGCGGATCTATCGTGAAGGTAACTTCGCGCGGCGCCCACGATTCGACGCTGTTTCCGGCGATCTATCGCCTGCTCCAACGCTCGATGATCTAATGATCGCCAGCTTTTCACCTCGACAAACACGATTTCCCGTCCAGTCTCACATACTATATCGACCTCTCCCCACCGAGTTCTGAAGTTGCGTTCGAGAATCTTGTAGCCTTTTGCGGAGAGATATGTGGCGGCCCGCTCTTCCCCGAGGCGGCCGCGGTCGTGTGAGGAGGGAGAGGGAGGCATCTATCGACACCTACCGAGCTTACGCCCCGGTGCGGTGCTGGTCCGCCAGGGAGTTCGCGTCCACCGCTTTCGCGATGAAGAGTTGTTTGTTCTGCGCCAAGTCAACCTCGGGTCCATTATCTTCGATAAACTCATGCCCCTCAGCATCGATAATCACCTTCACCAGTGGTTTCAGGGGAGATGCGCTCCGGTTCTCGATAACACGACAAACACTGCTATCACTGAGGAGTACGATACTGCCGATTGGATAGATGCCAAGCACCTGAATAAAGACCTTAAGTACTTGCGGGTCGAAGCGCGTACCGTTATCGCTGAGTAGGTTCCGAATCGCGGTGTAGCCGATCATCGAGGTGCGGTAGGGCTTGTTGGAAACCATCGCCACAAAAGAATCGGCTACAGCGATGATCCGCGCCTCCAGCCGGATCGCATCACGGGCTAGTTTTCTGGGATATCCCGCTCCATCCCAGCGCTCCTGGTGTTGAAGTGCGGGGATTCCCACTTCTTCACCAAAGCCTAATTCCCGGGTAATAATCCGATACGAGTGCACGGGGTGCGTCTGGATCTGACGACGCTCCTCCGGGGTGAGTTTTCCCTGTTTGTTCACGATTTCGGGATTCACGCGCATCATGCCCACATCATGCAACAACCCCGCCGTAACCAGTGAGAGGATCCGGTGGCGCGCCATTTGTAGCTTCTGGCCAACCAGCGCGGACAGAATCGCCGCGTTCAACGCGTTCTCGATATCTCCAGTCTCGCCCTGCATGCCATACAGCATGTATTGAATCACGTCACCACTGCCACCGTTGAGCATGCGCAGCAACCGATCAACCAATCCGGTAACTACCTCCTGCTCCACTCTTTCGCCGGATCTAATGTGTCCAAAGAACTCCATTAACGCATCTCTGAGGGCGCCATACTCTTTGGTAATCGCTTTCTGTGCGGGACTGGTAAACGCCTTCAGGAAAAACGCATTGAGCGCCTGCTGCGGATCATCGGAAATCGGTTCGCCGTCGGTGTACACTTCCTGGACGCCCCATTTGCGCAATCGCTCAATATCACGTTCCTTAATGGGAAGCCCCTCCGGCACGAAGAGATTGTCCTCATCCATGTAGACAGGTCTTGAAAAACGCTGTCCCGCTTCCAGTTCACTGACCGATATTTTTTTCATTGTTTCTTGTCTGTCTTACATTCTCGTCCATTGCCAGAACGAACGAAAGGACTTCGGCTACAGGAACAAAAAGTGACTCCGGTATCACCGTCCCTGGATCTAACACTACCAGTCGCTCCGCAAGCTCAGGCACCTCCGTCACCGGCACCCCATGGCGCCGAGCCACGTCCAGAAGCCGCCGAGCGGCTTCTCCCCGACCCGAAGCCAACACAAATGGCGCCGGAAGCGAGTCGTCATACCGAATCGCAGCGGCCGCGGGATTATCCATACTCATCAACTCCCAGCTTATTTACCTCTGAAGACGTTCCGGAAAAACCATCTCCATTTTGATACCGATTGATACCAGTATGGCCTCTTCCGCCCATCCGGGCAAGTAGGGATTCCGGTATCTGTGGGGCATCTCCCGCAGCCTCCCACGCGGTGAGGCGAGCCCCGTCCGCCCCTATCTCCCATGAGAACCACCACACGCCCAACCCGACGCCCAGGGCCAGGGTTGCCGCCTTGGGAGTGTGGTTCAGGTGATCGATTCCCACGCGGAGTGTACCGGTGGTGGATGCTTCCGATTGACGCGCTCCCACCGGAACGACGACCCACTGCAAGTCGCCGGTGCTGCGAAGATGGTTGAACAGTTGGAGAGCATGGCGTGGATCAGGTGTGGTGCGGCGTAGAAACGTCTGGAGTGAGGTGAGGGGTCGGCGCGGTGCAGATCGATCACGGTGCTCCCGGTGATCACCGCGTCCCCCGGAACTCCACCGACCATCGGTGAGAAGCGAAATCAGCTGGTGCTCGGACTCAGAATCCTCATCTGTGTCCATCTCCCGGTCGGCAAGTTCTACCAGAGCGCGGGCGCGTCGTTGCCGTAACCGCTGCGGAACGTCCTGTCCGATCCGTTGGGCAAGGCGCCGCACGAGCTCCGGTGATAGTTCTCGCTGTGAATTGATCAGGGCGCGAACGAGCTCCTCCACCCCGCCGCCATGATTGAGCCCCAAGGCGCTCACCGCGTGCCGGGCCCCCGCACTGGAAGCAGCATTACTCATGAGCGCTGACGGTACCGAGTCGGGCAGCAGTTTGAGCCGCAGCTGCGGCGTGGTCGCCACGACGAGCAGGCGAACGGACGTGCCCACCGGAATCTCCACGGACGTGGTGGGGGCCAGCCGCATGGTGGGACCAGTCAGTTCTAAGCGACCGGTGAGAGTGCTGAGTTCGGTCCGGAGTGTGACCACTGCTCCGGAGCGCAGGGAAGCCGCAGTGGTACGGCCCCCCACGAGGCGCGCAGGAAATCCGACACTCCCCGCCTCCGGTGTTATCATTGGTCCTTGAGTCAGGTGCCCTTTTTCTTGATCAGCTCCGGAACCTTGGCCGCTTTACCGACCCGATCCCGGATGTAGTACAGTTTGGCACGACGGACGCGTCCGCGACGAACAACTTCGATACGCTGCACCCGAGGACTGTGCACCGGAAAGACCCGCTCTACACCCACACCGTAACTGATCTTGCGCACGGTAATCGAACGCCGAATACCGGCGTTCTTCTCCGCGATTACCAAGCCTTCATAGATCTGGGTCCGCTCCGTCTTTCCCTCAACGATGCGAAAGTGGACTTTCACCGTATCGCCGATCCGATACGTCTCGGCCTCATCTTTCATGTGTCGCGCTTCAACCGTCTTTATCGCATCCATCTTCTACTCCTTCTCCAGCAAATCTTGTACAACTCGATACTCGTCCGGACTCAGATCCGCCTGCTCCAACAGATCACGACGGTTGCGGGCCGTCCTGATCAGTTTCTGTTGTCGTCGCCACGCGGTAATGTGGGCGTGGTGTCCTGAGGTAAGCACCTCAGGAACTTTCCGTCCCCGATACTCCTCAGGCCGCGTATAATGCGGGTACTCAAGCAGACCATCCTGAAAACTCTCATCAGAAATGCTCTCCGGCCGGAGCATTCCTTCCCGCAAACGATACATCGCATCGATAATCACCATCGACGCCAGCTCCCCCGAGGATACAACATAGTCCCCGATGGAAAGCTCTTCATCCACGTAGTGGTCGATGATTCTCTGGTCAATCCCCTCGTATCGACCACAGATCAGCACCATGCCGTCCATTTCAGACAGCCGCTTCGCAACAGCCTGCGTAAACGGCTTCCCGGAAGGGCTTGGAAATACCACATGCCGGTGCTCCGCGTCAACCGAGTCAAGCGCTCGCCCCAGCGGCTCCGGCAAGAGGACCATACCGGCACCGCCACCGTACGGCGCGTCATCACACGTTCGATGCCGATCGGTGGCAAAATCCCGGATGTTGACTACGTCCGGGGTCAACGCCCCTCGATCCACCGCCTTCCCGACGATCGACGTACCGAAGTACTGCTCCACCAGCTCGGGGAAGAGCGTGAGCACCGTTATTCTGTATCGAGAATCCACGGTGTCTCCAGAACAATTCGTTTTGCCTCGGGATCTACGCTCCGTACATAGACCTGCATAAACGGCACAAACGCTGGTTTTACTGCGGGATCACCCGACCTGATCTCGAGCAGCGGCGCCTGTGGCGCTTCTACAACTGCCACCACCGTTCCGTGAAAGCCGTTGTCGCTGTACACTGACGACCCCACGAGATCCGCAAAGTAGTACTCATCCGCTTCCAGGGGAGCTGCGCGGTCACGGGGAACCTGTATCTGCCACCCGGTGTACGTCTGCGCCTCTTCGGGAGTAGTCACTCCTTCCAGGAATACCACCGGTGTCCGGCCGTGAACCTTCATCTCTCGCACCGGGACTGACCGACGACGGCCGTCCTTTTCCAAGGACAGCTCCGTCAGATCCAGAAAATGATCAACTTCATCGGAGTAGGATCGGATGCGCAGTGCGCCCTGTACGCCGTGCGGTCTTCCCAGAACGCCAATGATCAGGTCTTCCATGGCCTTCGAAGCTTAATCCAGAATCTCCAGAACGATACGCTTTCCCGTACGCGTAGAAACCGCCGCCAGTACGGTCCGTACCGCTTTGGCAATGCGCCCGTGCTTCCCAATCACCTTGCCGATATCATCGGAAGCGACGGAAAGCTCAAGAATCGTGGATTTTTCGCCTTCAATCATGTTCACTTGCACATGGTCAGGCTCATCCACCAGCGCTTTCGCAATGTATTCAACGAGATCTCGTTCGAGATCAACTGTGTCTTCCATACCCAATTAGCGCCTTCAGCCCAACGTTACGTTATTGCGGTTCAGAAGCTTCCGCACGGTCCGCGTAGGTTGAGCGCCTTTTGCGAGCCACGCCCGGACCTTTTCCTCGTCAAACCGCACCTGATTCTCCGCCTGTTCGGCGATCGGGTGGTAAATTCCCACCTCTTCCAGCGCGCGTCCATCGCGGGCGGCGTGCGAGTCAATAACTACGATTCGGTAGAAAGGGCGTTTCTTGGTGCCGAACCGCTTCAGTCTAATCTTGGTGCTCATTCAATTCCTCCTGAGTTCCTACATCTGACCCATCTGCTGCATGAGCTGAGCCTGATACTTCTTATTCTTGGTCATCTTCTTCATCATCGATCGCATCTTATCAAATCGCTTTAGCAGCTGATTCACCTCAAAGACCGACGAACCACTTCCCTTAGCGATCCGCTTCCGACGAGACGTGCCGATCAAGCGATGATTTCTTCGCTCTTCCAGCGTCATCGACAGAATAATCGCCTCTTCCCGTTTCATTTGGCCCATATCAACCTGATCCGGGTCGACGTTGCCTTTCATACCGGGAATCATCTCCAACAGGGACTGTACCGATCCCATCTTCTGCACCCGCTGAAACTGCTCCAGATAGTCTTCCAGCGTAAAGGTGGCGCCCGCCATCTTTTGCTGAATGCGAAGCGCCTCATCCTCATCGATCGTTTCCTGCGCCTTTTCGACCAGCGAAACGACATCGCCCATTCCGAGGATTCGGGAGGCGATTCGATCCGGATAGAACGGCTCCAGATCTTCCGGTTTTTCGCCGGTACCGATGAACTTAATCGGTGTTCCGGCGATCGTCTTGATCGAAAGCGCCGCTCCGCCGCGGGTGTCACTGTCAAACTTGCTCAGGATGACCCCGGTGAGCTCGAGTTCTTCATGGAACGCCTTGGCAACTTCCACCGCGTTCTGACCGGTCATCGCGTCGGCAACCAGCAGGCGCTCATCGGGTTTGGCCACCTTGGAAACGGCTCTGATCTCTTCCATGAGCGCTGTGTCGATCTGCATCCGTCCCGCAGTATCGATAATCAGCGTATCGAAGAGCTCCTTCTTAGCACGTTTCTGAGCGCCTTTTACCACCGCAACGGGATCAGAACTACCGGAGACGGCGTGCACCGCGATTCCAATCTGCTCACCAAGCTGCTGCAGTTGATCAACCGCCGCTGGTCTCACGAGATCAGCCGCCACCAACAGCGGCTTTCGTCCTTCCCGCGCCAGCCGACGCGCCAGCTTCGCAGCGGTAGTGGTCTTTCCCGATCCTTGAAGACCGGCAAACAGAATAACGCTGACCACATCCGGTCCGCGCAGGTTAAGATCCTGGCGCTCGTCGCCGAGAAACTCCACGAGCTTATCGTTGACCACCTTCACAAACTGCTGGCCCGGAGTTACCGACCGAAGCACCGCCTCGCCGGTTGCTTCTCTAAGGGTGCGACTCACGAAGCGCCGCACCACCTTCAGGCTCACGTCCGCTTCAAGGAGCGCTACCTTGATCTCCTCCACCACATCTTGGACGTTCTTTTCCGTGATGCGGTTCTTACCGGAGATGGAGCGCATGCTATCTGTTAGACGGTCACTCAGTTTGTCAAGCATAGGTCATTATCCAACGAGTCGAACGATAGTTATAGGAAATCCAAGGGGCCATGTCAATCATCGAATATGGAAGAAATGACGATTCAG
>CAYQRW010000177.1:0-7624 GCA_964419735.1 uncultured Spirochaeta sp.
CTCCAAACATCACCAGGAAGAGCACCACCGACATCGCCGAGGCGTATCCCAACCGGAAATCGCGAAAACCGGTCTCATAGATGTACTGGATGAGTACGCGCGTCGCTCCCCCCGGTCCGCCACGGGTCATGATGTAGACCTGACCAAAAATCTGAAACGAGGCGATGATCTGCAGGATCGCCACGGTAGTGAGGGTGTGCTTGAGGCCGGGTAACGTAATCGAGAAAAACTTTCGGACCGATCCTGCTCCATCGATCGTGGCGGCCTCGTACAGGAATCCGTCGATATCCTGGAGCCCGGCGATGAAGAGCACCATGTTAAATCCCACCGTCCACCATAGGGTAGTGATGACGATTCCGTGCATCGCCAGATCTGGGTTGGTAAGCCACGCCAATGGTGGGAGCCCCACCGCCTGGAGCGCAGCCCCGATGAGTCCCTGTTGCGGATTGAGCATGAACCCCCACAGGAGGGTGGTGACCGCCACCGAAAGAACGTAGGGGCTGAAAAACACCGTCCGCAGCCAGCCGCCGCGGGGACCGCTCAACCCCAGCGCCAGCAGTAACCCCACCCCGATAATCAACGGTGAAGAAAGCAACACAAACACCACGGTATTTCCTAAAGTTCGCCAGAACGACGGATCTCCCAGGAACATCTCCCGGTAGTTCTGCAACCCGAGAAACTCACGGCTCGCTGAAAGCAGATCCCAGTCGAAGGCGCTCATCCACAGGGCCTGGAATACCGGGTACACCGTGAAGAGCACGTAGATCAGAAGGAAGGGACCGAGAAACGAGTACGCTGCTACATTTTCGAACCGTTTTACCATAATTAATATCCGTTTTTACTGATGTTATTGCTTGATTATAGCGTTAGATTGATATATAATCAAGGAAAAATTTTGAGGGTTGTATCGATGGCACGATCACGCGTAGAAACACCTAACCCCGCTCACCACCGCACCCCGTGGAGAAGTCTCAACGGCCCATGGGAGTTTGCCGTAGACGACGAGGAGCCGATTCGTCCGCGGCCCGCGCGTCACACCGCAGACGCCACCGGCACCGTTCCTGCCTTTGAGCAGACAATCGAGGTACCCTTCTGCCCGCAAAGTAGCAGGAGCGGCATCGGGATGACGGGCCACCACCCGGTGATGTGGTACCGCAAAACGGTTACCTTGAGTTCGCAGGAGGCCCAGCGTCGCGCGTTCCTCTCCTTTGGGGCGGTAGATTTCGAGGCGACCCTCTGGGTTAACGGCACCTACGCCGGTAAACATCGCGGTGGGTACACACCGTTTCGCTGTGAGATTACCGCCTTGGTGCAATCCGGTGACAACACCGTGCTCCTCCGGGTGGAGGACCGTCTCGATCGCAGTCAACCCCGCGGTAAACAGAGCTGGCAAGCGCCTTTCAGCTGCTGGTACCGGGAGTGCAGCGGCATCTGGCAGTCGGTATGGCTGGAGTTTGCACCACACCAGGGGATCAGCCGCGTCATCCCGCGCCCATCAGTGACCAGCGTCCTGGGCACCGGCCGCGGCTCGGGTCATCTCGCCGTGGATGTCCACCCGCTGGATCCCACCCACGGCACCCTCACCGTCACGCTCTCGCATCGCGAAACGGAACTCGCCACCGCCAAAGCTCCCGTACAGTTTCCGCTGACCCAACTCCATTTCGATATCGCCGATCTGCCGTTGTGGTCCCCGGAGTCACCGGAGCTGATCGATATTGTCGTGCGCCTGACGCCCTCAGCCGACGCCGGCGCATCTAATGAAACCGATCTCTCCACGGGCACCGGCCTCTCCGCTGACACCGACGAGATCCACACGTACACCGGGTTCCGTCGGGTGGAAATCGTGGATGGCATGCTGCACCTGAACGGCAAACCTCTCTATCAGCGGCTGATTCTGGATCAGGGCTACTGGCCCGATGGGGACTACACCGCCCCCGACGACGCCGCGATTCGCCGAGACATCGAGATAGCCCAGGACATGGGCTTTAACGGATGCCGCAAGCACGCCAAGATCGAAGATCCCCGGTTCTACTACTGGGCCGACCGCCTCGGTTACCTGGTGTGGGAAGAACTTCCTTCGCCCTACGAGTTTTCCCAGGACGCGCGGGAGAGCCTGACCACGCACACGGTAGAAATGATTCGTCGCGACCGGGCGCATCCTTCCATCATCGCCTGGACCTTGTTCAATGAATCCTGGGGCATACCCGATATTCACACCGACCGGGAGCAACAGCACTTCGTTGGTGAGCTTCTCCAACTGGTACGGGACTTGGATCCGGAGCGCCTGGTGATCGGTAATGACGGATGGGAACAGGTGGGGGGGGATGTCTATGGAGTTCACAGTTACGCCCCCAACGGGGCTCGGCTTCAGCGAGACCTGGAAGTCGCCTTTCCCGACGGAACGAGCTCAACGGACCCCAACCGGAATGGATACCTTGAGAATGGTCGTCCCTTTCGGTCGGTGCGTCTCCCTGCGGGCCGGTTGCGCATGGTCACCGAGTTTGGCGGTACCGGATATCGGCGGCCGGAAGATAGCCGTCACGACGCGTGGGGATACGACAATCTTGCTAAGACGCCGGAGGAACTCTTGGCCCGATTGAACGCACTGGTCACAACCGTTCAGAATCGCTCCGACCTGGCGGGATTCACCTACACCCAACTCACCGATGTCGAACAGGAGGTAAATGGACTGCTCTACGCCGACCGCACCGCAAAGGCCGAAATTTCTGCCATTCGGGAGATCATTATCGGAAAAACTTGATACTATGCGCCCATGAGAAGACGCATACTCACCGTTGAGTACGATTCAGTGGAAACGCTGGCTAAGGCACTCGCTTCACCGGTGCGGAGACAGATCATCAACACCCTCACCGAGGGAGAGCAGTCGATCCAGGAACTGGCCAACCATCTGGGCATCCCCCAATCCACGTGTACCGTCAACGTACAAATGCTTGAGCGCACCGGGATCATCGCCACCCGGAATGAACCGGGAACCAAGGGAAGTCGCAAAATGTGCTCCGTCGCCTACGACGAAGCGATCGTACCGATCCACGGCCGCCACCAGAATCTCGAAGACACCTCGATCGAAATAGAAATGCCCATCGGCCTCTACACGGATTACGATATCGAGGGGCCCTGCGGAATCGTGAGTGAAGCCGGCGTCATCGGCCGGTTCGACCATGTGGAAAGCTTTCTCGACCCCCATCACGGATCGGCGCAACTGATCTGGTTTACCGACGGCTGGCTGGAGTACAGCTTTCCCATCGAGATCCCTCCGCAACACACGCCCACCGCTGTCACCATGAGCATGGAGCTCTGCTCCGAGTTTCCCGGCTACAAGAATAGCTGGCCCAGTGACATCGCCTTGTGGATCGGCGGACTGGAAATCGGCACCTGGCGTTCTCCCGGTGATATGGGAGGCAAACGAGGTCAGCTCACGCCCTCATGGTGGAGCCTGGACAACACGCAGTTCGGCTACCTCAAGGAGTGGCGGATCACTGCCGACGGCTCCTATCTGGACGGTGTTCGCGCAAGCGACGTAACTATTGCGGACCTGGACCTCTCCTCCCGCACCAAAATCACCGCCCGGGTGGGAATCGCCCCGGACGCCGAGTTTCACGGTGGCATCAACCTCTTCGGCCGCCACTTTGGCAACACCGCCCAGGACATCATGCTCCGCATCGAACTGGCGTAGCCGACGCGGTCCCACTCTACCCCGTGCCCACCCCGAGCCGGGGATTGACCGGGGCCACCCCATTGAATAAGGTTGACCCGCCGGTCATCGCCGACGCCCTGGGCGTTCCGCGCCACCGGCATCTCGCCCCGGTAGCTCAGCTGGATAGAGCGGCTGCCTCCTAAGCAGCAGGTCACGCGTTCGAATCGCGTCCGGGGTAAGTCGAAAGCGCAGCTTTCGACGACTCGAGAGTAGATACCTCCCTGAACTGAACGCCCTGCGTTCGCCGACTCGAAAGTAGCTACTTACCTGAACTGAAAGCGTAGCTTTCGACGTTGGTAGTCTTCTAAATATCTTGCGCGAAGAGTGAAAAGGAAGTGTCAGTTTTCCGCCTATTGAGGCCAAACTGTGCACAATTTGGGTACAGGTCCCGGTTGTGGAGTGCACCACGATTACCAACAGTATGAACAGCCAGGCGACGACAGAAAACGATATACCTGTAGCCCCACCGGTTCTGGAAGTACTCGCTGGTATGTTTACCGCTGAGAACGTGACCTTCCGATATCGAGGAGATATCGATGCGAATGTATTTCGAAATCAGCGGCGGTTCGGCTACGTTCAATGCAGGCCGGTTTACAAGTGGCGTTCGAACCGAGGCTCAGGTGTTCTCACTCTGGGGGTTCGGGTCGAAAACTTGACCATAAAACATGGTCATAATATGCTTTAGCTATGCGTACGGTAACGATTCACGAAGCCAAGGCGACGTTGTCGAGATTGATCGAGGAAGCCTTGTCGGGGCAAGAGGTCGTCATTGCCCGGAGAAACAAACCGCTGGTACGGATCGTTCCCCTGGAACAGCCCGCAACGCGTCGCTCCCTGGGGACGGCGAAGGGAAAGATCACCCTTGCCGAGGACTTCGACGATCTTCCCGAGGGGTTTGAGGATTACGTCTGATGGATGTACTTCTGGATACGAACGTGTTTCTCTGGATCATCTCCGATGATCCGCGTTTAAACGACAAGGCGCGAAATGTGTTCCTGAACGAGGATAACCGCTTGCTTTTCAGTATTGCCGGGCTGTGGGAGATCTTCATCAAACTTCGGTCGGGGAAACTCACCGTCAAAACAGACAATCCGGCGGCGTTCTTCAAGTCCCAACTCCAGGAGAACGCGATCTCCATTAAGGGAATCACGCTGGAACACGCTGCCGGCACGCTGGACCTTCCGATGATTCACAAGGATCCCTTTGACCGGTTGATCATCGCCCAGGCGCTCCATGACCGATTACCCGTGGTGTCCTCGGATCCGGTTTTTACGGAGTATGGGGTAACAAATCTGTTCTGAGCTCGCCCGCCCCCCGATCCGTTTCGACGACTCTTCAGCGAAGCTTTTGCCGAAAGTTCCCTCAGGTCTTTCTTGAACTACCTGGAGACTTCGCGGACCGGCAGGTTCGATGCTGAACCTAAGGAGCGAACATTGCCTGAAGAACTTCACGCAACTCTCCCAATGATGACTTGTCCAGAGTGCCGAGCTGTTTGACCAATCGACCACGGTCAACTGTCCGAAGTTGATCCAGAACGACGTGCCCGGACTTACCTTGGAAACTACACGCTACTCTGAATGGATACGGATAACCTCCGGTGGTCAACGGCGCGATGATAAAAGTGCCCATATTGGCATTGAGTTCATCCGGCGAAACAACGACGCAGGGTCTCGTCTTTTGGATTCCACGGTCTCGGGTCGGACTCAAATCAACGAGAAAAACATCCCCTCTGGTTGGTTCATCTACCACTACCAGATCCACTCTTTCGTGTCGAATTCTGTAGGAGTCGGTTCGTCCAAGAGTCCCTCGGAAGGATGTTCAGCGGCAGCTTCGGCCCAGCCCTTGCGCGGTGACTCGACAGGCCTCACCGTGATGAGTCCTGGTTCAGCGTGGATGTCCTGAGGTCCATCTTGAAGTGCTTGGAGATTTCGAGAACGAGCCCTATTCGAACGAGACACATGTCTCGGTCAAATCACAGGACGCTGGTATTCCGTACCTCAGGGCGTTATGGTAATCTTACGAGGTAATGAAACGGTCGCTACCAGAACCGCTTGAATACCTCAGAAGACGAAAAGGCGAGCTTCATGACCGCTACGGGATTGACGCCATCCGGGTGTTTGGAAGCCGCGCGCGTGGTACTCACTCCGCGCACAGCGATATCGATATTCTCGTCATGGCTCAGAAGCCCTATCGGTTCGGACTCATCGAGCTCATCGATCTCGAACAGACCATCAGTTCCGATCTCGGTATACCGGTCGATTTGATCCTGGAAGAGGATCTGAAGCCGAGCGTCGCCAGGTCTTCCCTGACAGAAGCTATTTCGGTATGCGTTCACAAGCTTCCAGGGAAGTCCCGTGGAGAGCGATGGTAGGCATGCGGGACCGACTGATCCACGCGTACGACCATATCAACGTCGACATCGTCTGGAACACGGTGCGTACAACGGTACCTGAAGTTCTCCCGCGGATACGAAGCCTCCTATCCGACACTCGCAATTCGTAATCAATAGCTTCTCCCACTAACACCAGGTTTGCACCAAAGTGTCGCACGTTCTATGTCGTATATGAAGAAATGGACGTCTGCCGCAAACCGAACGCTCCGCATTCGACCACTCGAGAGCAGGCACTTTCCTGAACGAAACGCGCGAAAGGTGTTGCGCCAGAAACACCGAAAACGCCCGAATTACGCTACACCCAGTACCATACCAATTCCAGTTTCGACATCTTCCATGGTCTCCCGGGTTACTTTGCTGATGGTGTCTATCAGTCTCTTCTTGCCGATTGCTGAAAGCTGCGTCACCACAATGACGGAGTCTTTGGCCAAGCCAGACTCCGCCTTCGACAGGAAAACATTTCCAGGGGCGTCTTCTAATACCAGGTTCGTCGTGAGCGGTACGACGACTACGGTGTTGAGCCTGCTCTGGGTATAGGCATCATCCTGTACGACGAGCACCGGCCGTCGGAATCCGGCTTCGCCGCCGAAGGGTATCCCGAAATCGGCCCACCACAGGTCACCACGTGTCATTTCTGGTGAGTTCTCTCATCCTTTCAACTGAGGGTTCGGTCGGCGATTCGGGTGTAGGCTGGTCTTCGATCTTTTCGTAGACGTCGTTCAACCTCTGGGTGATCTCTTCGGTCTTGGCGCAGAACGCAAAGATGACCACATGTTCTGGCCCGGACTCCAAACTGAGGAATGGACACGTGTCGGAAAACTTCAAGAGCTCCCGGCATGCGGCTCATCGAAGGATTAGACGTACCCGCAAAACGGCCGATCAGTGACGAAACGCGCTGTTAACCCACCTGCGCTGCGGCACAAATCGCCCGCAGGTGCGCGTGGTGGCCCCGTTCGTGGACTGCCGTGAAGAGAAGCCACTCGTACGCGTTCATCGGCCCGATCCACGGATGTGGGAAGCGCCGATCCCGGCAATCCACCGCCCACACATCTTCCAGTAGGGCAATCAGCCTGGTTCGCGCCGTCGCCGCATCCGTCATGACCGTTTTCGGCGGGGGATCGCGCGGTTCCATCCCGGGGACGGCGGGAGCGTCCATCACGCCCTCCTCATAGGAATCAAGCTCGCGCAGCCCCGAAATCTCCGCTGGGGGCGCGCTCGCCCCACCCTTCCGGGCGCGCGCCGCCAGACGCTCCGCCACCGCCACAACCTGTTCGTCGAGAATGCGCAGGTGATCAAGCACCATCAACGCCGACCACGTGTGACCCGCGGGTATGCGGGACCGAGTCGCCTCATCAGCGGCGTCGATTATCGCGAGCGTAGCCGTCCGGGCCCCGGAGAGTTCCGCGTGCAGCGCTTCCTTGGTCATTCGGAAGCATCCGCATCCAGCCGGGATCGTATTTGTGGCCAGTTGGTCTCGGCGCGGGCGATGTTGCCGCTGACATCGGACAGGAAACGGC
>CAYQRW010000178.1:0-7562 GCA_964419735.1 uncultured Spirochaeta sp.
ACGTCGTGGTTGGGAATAATGCCCCCACCAAAAACGATAATATCCTCGGCCTCCTGTTCCCGCAGCAGTTGCACTACCCGCGGAAATAGCGCCATATGCGCACCGGAGAGGAGGCTCAGACCAACGTACTGCACGTCTTCCTGAATCGCCATATCCACGATCGCCTCGGGCGTCTGGCGAATTCCGGTGTAGATCACCTCATAGCCGGCATCGCGGAGCGCCCGGGCGATATACTTCGCGCCGCGGTCGTGTCCGTCGAGCCCTGGCTTGGCGATCAGAATTCGCACTGCCTCACTCATATCATCTTCCATTACGATTCCTCATACCACCGATTCCTCATACCACCGTGTGTTGGCGATACTCGCCAAACTCGTTCCGCAGCGTGTCGCAGATCTCCCCGAGGGTGGCGTACTCCCGAACCGCCGCGATGATCGGTTCCATGAGGTCGGCCGCGTCATCCTGAGCGGCAGCGGTGAGATCGCGGAGCGTCCGCGCCAGCGCAGCTTCATCGCGGCCATCCTTCACCGCGCGGGTGCGCGCGATCTGGGCGTCATGGACGTCCTGGTCGTGGGACATGATATCCATACAGCTGTCCCCCAGCCCTTCATGGATATTCATCCCCACGATGAGCCGTTCTTTCTCCTCGATCTGACGCTGGTAGTGGTAGGCCGCCTCTTCGATCTCACTCTGGGGCGTTCCCCGCTCGATCGCCGCCGGCATGCCCCCCTCACGGTCGATGCGGTCCAGGTACTCCTGCGCCCGCGACTCCAGTTCATCGGTGAGCGCCTCCACCGCGTAGGAACCCGCCAGGGGGTCCACGGTGTCGGCGACGCCGCTCTCCAACGCCAGAATTTGCTGCGTCCGTAGGGCGATCCGCACCGAATCCTCCGTGGGCAGGCTCAGCGCCTCATCCCGGGAATTGGTGTGGAGGCTCTGCGCCCCACCTAGGACCGCCGCCAGGGCGTGCAGCGTTACGCGGACCACGTTGTTGTCGGGCTGCTGCGCCGTGAGACTGGCGCCACTGGTCTGCGCATGAAAGCGCATCGCCTGAGATTTGGCAGACTGCGCCCCGAAGCGCTCCTTCATGATCCGCGCCCACATCCGCCGGGCGGCTCGAAACTTGGCCACCTCCTCCAACAGATCGCTCCCGGAACTGAAGAAAAACGACAGCCTCCCAGCAAAGGCGTCCACGTCCAGCCCCACCGACTGCGCCGCCTCCACGTAGGCGATCGCATCCGCCAGAGTAAAGGCGAGCTCCTGCACCGCCGTAGCCCCCGCTTCACGGATATGGTAGCCGGAGATGCTGATGCTGTTCCACCGCGGCATTTCCTCGGTACAGAAGCGGAACGTATTGGTGATCAGCCGCATCGAGGGAGCCGGAGGAAAGATGTACGTTCCGCGAGCCATGTACTCTTTGAGGATATCGTTTTGGATCGTTCCTCGCAGCTGTTTCCGGGAAACTCCCTGCTTTTCGGCGACCACCACGTACATCGCCAGCAGCACCGCCGCCGGGGCGTTGATCGTCATCGAGGTGGACACCTGGTCCAGGGGAATCCGATCAAAGAGCAGCTCCATATCGGCCAGCGTATCCACCGCCACCCCGACTTTGCCCACCTCTCCCAGCGAGAGGGAGTGATCGGAATCGTAGCCGATCTGTGTAGGCAGGTCGAACGCCACCGAAAGCCCCGTCTGACCTTGATCCAGCAAGTACCGGAAGCGGTCGTTAGTCTCTTTGGCGCTCCCAAACCCCGCGTACTGGCGCATCGTCCAGTACCGGCCGCGGTACATCGTGGGCTGAACCCCTCGAGTGTAGGGATACTCCCCGGGAAATCCCAGTTTTTCGGTGTAGGCGGTGGCGATATCGACATGATCACCAGCAAGGTCCGGCACATCCGCCGGGGTATATGTGCGCCGGAGCGGTATACCGGAGGAGGTAGTGAGGTCGCCATCATGGCGCTCCGGGTGCTTGCTCACAACCGGATCCACCACCTCCCGTTCCCAACGGTCGCGGTCATCGTGTACGGACATAGTCTATTTGTAATCATCACAAGTGCATATGTAAAGGTAAGCGTGCCATAATTCTCCACATATGGCCTCGGGGCCTACTACCCTTTCAAGACTCCGTATTCCTCCAGCGCCTTACGCAGTTTCTTGTAGTTCCGCTGCGCTACCGCGATGCGACCTCCCTCCGCGCGAACTACCAGGGATGAGACCTTCTTGTCCTCCAAAAACACCCGGCGCAGTTCCCGATCCTGGGGTAGTTGAATCATTACGCACAGTTCTTCGTCATCGAAGAGCCGCGCCCGCTCCCGTACCCGCGAGAAGAGTTCCTGCCAATGGGCGGCGGGCTCCCGAGTGACAAGTCGATGGAACTCATCAATGCGGCGGTCGATATCCGCCGCGGATTCACAATCTCGAATGAAGCTCGCCTCACTGACCCGGAAGCGGTCCTCGCCGATCTGGTCGCCGATGCGCTCCAGGAACACCTTACATTCAAGGGACTGTCCCCGATAGGTAACCAGAGGAAGCTCCCGGTCGGCAATCGCCTCGTAACTAACCTCACGGAGCTCAGGCTTCTCCGGCGAGATACCCAGACACCACGCGCCGAAGGGTGTAACGCGTGCCCGGGCGAGGCCGTCAGAGGGAGATACGGGAACGCGTTTGCCCTTCTTGATCAGGCGGCTCTCAGGCTCGTATTCCTGGATTTCTAACAGCCCGAAAGATGCCATCAGGTAGCAGTAGCTTTTCAGGAGCGGCTTGGTAACCAGATAGTGACTCAGATACAGATCCGGTACAAATCCATTCTCCCAGGAATCGAGCGTTATCTTACCCTCCGGTAAATCCAATTCCTCCCCCTTCAGCATCAGAGCGGCGGCACCGTATCCATCCCGAAGCAAGGAGAACTGAAGCGCTTGCATGCGAATACCTTCGGCGGTCTCATCCATGTCATACCACATGCGAGATTCCGCCATGCTCGTGAGCAGCTGGTAGAATATCGATCTCGCCGAGGGATGCGGGTGGAACGGAGATGCGTAGCGTCTCGGACCGGAACCGCGACTCAGATGGGGACACAACACTGAGAATTCGAAACTCGAATCTATGAGCAGATAGTAGCTCGTGATTCGTCCCGATTCGGGAATCGTGAAGAACGATGTGACCAGATCCTGAATGAAGTCTCTCACGTCCTTATCCTGGATGCCCTCTATTTGGGAGGGATCGATCATCACCAATCCCGCAACTAACTCGATTGGGTCGATTCCCGTCTTCACGCCTACCGGGAACGTCGGAAACGCGCTGCTCTTTCTGAGCTCTTTTATCTCGGTCTTGTTGAGCCCCCGACGAAGGAGCTTCTCGTGCCGGCGTTCATCCGAGATCAGTTGATCGATCGATTTGAGCAAGAGGGGCATCGATTCGGACAGCGTTTCCTCCGCGGACCAGCCGCTAAACTCCTGCTCGGCGCTGGGCATTACCGCGTACGAGGGAGGCTTGGGTAAGAACGACGCCATCAGTCTCCGGAACACCGGGGGCATGACCAAAAGGTTCCGACCGTAGCTGCTGTACAGCTCAAACAAACCAAGCCGAAGAGCGGGATTAGGCGTCTGACGATGGAAATGGTAAAAGCTCGGGCCAACCGATACCGGCTTGCCCGCCGCGGTTTCAACCTGCTCCGCGTCGGCATATCCCATGAAGGCCGCCTCAACCAGGGCGTGAGAAAGATACCTCGGAAGCGACGCGAACCACTCCTGGAAGTGCTCCTCCTGCTCAAGCCAAGAGAAGAATCTGAGCGTTGCGGATACCAGGGCATTCTTGTCGCCGGTCTTGAAATCGAATCCCAGGCACTTACGAATCCGTTGAAGTTGCTCAACGGTGAAGCGACTCACGTACTCCCGATATTGCGCCATCTCCGGCGAGATATGCACGGGAGTATCCGCATCCGAATCCTCGATGGGATTCCCAAATAGATCAGTCGGAACCTGTTCGCGCTTCTTTCGTTGTCCCATGGTACCGTTCCTATTCTTCCAGGAGGAACCGGAGGTCCTCCTCGCTGAGCGCCTTCATCGCCTCGGTATCGGAGGCGAGAATGGCTGAGGCCAGGTCGGCTTTCTGCTCCTGCAACTGCAGCATCTTCTCCTCAATCGTGTCTCGGGCGATAATCCGATACGAGAAGACCGGGTTCTGCTGACCGATTCGGTGCGTCCGATCAATCGCCTGACTCTCCGCCGCCCGGTTCCACCACGGGTCGTATATGAAGACATAGTCGGCCGCGGTAAGATTGAGCCCCACCCCGCCGGTTTTTAGCGTCATGACAAACGCTCCGATCTCCGGATCGGTTTGGAAACGGTGAACCAGATCATGGCGGTTGCCGGTAGCTCCCGTCATGACCAGGTTAGCGATACCCGCCTCCTGAAGATCGGCGGAGATCATCTCTACCGCCGCCAAAAAATTGGTGAAGATCAGGCACTTGTGGCCATTTCCCCGCACATCCGCGACCATCTCCAGAAGTTGCTCCCGCTTAGCGGATCGCCCCGGATACTCGCCGTCTTCTTCGGGGACCCCCGCCAGTCTTCGCAGTTCCGCCATCGACTGCAAGATCAGAAATGAGGCCTTGAATATGCCGTGCTTCTCGATAGCCTCGCCGATCCGCTCCCGCAGATATGCCCTACGCCGGTGATAGATCTCGAGGTGTGCGGGATCCAAGTCAACCACGAGCGTTTGCTCGCTTTTCTCCGGCAGATCCTTGAGTACATCCTGCTTCAGCCTCCGGAGCATGAATGGATAGATCTTCTGCTTGAGTTCCTTCAGTACCTGCTCGTCTCGTTCTTCCTGGATAGGCTTGCCGTACTCCCGAGAAAACTGGCTCTTGCTGCCAAAGAAGGATGGGTTGAGGAAACGGAACAGACTGAAGAGTTCCGAGAGATTGTTCTCAACGGGAGTACCACTCAGGGCCAAACGGTGACGCGCCTTCAGTCCAAGGATTGCCATCGTCCGCTTCGCATTGAGATTCTTAATATGCTGAGACTCGTCCAAGATGAGATACGAGAACTCGATCGGCAGAAGTTCCTCAATATCGATCCGGGTAATAGAATAGGTGGTAAGGATAATCCGTGCATCCGCTGGGTCGATCTCGCCGGTAGTGCGATCCGAACCATAGTGGATGTATACGGGAAGCTCCGGGGCGAAGCGCTGCAACTCCCTGTGCCAGTTCCAAATCAGCGAGCGCGGGGCAACGATCAGAACGGGTCCGTCCATACCGTCCACGAACGCTCTCTTCAGCAGCGAGATCACCTGGACGGTCTTCCCGAGCCCCATCTCGTCCGCTAGACAGCCGCCAATCCCGTGACTGCAGAGGTGCTCCATCCACTGAACCCCATAGACTTGATACGGTCTGAGAGCGCTTTCCGCGAGGCCGTAGGTGCCACCCTTCTTGTCCAGTGAATTGAAACCAAGATAGAAGGACTCGATCCGGCGCCGCAAATCCGGGGGCGCCTCAACCTCTTCTTCCAGGTTGAACATCATCAGATCGAAAAAGGAGATCTCAATCCGGCTCTCCTGGTCATCCGCGGCATCACCGGACTTTCGTACCAGATGGATGAGCCGCTCAAACCGCTGGACCGACGCCGGAGAAGGAAACAGACGAGTGTCATCGGGAAGCGAGATACACCCGTGTTTCCGGTACTCGGCGAGGAAATTGCTCCAGGACCAGGAGGTCTCGTCTATCTCCACGGTGGCGGTCCCCTCGAAGAAGTCGATCCCGTGATCGAGCTTGAGACGCACCGGTGGGTGGAAGTGACGAATCTTGTAACGGGAGAGCTTGTCCGCCTCAAACAGAGAAAAGGTGGTAACCAACTGTCCCATATTGCGTCCGAGAAAATCCCCGGCGTATTCGGGAGCGAGGATAAACCGGCCATCCTCCTCCATAACTTGGTCCCGGTTGGTTTTACCCTCTCTCTTAATGAGTCTCCGAAATGCATCAGCCGGGGAAAGGGGAAACACCACCTCTGAGAGAAAGATCTCCTTCTCATGTTCGTCGATCTCGACCACCTTGATAATCTCCTGTTCCTCAAAGAATCCCGGTGGATATCCCGGCAAGGTCGATACCGGCAGAATATGCAAAAAGCCATACGCGTCAATCTCTTGAAACAGGAGCCCCGGAACGGCGGTGCGGGCGCTGGTAGCAACGGTCCGAAAACCGGAATAATCGATTCCGAGCCCGGGAAGCCGGGAGAGAACCAGAGACAGGTACAGCGGCAGCTCCTCACGTGTGACCTTTCTGCCAATGGTATCCACCTGTTTCCAGTGAGCACCCAAATCCTCACAGGGCACCAGCCGATCTCCCGCCAGAACATAGTCCGGTGCAACCGCCGTTAGGTTTTCGCCGGCAGCGTCTTCGACACGATCAGGAACCTCCGGTCTCAGCGCGCATGACCCATCCTCCGTAGGAACGACAGAAACCATCACGCGAGCGGTGTCAGTCTGCGGAACCACCGCCGTCCCGGATGTTGTTCGCAACATCCCCGAAGCGGCCGCAATCGCGATCATCCTCCCCCCTGGATCGTATAGGGAGTGGTCCCCCGCCGTCGTATCGATGTCCCAGGAAAGAAAACGGGATTGCTTGTCACGGAGAAGAGAAAACTCCTGCAACGCCCGTCGCACCGCCCCGGAATAAGACCGGTAATCGGGCAGTGGGCCCGTACCACTGCCATGCTTCACCGAGAGCACCGGCACTTCATCGGATGGATCGAGAATAAAAGTGAAATCGTTTTTCATGCTTGCTCACACGCCCAAAGTCACGGCATCTCCATCCCGCGGGCGATCTCCTCCGCGCTGGTACCATACTCCACCGCCCGCCGTTCCGCCAGCTCCCTGGTGCCACGAACGACAGGATTGCTCGGTGGGAAGCGATATCGCACGGTTCATTGACGCACCTCTATACTCTCCGTAATATTGCTCATAGCACGCAAACGGCACGGAACATGTATCGAAAATTATCCTATTCACTGATATGTATCGTTTTCATAGCTCTCACATGGAGCTTCATGTCGTTTGCAGACGGATACAATAAAAACGCGCCCTACTATTTCGTTTTGATCCCTCCATTCCTAATTATCTCAATCATGAAGACAGGCGCGTTCGTCGAAACGAAAAATCGAACAAGTATCAGGCTCATAGTAATAAGCAGCTATGTACAGATGTCTTTAATATCTCTGTTCTGGTATTTGTTTAATGTTTGGCTCATCGGATTCGATCTAAATTTACGATTTCAAGATGACAGAACTATTACGCTACTGCTGATCTCGGGCATCTATACGGCAACGACTCTCGTCATCATCTTCGCGTCATTGAGAGCCATATCCAGGATGCGCAGAAACTACTAAGCCGGGGAGCTGGTACGCCGACAGAAACGCGGCGATTCCGGTCAAAAATCCGGTAATCAGGCCCAATCCGGCACCGGCGGCAGCTGCCGCACGGCTCAGATCTCAACGGACGTTCTTATTCGGTATTCACACAGCCATGCTATACTGCACGGATGAAAATCACCGTCCTAGAACCGCTCGGCCTGT
>CAYQRW010000179.1:0-7529 GCA_964419735.1 uncultured Spirochaeta sp.
GCCAAATTGAGCATCTGGTGTACCCCTTCCAGGTAGACACCGACTATGCCCTGCAGCCACACCGCGTCCCGCACATGACGTTCCTGGACACTGGTACGCTGAATGCCAAGAGTGAAGGCGAACTGAAACAGAAGGATCACCACCACCGGCAGCAAGAACCAGCGCAGGATGGTGGTGCGGATAATTCGGTCCAAGGACCAGTGTGGTCCCGTCACCGCTGTACACCCTCACCGTAATCGGTCACCGGTACGTACGCACCCTGGTGCACGCGGACAATCGTTGCCGAGGGTTCAATATCGCCGAACGCATTGAAGGTTACCGGACCAAGCAACGTATCGACCGCTTCCAGCCCCGATAGTTCCTGCCGGAGTGCATCGGCGGCGGGAGGCACCGATTGGAGGGCATTAGCCACAAGGAGGACCGCATCATACGCCTGGCTCGCCGCGAAGGATGGTTCTCGGCCAAAGCGACGCATGAAGCGCTCCCGGAACTCCGCCCCGGACTCCGTGGCGGTGAGGGGGCGATAGGACATGCGGGCAAGCAGCATATCTTCAACTGCAATCCCTCCCAGCTTCGGTAAGATTTCCGTGGCTGCCCAGCCGCTGCCCAGGAGCTGCCACGTTTTTCCCTCCGATAGCACCGCCTGGGCAAAGCGGGCGGTGCCGGAGGCGGAGGCAACTACCAGTACCGTGTCGGGGTCTACTTCGGAGATCGTGCGGACGATCCGAGTCCAGCGGTGCATCTCGGCAAAGGACATCATCTCGGTGTAGACAACCTCACTGCCTGCCGAGATAACTCCCCGGGAAAACGCCTCCAAGTAGGTAGCCGAGTATTCCGCGTTGTCTCGGTCCGCCAAGACCGCTACCCGTTCCGCCCCCAACTCAACGGCAGCAAAGCGACCAAAAACCCATGCCGGGCGATCGGAGGCTCCCTGGATGCGAAAGAAGAAGTCATTCTTATCAGAAACCTCTGCAGTGGACACGGTGGGGCTGATGAAGAGCGGGCCCGCCGTGCTGACTCGTTCAGCCACCGCCACCCCGGCCACCGAGGTCATCGGCCCCACGACGACCTCGATCTTCTCGTCCCGAAACTCCTGGACCAGTTCCAGTGCCACCGCTCGCTCGTTGCGGTCGTCCCGGGGAACCAGCTGCAACGCCCGCCCCCGCACACCGCCGCCGGCGTTAATCGCTTCCACCGCCAGGAGCGCACCGTTCCGGCCCTGCACCCCGAGGTCGGCGGCGGTTCCCGTGAGGGGGCCCTGGAACCCAATAATAATTGGCCGAGGACTGCAGCCGGTGAGTACGGACGCAGTCATGACAACGAGCAGGACCGCTGGTCGGAAGAAGCGCATATTCAATTTCAAAATGATGTACCGTTCACTGCCAAGAATAGTATATCCCCGGTCGCCGCGCAAATGGTGATTTTGGAGGCATGGCGCGTGAGACGGGGGCGGCGCAGGCGGGGGCGGCCGATTTGACGGTAGCCGGTGATGGGCGTAAGCTTATAGGTATATGGAACAACGAACACTTGGAACCTCAGATCTGGCCGTGTCCGCCGTAGGACTCGGAACGTGGGCGATGGGCGACGACTTTTTTGGTCACGTCGACGACGATGAATCGGTTGCTGCCATCCAGGCCGCAATCGATCACGGCATCACGCTCATCGACACCGCCCCCGCCTATGGCGCCGGCCACGCGGAAGAAGTAGTAGGCAAAGCACTATCGGGTCGCCGAGACAAGGTAGTGGTGGCTACCAAATGCGGCATCGTTCGCACCGCAGATGATTTCGTCCGTAACCTAAAACCGGAATCGATTCGTCAGGAAATCGACGATTCCCTGCGACGTCTCAACGTAGACACGATCGATCTGTACCAGATCCACTGGCCCGATCCCGACACCCCGCTGGAAGACACCGTGGCGGAACTGCTCAAACACCAACAGGCGGGTAAGTTTCGCTACCTGGGGGTGTCCAACTTTCCCCCAAAGCTGCTGGAACAGATCCAGGGTATGAGCGGAATCATCAGTACGCAGCCCCAGTACTCAATGCTGGATCGCCGCATTGAAGGCGACGTCCTCCCCTACGCCCGCGAGCACGACCTGGGCATCTTAAGTTACGGGACGCTGGCCGGGGGTATCCTCACCGGCAAGTACAAGGAGATCCCGGAGTTTGAAGAGGGAGATAATCGGGCCGCGTTTTATAACTTCTTCAAAGAACCGATCTGGAGCGGTATTCAGAAGCTGCTCTATGAACTACAGATGATCGCCACCAAACGTGGCGTCACTCCCGCCCAGGTTGCGATCAACTGGACGTTCCAGCAGCCGGGAATCACCACCGCGCTGGTCGGCGCCAAGCGTCCCAGCCAGGCCGAGGCCAACGCCGCCGCCGGCACGTGGCTCTTAAGCGAGGGCGAGATCAAGACGATCACCGCCGCCATCGAAACGCACATCAGGAGAAAATAGCGATGCAGTACACATTCCTCGGAAAGAGCGGACTCCGCGTGAGCGAACTCGCCTTGGGAACGATGACGTTCGGGCGAGAGACCACCAAAGAAGACTCCTTCCGCATTATGGACGAGTACGCCGCCCAGGGAGGAATCTTCCTGGATACCGCCAACGTCTACTCCACGGGTACCTCCGAGGAGATCGTGGGGGAGTGGCTTGCCGGCAAGAACCGCCGTGACTTCGTCCTGGCCACGAAGGTCCGCTTTCCCATGGGGCCCGGTCCCAATGAAGCCGGAGTCAGCCGCAAGCACATCCTGGAAAGCGTGGAGGACAGTCTCCGCCGCCTCAAGACCGACTACATCGACCTCTACCAGGTACACTGCTGGGATCCGTACACCCCACTGGAGGAAACGCTCACCACCTTGGACCGTCTCGTGCAGGACGGAAAGGTGCGCTATCTGGGCAGTAGCAACTACACCGGCTACCAGCTGGAGCGGGCGCTCACCATGCAACGGCAGCGCGGCCTGGAACCGTTCGTGTGCCACCAGCCGCAGTACAACCTGCTGGAGCGCACCACCGAGTGGGAAGTGCTGCCGGTCTGCCAAGACCACGGTCTGGGAGTGATTCCCTGGAGTCCGCTCCGCGGCGGCTGGCTTACCGGAAAGTTCCGCCGCGACATGGACGGCGCGCCTCAGGGCACCCGCATCCACCAGGCCGAACAGGAAGGCTGGCACGAAAAGTGGAGCCGCTATAACACCGACGCCACCTGGCATCTGATCGATGCGTTGATCGAGGTCTCCGAGCGGGTGGAGAAAGAACCCTCCCAAGTGGCGATTAACTGGCTCACGCAGCGTCCCGGCGTCACCGCGCCGATCGTGGGCGCGCGCACCCTGGAGCAGCTCACCACGAATCTTGGTTCCGTGGGGTGGTCGCTCTCCGCCGCGGACATGGAACTGCTCACCCGCGCCAGCGAGCCGGGTCCGGCCTACCCCTACGATTTCGTCACGGAGTTGCAGGAGAACCGCTAACCCTCAGCCGATAGCCCTCGGCCTCGGCACCGGATTCACTACTTCGAACCGAAGGCTCTGGTCCGCCCGTTCTCCGGAGCGGGCGGCGCCGGCCGCCTACAAAGCTCCCAGAGACACAACCCGCGCTGGCGGTGTAATCTGTAGCACACAGAGAGGAACCCCTATGAAACTTGGACGCAACGAGCCCTGCCACTGTGGCAGCGGAAAGAAATACAAACACTGCCACTACGAAGAGGATCGCCGCGCCGAGGCCAAAGCCCTGGCGGAAGCGGCGGAAGCGCGGAAAGCGGAAGCTGCCGCGGAGGAAGCCACCGATGGTGAAGATGCCGCGCAAGACGGCGCAACGGGAAACCCGCAGAAGCGCGACCGCGGCGGTTCGCGGTTTATGCGCGACTCCGTGAAAGGCGGCAGCTCAGGAAGTAGTGGCAAACCCACCGGCGGGGCCGCCACAACCCGGATTAGTCGTGGCTCGCAGCGCGGCAGCTGAGGGTGTAGATCCCTCCCTGGCGAACCACTCCCCGCGGTCCGCCTGAATGAGGCGCTCCCTGCTATCCCACCATATCCCACAGATCCGGGGCGACTTTGATCTGGGAACCCTTCCAGGTAACGAGACCATCTTCTTCCAACTGAGCGAGAGTTCGGGAGAGGGTTTCCGGTCTGACTGAGATGGCGGCGGCGGTGTCTTTTTTTGATAACTCCGACGTGATCTGTGATCGGCGGCCGTAGCGCACTTCCAGAAAGCGGATCAGCCGATCCTTGACGTCCATGGTGGTGAGTACGTACAGCTGTTGCGACAAGAATCGCATCTTGCCCACCAGGTTTTTCAGGAAATCATCGCGAAACCCCTCGTCCGCCATGAGGCGGCGGATGCGATCACGGTGGATCATCGCCACCAGGGAGTTTTCCACCGCTACGGCGCTCACGGGATAGGTATCGCGCTCGAAGAGTACGATCTCCGCAAAAAGATCTCCCGTCTCCACCATGTGAATCGTCACTTCGCGACCATCGGGACTACTGCGAAAGAGTCTGATCGAGCCGGAGAGCAGGCGATAGACGGTGGTACCCTCCTCGCCCTCGAGAAAGAGCATCGTTCCGGCGGCTACCGTGCGCCGGCCCTCCACCTCCTGCAGCATTTCCAGAGAGCGTGAGGTGAGATCTCCGAAAAAGTCAGGCATACTTGACCTCGATCAATTCGTACATTCCAGTCGCAGTGTAACGTACTCCCATGATGATAGACGAGAGTACGACCCTCTTCGACCTGACTGAGACCTATCCGCAGGCGATTTCGATATTGGTAAGATCTGGATTCCGTCGGATGGAGGACCCCGCGCTGCGGCGGCAGTTCGGATCTTCGATCACAATTGAGGCGGCCGCCCTGGCCCGCGGATATGATCCGCAGGATTTTCTATCCCAGATTCGCAGGGGAATCGGGTTGGATAGTGAGGCCGCCGCCACCGGGGATTCTCACGCCGGCAACGACGCCTCCGGGCACCGGTCGAACACCGTTCGCATCATGGGACTCGTCCCCTGTCCCATTCGCGTCCCCATGACGCAGGTGATGGAGTCCGCCTCGCAGAAGTTCACCACCAGCACCGGTATCGACGTCGAATTCGACCTACAGGCAGCCTACACCGGAACGGAGTGGATAGAGGAGAATCTCGGAGAACATCCCACGGCGCAGGACCTTCCGGAGGTATTTCTCTCCGCAGGGTTCCGACTCTTCTTCACAGACGATCGGTTCCGACGGCTGCGACAGGAGGGAGCGTTTGCTGATCGCACCGGCTGGAAGGAGATGAACGCCTTTGCCCGCACCAACGACCTGCAGGACCCGGAGCACCGCTTCTCCGTGGTCGGTGTGGTGCCGGCGGTGTTTATGGTCAATCGCACGCTACTGGGAGCTCGTCCCGTTCCGCAGACGTGGGCCGAGGTGCTCACCCCGGAGTTTGAAAACAGCCTGGCGCTCCCGGTGGGCGATTTCGATCTCTTTGACGCGCTGCTCTTGGGAGTGCACCGCTCGTTCGGCATGGCCGGCGTAGAACAGCTAGCTCGAAACATGTTCCAGCAGATGCACCCGGCACAGATGGTGGCAGGTGCCCGCTCGGCCGACGCTTCCGGCGGTTCGAGTGGCGGTTCGAGTGGCGGTCAGCCGCTGATCACGATCATGCCCTATTTCTTCACCCGGACGATTACCGAGTCGAGCCCCCTCATTCCGGTATGGCCGGAGGACGGCGCTTTGGCAGCTCCGATTCTGCTCGTGACGCGGCGTGACCGTCCGGAGATCCAACCCCTGATCGACACGATCGCCGGGGAGTCGATGAGCCGCGTATTGAGCAAGCTGGGGCTCTTCCCCAGCACGCACCCGGAGAATGATGACTTTTCCCCCACAGAGCATCCGCTGCAGTGGCCGGGGTGGGACCAGCTGCTCGCGGATGATCTCCCGGATACCCTGCAGCGCACCACCGACACCTTCGAGCGAATCATCGCCGAACGCCACCAGGCGGTGGTGGTATGAAACTGATCACCGTGGCGGGGCCGCCGGCCTGCGGCAAGACCGCCGTCATCCTGAAAACGGTGCTTGAACTGCAGCGGATGGAGGTAAGCGCCGGGGTGGTCAAGTTCGACTGCCTCAGCACCGACGACGACGAACGCTACGCCCGGGTGGGCATTCCGGTACAGAAGGGACTCTCCGGATCGATCTGCCCCGACCACTACTTCGCCAGTAATATCGAAGAGACGGTGGCCTGGGGCCAACAGCAAACGGTATCGGTGCTGTTCACCGAGTCCGCCGGGCTCTGTAACCGGTGCTCCCCGCACATTAAGGATGTGATGGCGGTAGCGGTGATCGATGTACTTAGCGGCATCAACGCGCCCCGGAAGGTAGGGCCCATGCTGCGCACGGCGGATGTGGTGGTGGTGACCAAGGGCGATGTGGTGAGTCAGGCGGAACGGGAAGTCTTCTCCTCCCGCGTGCATGAGGCCAACCCGCGCTCGCGCATCCTGCCGGTGAACGGGCTCAACGGCCAGGGTGCCTTCGAGCTCGCGCGCCTACTGCGGGACGAGGCGCCGGAACAGGCCACGGTTACGGGATCGCGCCTACGCTACCCGATGCCCAGCGCCGTGTGCAGCTACTGTCTCGGTGAACAGCGAATCGGCGCGGATCACCAGATCGGCAACGTTACCACCCTGAATCTGACCACCCCGGAGATTTCCCCATGAGCACTCCCTCAACGCAAGAGGCCTTGGCGGCCTTGATGGACGACGATGCCCCCGCCACCGCGCCGGCCACGTCCATCGAATCACTCACGATTCTTCCGGGACACGACAAGAGTCGAGCCCCGGAACAGTTCTCCCGGCTTACCTTTACCCGCGGAGACGTGGTCTGCGTTGTCGGTGCCACCGGTAGCGGCAAGAGTCGTCTGTTGGCGGATATCGAATGGCTGGCACGCTCAGATACTCCCACCGGGCGCTCGGTACTGGTCAACGGGGAGGCCCCTGATCTCGCAGGGCGTTACACCGGCGGTGGGCGCCTGGTGGCGCAGCTGTCGCAGAATATGAACTTCGTCATGGATGCAACGGTAGGCGAGTTTCTCCATTTGCACGCCGAGAGTCGCGGTGTTATGCTCTCCCCCCAGCGCCTTACGGAGATCGTTGACAGCGCCAACCGGCTCACCGGAGAGCCCATGGCGGAAGACCGTCAGCTCACCGAGCTCAGTGGCGGCCAATCACGGGCGCTGATGATCGCCGACACGGCGTTGCTTTCTTCCTCGCCCATTATTCTCATCGACGAAATCGAAAACGCCGGAATCGATCGTCACCAGGCGATTCGACTCCTACAAGGTGCCGAGAAGATCGTGCTGGTGGCCACCCACGACCCGTCGCTCGCGCTCACGGCGCCACGACGCTTGGTTCTGACCAACGGCGGTATTTCGGACGTGCGCGAGCGTACTACCGCGGAGGAACAGCTTGCCTCCCGCCTCACCCACCTCGATCAGCTTCAAGCGGAGCTCCGGGCGGCGATACGTGGCGGCGAGTCTCTGGGTCGGTTCGTGGATGATGAGCG
>CAYQRW010000180.1:0-4209 GCA_964419735.1 uncultured Spirochaeta sp.
GCCCTGCCCGTGCGGCGTGAGACGGAACTTACCAGAACCCTCCGGCTCTGGTCAAGCTAGTTAGCACGAATCGGTGATTAAGTTTTCTTTGCAGCCACCACGCCACTCAATCCTGTTCCTTGTTCTCCACCGGCGGTTCATCATCGCCCTCCTCGTCTGCTACTGAAAGCACGACAAGGCGCTCATCGATGGCGGAGATTCGTTCCAAAATTTCTCGTACCCCGGGGGAATCGGGACGGATCGTTTTCTTATCCTCCACGAGAAACCGGTCGGCCGTGGCTTCCCCCAGCCGTAGCAGAAGTTGCTTGCGCTCAGAGAGCAGATCCTGGCGCTCAATGTGGCGCATACCGGCGTCGCCAATGTCCTGCGCGTGTTGTTTGGCCCAATCTAGCCATTGACGAGAGGAGTGGCGTAGGTTCTCGTTCAGTTCGTTCCAAATGCTCATAGGAAAACGGTAGTACTTTAGGCCCGTACAGACAAGTCTCATGCGTGCACGACCATTTCTTGACCTGTGGTGACGGTCACCCTAAGATTAAACAACACACACATGGAGGTTGCATCATGAAGTTAGTATTTCTCGGTCCGCCAGGAGCCGGCAAGGGAACGATGGCTACGGACTTAGCCGAGTTTTCCGGAATCCCCCACATTTCCACTGGGGATATCTTTCGGGCCAATATCAAGCAGCAGACTGAACTGGGGAAAAAGGTAAAAGCGATCCTGGACAGCGGAGAACTGGTACCGGATACCCTGACGATCGAGCTGGTAGAGGATCGCCTGTCCCAGGCGGACGCCCAGAGTGGCTTCATCCTGGACGGTTTTCCCCGCACCGTTCCCCAGGCGGATGCCCTGGCGAAGATGCAGCAGCTGGACCGCGTGATCAACTTTGAGCTACATGACGATGAAGTGATACGACGCCTCTCCGGACGGCGCGTACACCCCGGCAGCGGACGAACGTACCATGTCATCTTTAACCCACCTAAGAACGAGGGAGTAGATGACGTGACCGGGGAGCCGCTTGTTCAGCGGGAAGATGACTCGGAGCACTCCATCAAAAACCGACTCCGGGTCTACCGGGAGCAGACGCAACCGCTCATCGAGTACTATCGCTCCCGGGGACAGCTGGTAGATCTGGATGCCGCCCCCAAGCCGGAAACGGTCTTCGAGAATCTCAAGGCGCTGCTCAAGCTGGAATAGCGTGGACGGTTACGGCGCTTCGAATTGATCCGGTTCCGCCGGTCACCCACCGGCTCAGGTTTCGGCGGAATCGAGCTCTTCCATGATGGTACGAACCCGATCCTCGATGATACGGCGCTCGTCCTCGGAAAGCGACTCTAAGAGCTCAGTGAACTCCTCTCGCTCGGGATCATACCCGCTGCGTACCGCAGCCGCAAGCGAATCCACCGCGCGATCAAAATCGTCGGTGGCACGGAGTTCCACCACCCCTCGGACAAACAACAATTCTGGATCACGGTCCACCGTCTCGGGAATCTCCTCGAGGATCTCAAGCGACGCCAGGTAGAATCCCCACTCCTCCTGGCGCATGGCCAGACGCGCAAGTTCATCAGGGGAATCCGCCGAGAGTCCCCGAAACACCTCCAGATGCTCCAGCGCCTCCGCATCGCGGTCCGTTCGGAAGGCCGCCTCCGCCAGCACCCACCGATACTCGGCGTCCTCCTCTGCCAAATCGATGCCTTCCGCCAAGACGCGATACGCCCGGTCCTCATTGCCCGCGTCTAACTCTAAAACCCCCAGGTTGTAGCGTAGACGCACCCGAGCGGGATACTCCTCAATAATTTCGGCATATTCCTCCCGGGCGGCGGAACGCTGCCCCTGCTGGAATCGCACAAACGCCCGCGTCTCACGGTAGAGCCCATTGGTCGGGTCTTCCGCAAGCAGATCCTCCAGCACGCGCACCGCCTGAGCGTACTCTCCCCGCTGCTCGTGCAGTCGAGCCAGGTTATAGCCCGCCGCCGGAATATCATCGGAGAGGCGTATGGCGCGGGAGTAATAGTCGAACGAATCCTGATACCGTCCCAGTTCAAAGAAGGCGTTTCCCAGGTTGAAGTACTCTTCCGCCAGCTCCCGGGAGGAGAGGTCAGTCTGACACCCAACGAGGAGCAGCGATATCAAGAGGACAAGGGCCGCTACCGCCGCACGCATCGGTTACTCCCGCGTTCTTGAGGCGGTGGTACTCCCCAGAACAGTCTGTTCGATCTGTCTCACCTGCGACCGATACAGATTAGAAATCGTGGAGCCGTAGTCCGCGATGAGCTGGATAATGTTGCGGGAGGTCTCTTCCGCGTCGCGCCCGTTGAGCCGGTCCCCGGCATCTCCCAGCCCCGGCAGGATATAGGCGGCCTCGTTGAGGACCGGGTCCATCCACAGCGTGTAGATCGTGGCGTCCTCGATCGCCCGGGCGATACGTAGGCTGCCTTTTAAGGCGGAAATCACGTTGAAGAACTTCACCGACCGGGGACGGATGCCGCGACCGTGCAGGTACTGCACGATCGTCACCAGACTGCCGCCGGTGGCGTTCATGGGATCGGCAAAGATCAGGTCCTTGCCGTGGAGGGAATCCAGGTCAAAGAAGGAGCGATCCAGATCCAGGATGTACTCCATATTGGATTCCAGTTTGCTGTCATCCCGGCTGATTCGGAACAGCGCAAAGGGGGTTTCGTAGCCGGTGGAGGTGTACTCCTGGATCTCCTTGGACATGATCATCGACGGCAGGAGCGCCCCCCGCAGCATGACGCACATGACGGTGTTCTCCAGGTCGCCGTCTACATCGGGAATCTTATGGACGGCAAAGTTCTGCACCGGTTCAGTCACGGGAGTTCGTACGATGAGGTGATTTTTGTCGTGGTTGTCGGGGGCCGCGTAGGCCAGGTTGAACAGGAGCTCATAGGCGCGCTGGATGTAGTAGACGAACTCGCTGTGAGGCGTGCGCGTGTCGCGGAGCTTGGCGATCAGCCGGGAAGCCTCACCGTGAACCGCTCGGGGAGTCTGGAAGGAATAGACTTTGATCCGCGGCTCCTCCTGGGTGAGCTCCTGCATCCGGTCCCCCATCTGTTGGTACAACTCGATGAGCTCCTGCTTGGCCCGGTGCTGACGCTGCTCGTTGGGCGAACTGTTGAGGATCTTCATCCGCTCCAGCGCCTGCCCATAGAGGTCATCCATTTCCGCCACCACGGTACGATCGTTCTCCGTGAGATACTCGTCCAGATCCTGTGCGCGCAGTACTACTTGTTCCATGGCAGCCAGTATACGCCAGGGAGCTGCACAAAAAAAGACCATCCCGAAGGATGGTCTGTGGATTCAGATCGAACCCGAGGGGTTCTGCGGGGCCCGATCAGCGAATCGGTGCACCAAACGCCAGCCCCAGGGCCAGGGTGCGGTTATCGTCGAGCGCGTCGGTGAGCATCGCGTCGATGACAAACTTGTACCGGCTCAGGTTGGGGTTGGCCGCCAGGTCGATACGGATACCGGTGTTGAAGGCGCCTCGCTGCCCGGCGTTGGCGCCCACCGCATCCAGGCTGTAGCTAAAGTTGGCGAAGTCGTTAATCCAGTGGACGTAGCCCTGGAAGATGTCAGGAAAGAGGAGCAGATCAAAGCCCATACCGAAGTCGATCGCCTCGTCACCGGGCACGCCTGGGGCATCACCAAACGTCTTGCCCACGGCAAACGTGGTCTCGGCGGGCATGTTAAAGAAATCCCCCGGATAGGTGGCGGCGAGATAGAGCTGTTGCGCCGTATCCGTTTCACCGGCGGTCTGCAACGACTGGAAGGTGCCACCTACTGCCACGGCGGTGCGGTCGGTGGGGAGCTGAATTTTGCCACCAATGATAAAGTCCTCATTGTCTTCGCCGGTGTTGGTATCGTAGGCAAAGGAGATCTCCCCCACGCGGAAGAGGCTAATGCTCGCCTTGGGAATATTGGCAGTCTCGTCATCGAGGATCGCGTGATACCCGAGATCAAATCCCAGTTCCGCGGAACGCTCCCAGCCGATGCGACCGGAGGGAATCCCGATCAGTCCGGTCTGGCCGTTGAGGCTCATGCCCTTTAGCGATTGCGCGCTCAGCGCCGGTACAATCAACACCAGGGCCACCACCGCCAGGATCATCCTGGAATTCTTAGAAATCATCTACTCATCCTCCTCAAAGTGTATGTTATCTCCCCAACATACCTACCGAATGTTAGAATTTCAATAAG
>CAYQRW010000180.1:4309-7493 GCA_964419735.1 uncultured Spirochaeta sp.
CTATCGCTGCACCAGCCACTTCATCGTCTGCTGCCAGATCCGGGCGTAACCGGACCATTCCACAAACGGTTGTGGGCACCAATGGGGGCCGATATCGGAGGTCCACACCATGCTGCGGCCGGACCCCACCTCCATGGTGGCGATCAAGGGGTGTCCATCAACTTCCGCAATCACCTGGGCCTCGTCTTTCGCCACTACTTCGTTGTAGCCGAGTAACGCCGGCCATTCGCCGGAGACACCTTCCAGAATCGGGTGGGAGGCGGCGGTGACCGTGGTTCGGGCCCCCTGCGGCGCCTCCACGCGGTCGTCCCGCTCATGCATCGTGACCGGCAGCACCTCCTCCACCGGAGTGCGGTAGTACTTGGCCGAGCCGTAGATTCCGGAGAACGACAGATACCCGCCGCACATAACCAGGTTCCCCCCACCATGGACCCAGTCTCTCAGCAGCATGAGCCGGTTGGGCACCGTTTTCCCATGAAGCCATACGTCCGGGTGGAGCACGAGCGAGTTGGCACCGATATCACTGATGATCACCACGTCGTACGCCGCCAACTCCTCCTGGGTAAGCGGGAAGTCCTGCGGCGCCCGGTGTCCGGGCATATGCGCAAACGCAAACTCCCCGCCGGACAACGCCTCCCGCAGATAGGCGTGCCCCTCCTCGTACACAGAGCTACTAAAGAAATCCCATCCCTTGATATGGGTGCTGGTGGACACCCACGACTCTCCCACAAGCAGAATACTGATTGAACGCTTCATAATGCTGCACAGTGTAGCGCATCTTCCGGGTTTACGGCTTCGTTTTTTGCCGGTTAGCTCTCCGCAACCGGAACAACTAAGCGCCCTGCCCCAACGTACCACTGGTCCCGTTTTTCTCCGTCGCTCGGCCACGTATCGATGGCCACCTCGCCGAAATAGGAGGAAGCGTTCATGAACTCGAACTGATCATCGCTGATCCAGCGTACAAACAGGCCGCCGTGAGTGATGCGGTCGCTACTATTGGTGATAAACACGATGTCGCCGGGCTGGAGTTCGTCGTCAGGAACTGCTTCAGTACCGTAACGATGCATGGCGTCCATGGTGACATCTCTCACCCACTCACCGTCCCAACGGAAGATCGCTGATTGGCCAAGGGCCTGCCGGTAGGCCCAGACGATCAGGCCGGAACAATCGTAGGTGTAGGGCCCGTTACCTGCCCACTCATAGGGCTGTCCCAACTGTGTGCGCGCCTCGCTGAGCGCAGCGGCTGCCTCGCGCGCGCTCACGACTCGCGGGTCATCCTCGGTCCGACTCCCAGATCCCATGGGATTGGTGCAGGCAATTACCACAGCAACCAGGGAACCCGCGATAAGGAACTGGAGAAGGGACGCGAGCTTAGGTATATGAGGCGTGTCTATCGTCATACCGTGGAGTCAGTCTATGCGCGGGGGATACGCAAAAACAAGTCCGCGCCGTCCGGTCTCAGCTCCCACCCACATCGAGCACCCAGCGACTAACCGTGTTTCCGGGACACTGGCCGATAGATCGAACTGCCGGGTTCTGCGATGCCCGCTCCCCAAACCGCTCGGAGGCGGCCCACCAGACAGGCACCTCGAATTAGCGGGTGTCGCTCTCAAGTTCCTGAAGCTCATCGCGGTTGAGGTGGGTATACCTCAGGATCTTCTCAACAGCTTCACCGTCGGCGAGCATCTGTCGGGCCAACTCTCTGCGTTCCTGGTAGCGTCCCTTCTGCAGACCCTGTTGCTCGCCTTTTTGTCGGCCGAGTTCTTCGCCTTTCCGAATACCGAGCTCTTCACCCTTTTCAAAGCCCTTCTTCATTAACTGTTCTGCCGTAGTCAAAAGCCCCTCCCTGATGCGGCCCTGGTGCATCAACGCTTCAATCTTAGCGCTCAGCTCCTCTATCGACAACTCTTTCGTCTCCAGCAGATAGCGGGAAAGCGCCTGGTACTCCTCATCGCTCAATAGGTGCTCCGCGCCCGCAAGGACAGCCTGTAACTCACGGAGTACGTCATCAGTCTTGCGTCGGATACTCCGCATCAACCACAGGGCTGCCCGCGATGCCGGGTCCCCTCGAAGCTCTTCTCGCCGGGTCCCGGCAAGGTCCAGTATCTCTGAGCCAAACTCCACCTGATAGCGTTTCAGTGCTTCCGGTATCTCCTCGCCAAACAGCTCGCTGAAGGATGCAGGCATCCTGCCGCGCGGCCCGTGATAGACCAGGATCGGGATAATCGGTGTGAGTGGATGCGCCGCCCGTGGGGCTCTCGCGCGCGAATCTTGATGACCCTCGGCGGGTTCCTCTCCCGCGTCCGTTCCCCGGCGTTCGGCCGTCCAGACCTGCACCATGTAGCGCAGCAGCTGGAGCAGCGCCTCCGGGTCTCGCCATGATTTATGCTCAATCAAGATGTAAACCCGGGCGAGTCGCCTCCCCGCCGGCAGTTCCCCCTTCCGAACCTCAACCGATGCCGCCACATCCGACAAGTGATCTCGGTTGTTCTCATCAATCCAGGTGCCCGGTTCCAGCTTCACCGTCTGCAGATCCAGGGTTGCCACAACCTCCACCGGTAGCGCCTCCCTCAACAACCCCTGCAGATGGTCGGGGTCAGCAAAGAACGACCGGAAAAAGCGGTCGTGCGCACGCTTGATATTCATCGTACCTCCCGGTGTATCTACACCTCCACGGGACACGCTGCTTGGGGAAGTCATGGGAAATCTGCGGCGAATGATAGGTCGAACTGTCGGGTTCTGCGGTGCCCGCTCCCCAAACCGTTCGGAGACGGACCGCCTGAAGGGTTCCCACCCTCCCTCCGTAGAGCCCCGCGCATTTCCGGGTTACAATTGTCCGGTCATATGGATATGTCCGACGATTCGCCCACCCAGGACTACTATCGCACCCGCGCAACGGAACTCGCTGAGATCTATGACTCCGTGGACCTGACGCATCTCCACCACCTCCGGACCCTCCTCCGTCCTGAAGATCGGGTCTTAGACGTGGGCTGCGGTACCGGTCGTGATCTGGCGTGGCTGCGTGATCGTGGATATACCGCAGAGGGTGTGGACGGCTCGGCGGAGATGCTCGCCGAAGCACGACAGCGCTACGCGATCCCCGCTGAAGCGTTGCATCATGACGCCCTCCCCGCTCTGGATACCGTGCAGGGTAGCTTTCACGCGATCACCTGTATTCACGTGC
>CAYQRW010000181.1:0-2293 GCA_964419735.1 uncultured Spirochaeta sp.
GGCAAAAAGGAGCAGAGTGCATGAGCTCAGCAGAGAACCGACGATTCAGCGTTACCCTTCCGGGAGTACTCTCGATTGCAACCTTCGTGCTCGGCGCTGCCGGTACAGTTCTGTGGCTGGGTGCCACGATGTCGCGCGGTGAAACCTCATATTTCTGGGGGATCTGGCTGCTGGTGGCCGCGGGAGCGCTCTACCTGTGGCGCTATCGGATGCTCAACGGCACCGCCGAGTTCAAGGAGCTGGTGCGCCGTGCCGGCCGCACGATGGCGGTGCCCCTCATGGGCGTCACCTTGGCGATTATCATTGGGGGGCTGATTATGCTCCTCACCGGCTACGATCCGATCGAGTCCTACGGGGCGATGTTCTTCGGCGGTCTGGTGCGCAACTGGCACATTTCGGTGCTCAACGCGGCGCCGTTGATCTTCACGGCGCTGTCGGTGGCGTTCGCCTTCAAGGCGGGCCTCTTCAATATCGGAGCCGAGGGGCAGTACTACCTGGGCGCCATGGCAGCCACCTGGTTGAGCCTGCGCATTGCGATGCCGGCGCTGGTTACCATTCCGCTGGTGTTTGTCTTTGCCGGCCTGCTGGGAGCGATCTGGATGATTATTCCCGCCTTTCTCAAAGTCCGCACCGGGGCGCATGAGGTGATTACCACGATGATGCTGGCGCATACCGCCCGCTACCTGTCTCCCATTTTCATCCGGGCTAACGGTGGCGACCCCGCCGACAGTACCCACCCCTACGTAACTACCGAGATTCTGGAAAATTCCTTCCTTCCACGCTTCACGCAGTTTCTTCCCAACGCCAACTATCGGGTGCACACGGGAATTCTGATCGCGATTGTGGTGGCACTCTTCATTCATTACGTCCTGTACCATACCAGCTGGGGGTTCGAGATCCGCGCGGTGGGAGAGAACAAGGACGCCGCTCGCGCGCAGGGCATTTCCGTGGGGAAGAATATCTTTCGGGCGCTGTTAATCGCCGGGTTCCTCGCCGGTCTTGCCGGGTTTAACCAGGTGAACGGTCTCGACCATCGGTTATTCGAGAACTTGCAGGCGGGATATGGCTGGAACGGAATCTCCGTGGCGCTCTTGGCCGGAGGAAACCCGATCGGCGTCATCTTTACCGGGCTCCTGTGGGGTATGCTGGATGCGGGCGGCCAGTTCATGGCGCGTACCACCTCTACTCCCAGCGCCATCGTGGAGATCGTGAAAGGTACGATTCTCTTCCTGGTGGTGGCCCGCTACATCTACACCGCCATCGGCAACGTTCGTCGCCGCCGAGAGCGCGAGCGGACAGCCCGAGAACAGATCGCCGCCGCTGAAGGGCAGGAGGCCTGACATGTTTGACTATGACTTTCTTGTAAACCTGCTGTCCGCCATGGTCCGGAACGCCACCCCCATCGGTCTCGCCGCCATGGGCGCCGTGGTATGCGAGCGCTCGGGCATCGTGAATATCGCCATGGAGGGGATCATGACGATCGGGGCGTTCACCGCGGCGATCGTGGCCGGCGCCACCGGCAACCCCTGGCTTGGCCTGCTGGCGGCGATCATTTTCGGGGGCATTTTCAGCATGCTCCACGCCTTTGCCACGGTGAACCTGCATCTGAACCATGTGGTCAGTGGCGCCGTGCTCAACGTGTTGGCCTTGGGAATCACTGCCTATTTGATGATTCTGATCGTGGGGCATCCGGGCACCACCGACTCTATTCCGGTGAGCCTCTCCGCCTATCGCTGGGCGATTCCGGTGCTGTCCAGCATTCCTCTCTTTGGACAGATGCTTTTCAATCAGACGCCCATCGTGTACTTCGGTTTTATTATGATTCCGCTGTTCACCTGGTTCCTGAACCGCACTAAGCTGGGGCTGCATATCCGCGCCGCCGGGGAGCATCCCCTGGCACTGGAGACGATCGGGGTGTCGGTTTACAAGATGCGCTATCTCGGGGTCCTGGTAAGCGGTCTCGTAGGTGGCATGGCCGGGGCGTATCTTTCGATCGAGGGTAACGTAAGTTTTACCGAGGGCATGACCGGAGGCCGTGGATTTATCGCCATGGCGGCGATGATCTCCGGCGGCTGGCATCCGGTGGGCGCGTTTATCGCGGCGCTCTTCTTCGGCCTGGCCGATGCGTTGCAGGTGCGTTTTCAGGTGTTTCAGGTACTCAACGTGCCGGAGGAGCTGTTCATCGTGCTGCCCTACGTGCTGACGGTGGTGGCCGTGGCAGGCCTCGTGCGCCGCAGCCGGCCCCCCAAGGCGGTTGGTACCGATTTCATGATCGAGCGGACTGAGGACTGAC
>CAYQRW010000181.1:2393-7473 GCA_964419735.1 uncultured Spirochaeta sp.
AAGGGGCGTGTATACTTCATGCTCAGGTGATAACAAACCAATCCCAAAAGGAGGGATAGTGATGAAGAAGATGTTGCATGTATTGCTGCTACTGGTAGTAGCGGCGGCGATGGTGTTTGCCGGAGGACAAGCTGAAGAAGGTGAGGCGCAGGGTGACGAGCCCATGGTAGCCGCCATGGCAACCGACGTGGGTGGTCTTGGTGACAAGAGCTTTAACGATGGCGCCTTTGCCGGACTGGAGATGGGAGAAGATCTCGGATTCGAGGCGCGGGTTGTTGAGTCCAATCAGCAGACCGACTACATCCCCAACCTCACCGGCCTTGCCGAGGATGGCGCGGAAATCGTGTTTGCCGTGGGTTTTCTCATGGAAGAAGCGGTAAAAGAGTCCGCCCGCATGAACCCCGACACCTACTTCGGTGGAATTGACATCGGCGGAGACCCGGACATTCCGAACTTCCAGGGCATCCTCTACAAAGAAGAACAGAGCGGCTTTCTCGCCGGTGTAGTTGCCGGACACATGACCGCGGAGTTCTCCGACGCGTCGGATAAGCTGAATTCCGACCCCGTGGTTGGTGTTGTCCTCGGTATGTTCATTCCGCCCGTTGAGCGCTTTGAGGTGGGCTTTATCCAGGGTGTCAAGTACGCCAACCCCGATGTGGAAGTACTCTCGGTTACCGCCGGTGACTTCGTGGACCAGGCGCGCGGTCGTGAGGCGGGTCTTGCCATGATCGAGCAGGGTGCGGATATCGTGTTCCACGCTGCCGGTCTTACCGGACTGGGTGTGATCGAGGCCGCCCGTGACAGCGGTGTGCTGGCAATCGGCGTTGACGTCGACCAGAACGAGGTTGCTCCGGATACCGTACTCACCAGCGCCATTAAGAAGATTCCTGAGTCCGTGTATGCGGTTCTCGAGAGCGTTGCCAACGACAACTTTCAGTCCGGCACGGTGACCTACGGTCTGGCGGAAGATGCCACCGGTATCGCTCCGTTCCACGGATTTGACGATATGGTGCCGCAAGCGGTGAAAGACGCTGTGGCGCAGGCCCGGGAAGATATTCTCTCCGGAGAGATCGAAATCGCCCAGACCCGTGGCGAGATCCAGGACCTCCTGGACTAACCACCTGGCGTGTACTGGAGGTGGGGATGCCGCCTGACGGCGTCCCGGACTTCCATCCCAAAACGATCGGCGCCGCGGTTCTCCGCGGGCCGATCTTTTTTTTGTATGATTGAAGGAGCTGATTGATGGATCAACGGATGGAGGCGGTACGAAAAGCCGTCGAATATGTCGCAGGGAAGATCTCCGGGAAACCCGGCAGCACGCCCACGGTGGGCCTCATTCTCGGCAGTGGCCTCGGCGTTCTCGGTGATCAGATTCCCGAGGCTTCCAAGATCGACTACGCGGATATCCCCGGGTTTCCGGTGAGTACCGTAGAGGGCCACGCCGGGCGCCTGGTGTTTGGGGAGCTCGGCGGCAAGCAGTTGGTGATTATGCAGGGCCGCTTTCACTACTATGAGGGCTACTCCATGGAGCAGGTGGTCTTTCCGGTGCGGGTGATGCAGCAGCTGGGAGTGGAAACGATGGTGGTCACCAACGCCGCCGGCGCGGTGAACGCGGGCTTCCTGCCGGGTGATCTGATGCTCATCAGCGACCACATCAAACTGTTCACCGACAGCCCCTTACGCGGTCCCAATATCGATGAGCTGGGGCCCCGCTTCAACGATATGAGTACCGCCTACACGCCGGAGCTGCGGCGGCTGGCCAAGCGCGTGGCCGGGGAGCAGGGGATCGATGTTCGGGAAGGCGTATATGCCCACATGCCGGGCCCCAGCTTTGAAACGCCCGCCGAGATCCGCATGCTCTGTACCCTCGGGGCCGATGCGGTGGGCATGTCCACCGTGCCGGAGGTGATCACCGCGGTTCACGCGGGACTCCGTGTCCTGGGGATCAGTGCCATTAGCAACATGGCCGCCGGTATTCTCGATCAGCCGCTCAACCACGAGGAAGTGATGGAAACCGGACGGATGGTCCGCGATAAATTTGTGGCGCTGGTGAAGGCCGTGGTGGAGGCGATGTGATGGGCGAGCCAAGTGTGAACAGTGGGACTATCGTGGATATGCCGGACAACATCATCCGGGACGCCGCCCTGGCGGCGGAGGGAAACCGTAAGATCGAATGGGTGCGGCGCAACATGCCGATCCTCCGGGGCCTGGAGGAGCGCTTCTCCCGGGAGCAGCCCTTTGCCGGCCTGCGGGCGGCGGTAAGCGTCCACCTGGAGGCCAAGACCGCCTACTTGGCGCTGGTGCTGGCCGCCGGCGGGGCGCAGGTGTCCGTCACCGGCAGCAATCCGCTTTCCACCAAGAACGACGTGGTGGCGGCGCTCGCCGATCGTGGGCTCCACGTCTACGCCTGGCGCGGTGCTACCCGGGAGGAGTTTGAGCACCACCAGCTCACCGCCCTGCAGGTGACGCCCCACGTGGTGATCGACGACGGCGGCGATCTGGTGCACCACCTCCACGAGGGCGCCGCCCAGTACGCCGGCAGCTGCCTCGGCGGCTGCGAGGAGACCACCGCCGGGGTGCTCCGCAATCGCGCTCGCGCGGAGGCGGGACAGCTCAAATTCCCGGTGATCGCCGTGAACGATGCGCTCATGAAGCATATGTTCGACAACCGCTACGGCACCGGACAAAGCACGATGGAAGCGATCATGCGCACTACCAACCTGGTGGTCACCGGCCAGACGATCGTCATCGCCGGGTACGGCTGGTGCGGCCGGGGCATCGCCGAGCGCGCCGCCGGCATGGGATCGCAGGTGATCGTGTGTGAGGTGGACGAGGTAAAGGCGCTGGAAGCGGTGATGGACGGGTATCGGGTCATGCCCATGGCCGAGGCAGCCCGACTGGGCGACTTCTTTGTCACCACCACCGGCGTGAAAGACGTGATCACTCCGGACCACTTCGCCGTGATGAAGGACGGGGCGATCCTGGCCAACGCCGGCCACTTCTACGACGAGATCGCCCTGGACGCGCTCCGCGCGCAATCGGCGGAGACGGTGGAGGTGCGCGAGAACCTGCAGGGCTACCGCCAGAGTGACGGCCGCTGGATTAACATCATCGCCGACGGGAAGATCGTGAACATCTCCGCCGCCGACGGCCACCCCGCGGAGATCATGGACACCAGCTTTGCGGTGCAGGCGCTGAGCGCGGAGTACGTGGTGACCCACGCCGGTGGAGCCCACGGTGCCGGCGGCGGCGGAGGTGCCGGCGCTACCCGCCGGGACGCCGGTGCCTCTACCACCCCCGCGGCTTCAGCACTTCCGGCGGAGGTGATTCCCGTGCCCCCGGAGATCGACCGCGCCGTGGCCCGCCTCAAACTGAACGCCCTGGGGGTCAGCCACGACACGCTCACCGCCGAGCAGCGGGCGTATCTGGCGGACTTTGATAAGTAGGCGGCCACTACTTATCGCTGCTTAGGGCAAAGCCCCGCATGAACTGCTCCTGCAGGGCGATAAAAATGATCAGGGGCGGGATGATGGAGACCAGGGCGCCGGCCATAACCTGCCCCCAGTACACGCCTTCTCCCACACCAATAATCAGGTTGAGTCCCACCTGTACTACCTGGCGTGATTCATCCCGGATGATCACCCGGGGCCACAGGTACTGATCCCAGACGTAGACGAACTGAATTACCGCCAGCGCCCCGATCGTGTTGGCGCTCATCGGCACCAGTACACGGAAGAGAAAGCTCCAGGGCCCGGCGCCGTCGATGCGGGCGGCATCGCCCAGATCCCGCGGAATCGAAAGGAAGTGCTGCCGGAAGAGAAAAATTCCGGTGGCGCTGGCCATGAAGGGCACGATGATCGAGCTGTAGGTGTTGGTCCAGCCCAAGCCGAAGGGTATCGGCTCAAACAGCACCCGCACCGGGTTTGATATCCACTGCAGGAACTCACCGAGAGAACCCGGTGGCCGCAGCGAGATCATATCGAAGAGCCCTACAATGAGCACCTCGGTGGGCATGAGCAGCGTGAAGAGAATGAACCCGAAGATAAACGCCTTGAAGCGCACCTTGAAGAACACCAGCACCATCGCGGCCAGGATCGAGAGGATCGTCTTTCCCACCGTCACCGCCGTCGCGATCCACAACGAGTTGGCGATGTACCGTCCCAGGTTCTGGTCGGTCCAGACGATCTCCAGGTTGCGAAAGAACTCGGTGCCGGGAATCAGGCTGGGAGAGAGTACGTCTCCCCGCGTCTGAGTGGCTTTAATGATCGCGAAGAGGATTGGGGCGGCGATCAGAAACACACTGATCGACAGCACTACGTGTACCCATATCGGATCTCGTTTGGTGTACGTCCGCACGTCAGCCTCCCTCGTAGTGGACGTTGGTACGTCCCAGCCGGAACTGTGCCACTGTGACTGACACCGCAAGAATCATGAGGATCACCCCCTGTGCGGCGGCCAGCCCCATGTTACTACTCCCCCCAAACCCATCACGGAAGATCTTCACGATCAGGGTGGTAGTGACCCCGGTGTTGTTGGCGATTCCCCGCCCCACCGGTCCCCCGGAGGTCAGAATGTCTATCAAGCCAAAGACGTTAAAGAAGCTGTACGCCAGATTGGTGAAGATCAGAAAGAACGTCATCGGACTCAACATGGGCACGGTAATCCTGAAGAAGCGGGTGATGCCGCCGGCACCATCTATCTCCGCCGCTTCACTCAAACTGGGGGGCACGTTTTGCAACGCCGCCAGATAGAACACGATGTTGTAGCCCAGGTTCTTCCAGATCGCGGCGGCTACCACCACCCCAAATGCTAGTTGTGGATTATCCAACCAACGTGGTTTGATCCCGAAGAGTGACGACAGCAGCTGGTTGATCACGCCCACCTCGGGATTAAACATAAAGAGAAAGATCGTTCCCGCGATCGCCGGAGATAGGGCGAAGGGCCAAATCAGCATGATCCGATAGAACCGCCCCCCACGAATCGGCTTTGACGCGATAGTAGCCAGGACCATGCCGATCGCCACTCCTGGTCCAGTTACCAGGAGCGCAAATAGCACCGTCTGGATCGTAGCCTGCCAGAA
>CAYQRW010000182.1:0-7422 GCA_964419735.1 uncultured Spirochaeta sp.
CCCGACGCGGGAAAAGAGATCGCCTGGTTCTGGGTCTTTCCGGCACCACGGGAATCAATCGATCCGCGGACGGGTATCGTTCGCCGCCACCATATGTATTCGAGTTCACTGCAAAAAGCGTTTAAACGTGCGTGCGGAGAGGTCGGCGTCGGTGGTGATGCTCATCTGCACTCCTTGCGACACAGTTTTGCTACACACTTGATCGAATCCGGGTACGATATTCGTACCGTACAGGAACTTATGGGACATCGCGATGTATCGACGACGATGATCTACACTCACGTGGCGAAACGAAACAAGCTTGGCGTCACAAGTCCGGCCGACGCGATGCGATGGTAGTCCCTCCAGCAACCACGATAATTCTCATGAAACGAGTGGGACGAGGGCTTAACGGTAATTCTCCTGAACCGTACGACTAACCTGTGAGAGCCGGGAGCAGTTTACGCTTTTTCGGGCAAGAACAAACCTACCAAGATCGCCGCGTCGCCAAGGACGTCGCTGCGCACCGTGTCCCGGCAGTAGCAGTCCGGGTGCCCGGGATTATTGCTTTCGGTGAGCTCCGGAGGGTTGTTATCTGGTTCTGACTTTGCGCCATTGTATAACCAACCAGTTGCCTAGTATATTCATAGCATGAAAGGCGTTGGAATGTTTGAGGCCAAAACGAAGCTATCCGAGATATGTGACGAGGTTCACCGGACGGGCGAGAGCGTTCTGGTCACCAAGCGGGGGAAGCCGTACGTACGCATCGTGTCTCTCGAGAACTCCGAAGGCGACGGCTCTTCGATCTGGGAAGCTCGCGAGCGGTTCGAGGCGGCGCACGGTCTCGAGGATGTACCGGATTTTCCGGCGATTCATCGGGAAGGTGAACCGGCGTACAACCCCTTTGACTCGGACCGGACGGAGTAGGTTGTGCCGTACCTCCTCGACACGTCGGTCTACAGCCAGCCGTTGAAACGTCGACCGATCCCTTCAGTAATCGAACAGTGGAAAGCGGTTGGTGATCCGTCCTGTTACGCGTCTGTGTTCTGTGAGCTGGAAGTGCTCCAGGGGCTCGAGATCGCGGAACATGGCCGCCTTCGGGAGCTTTATGAAGCGGTCCTCAGGGACAAGCTCCCGATAATTCCCTTTACTCCGGCGGAAGCGAACGTATATGCCCGCCTCCAGGGGCAGGCGGTTCGTTCAGGCACGACGCGGCCGGTTATCGACCTGTGTATCGCCGCGACGGCGATCACCCACTCACTAATACTGGTAACACTCAGTACCCGTGATTTCGCGGGTATCAGTGGATTAACGATAGAGAGCTGGGGATAGGGTACGTTTCTTTCGGGCAAGAACAACGCTATCTCGATCTCCGCGCCGCCAAGGACGTTGCTGCGGGACATTGTTCGAATCTCCGCGTTCACTCGTTCTCGATTTCGAGTGTGAATTCGCGAAACGCGTTGAGCTCGTGGAGGAACCGCGGATGGAGTCGCTGTAGCTTCCGTATGAGAAAGTCCAGCTTGTCCCAATCGTATTCGATTCGGTAGTAGTATCGTTTGAAGTGCCGAAAGCGGCGCAACTCATCAAGATCGGAATAGGAATCGTCGGTCAGGACGCGCGGGCGAATGTTGTCTACCTCAATATTCAGGCGGTGCAACAGATCAGCATGCCACCGTTCTCCATCGATACTGTTTCCAAAACCCTGAGCGATGCGAAACATGACCGTCTCCGCGGCTGTATAGTAGTTCTCCAGCAGGCCCGCGACGACCAGGCCATTCTTGCGGCTCTTCCCTTCACGACTGACGTCGTCGGTGAGAATCTGCAGCAGGTAGTCGTGCAGTTCGGTAAGGATACGAATCTGCGATAGGATCTCCCCGGCGATCTCGGCGGCGGGGTTGTTATCCATGATCAGCCTCCCGTTCATACACGAGCGATCCCTTTTCAAGGATACGGGCTCGATGTTCCGGGTGAACCTTCTCGAGAGGGACCAGATCAAGAGGAAAGTCGGTCTGCATGAGAGCCCACGTTTCCATTTCAGACCACCGTTCCATCTCGCGTATGCCTTCAACGGCGATGTCGATATCCGAATATTCGGCGAATCGCTCCGGTCGTAACAGTGATCCCCACACAACGATGCGGTCCGGATCCCACCGCTCGCGAATCCCGCTGATGATCGTATCCGCGTCCGACTGTGCTCGGGCCCACCGCTCGTGCAGTGCTTGTCGGCGGGCGTGTTGTCGTTGTCGGTAGGACTTCCTGGCAGCGTCTATGTCAAACGTGTCACCGGCAGTCTCACTGGGCATCGCCATATCACAAGATTGCGCCCGCCCGGCGGATACGTCAAGGTCAAACGGGGGGAGTGGCAACCGGCGCGCGGTTATCGGGTGAGAATCTCCACCACCAGGTCTGGTCCGGCGTGGGTACCCTTGGCATCCAGCCGGGAGGGATCGCTGTCAGAACAGCCGCCCTCAGGCCGTCAACTGCACCTTGAGCCGCTTGCCGACGGCGCTCGCAGCGCGCTCCAAGGTCACGAGCGTGACCGAGAGATTGGCCGGGTCGAGGAGCCTCTCGACCGAGGAGCGACTCGTGTTCATTCTGCGCGCGAGCTCCGACTGCGAGATGTTGCCCTTCTCCATCTCCTGCGCGATCTGGTAGGCGATGACCCGCTTGGTTGCGACGGCATCTGCCTCCTCGAGGATTCCCTCGTCGCGCAGGAAGTCGTCGAAGTCGCTGCCGATATTCCGCTTGTCCATGTCGATCACCTCTTCTTTAGTTCAGCGAGTCGCCGCTTGGCGGTCTTGAGGTCGGCTGCCGGTGTCTTCCGGGACTTCTTGACGAAGCCGTGCAGGAGCACCATCGTGTCGCCTTCCACCGTGAACAGCACCCTCGCAATCCCGTTCGCGATATGAGACCTGACTTCCCAAAGCCCAGGCTCGAGCTTGCGGATGAGCGGCATCCCTATCGGCCAGCCGAACTGTACCGTCTTGATGTCGAAACCAACCGACCGCCTGTCCTTGCGCTCGAGTCCGGAAAGCCACTCGCGTACCGCCTCTCTCCCGCCCGCTGTCACGAAGAACCGGACGGACAGGATGGGCTTCTGGTCGCCAGGCTCACTCATGTTGCAACTGTACCATAAATGGTACAGTTGCAACAAGGGGCGCCGTGATCGCGGCTGCTTGGATGCGGTCGTTTTCTACTGTTTGCCGGGTGGATTCGTCGTGAAGGATAGCTTTCACATCGCGCCAATCGAGCGTGTCACAGGTAACGATGGGAAGACTATTATGGAGGTGAAGAAAGAACTCCTTCCAGGGCTCCTCGAAATTGAGGGCTTTTCCCATCTCGAGATTACCCGGTGGTGCCGCGATTGGTTTAATCCGATCCTGCCCAAACAACAAACCGTTGAGGTGTGTTATGTATCCGTCTTTTCCAAGCACGAGGCAATCTGTCTTTGGACGAGGTCCCAGTCAGATAAATGGATGTAGTGAGCTGCATCATCAGATTGGACGTGAATCGCATCGGTTGAGAATTCCAGATAGTGTTGCATGAGGTCTTGCCACAAAGCCTCGATCTTTTCTGCCACCGACGCATTTGCACCACCGAACTCGATAATCTCTTGCGTCACGCGTTCCGAGGAATGGGTCAGGATTCTAAGCGGGACGTCAGGAAACTTTGTGGGGTCTTTCAGCTGGTCAATGTACTCCGGTTGATGCGCCAATCGATACTCATCTTCCGCCGTTTGATACAGACGGGATGAGGTAAGCGCTCGCAGAATGTACCGGGACTCTTCAACCGAGAAATCATCGCAATAGTAGAATGGTGGCCCTTTCTTGAGGAGAGGCCTGAGCAAAAATCCGATTCCGAAAGACGTCAGAATCCTTGCCGTTCGTAACATGCTCGACTTGTCGATGCCGCTGGCACGAAACTCATCTTCAGTGAGAAACGCGCGAAATCGAGAGTCATGCGGTGACAAAGGATCCAGTAATACGACCGCACGGACACGAGATGGATTCATCATCGCGAACTCGACGGCGTACAACCCACCCTGGGAGTGACCGATAATCACGACCTTGTCCGCGGCGTTAACCGCCTCCAGAAGACCGCTCAGCTCTTTCGCGATATTCTGAGGTGATCGAATAGTCTGCGCTTTGCCACTCGGAGGGTACCCCGCCCGATCGTAAACAAGAGTCGGAACGTACTCGGACAGACGCGAACACGCCGACCACCATTCGGCTTGGAGCGAACCAAGGGCAGTCAATACTACCACCTGGACCGGGCCCTCCCCGAAGATACTGAACGAATGCCTTACCCCTTGAATTTTGACGGACCGAATTCGTGATTTCAGCATACCTACAGTATAGTATTCCGAATGAGCACGGTGAACAAAAAATGGAGGACAGTCACGTGGCGATCGCCTGATCCTGGCGCCTCTCCGGAGCATGCCAGGGTGTCCGACAACGCTCATCTAGCCAAATTCAGACCTGATTGGAGGTCAATCAGCAATTACTCCTTTGGGATCAGGAAATCATCAGTGAAGATCTCCGCACCGCCCAGGACTTCGCTGCGGATCGACTCATCCCGACGGTAGTAGTCGGGTTTGCCGTAACGGCCGTCCGATTCCAGGCGGTACACCATTACCCACCCGGCGTCGCCGTTGACGAGCCAGTACTCTTTGACGCCGTGACGTTCGTAGAGGGCGAGTTTATGGGTCTGGTCCTTGTACCCGGTTGACGGAGAGAGAATCTCCACCACCAGGTCCGGCGCGGCGTGAGCACCTTTGTCATCCAGTCGGGAGGGATCGCAGAAGACGGAGATGTCCGGCTGGACCACGGTGGGGGTGTCGTCCTCCGATTGCGCCGGATCATCCGGCAGGCGCACATCGAAGGGAGCGAGGAAGGTTGTGCACCCGGTGCGATCGGTGATATCGGCGATCTTTCGGACCAATCCCAAGAGGATCAGTTGGTGTCGCGGCGAGGGGCCGGGACTCATGTTCCAGGCGACGCCGTCTATCAGTTCCCACCGTTCATCGGCGGGCCACGTTTTGTAGTCCCCGTAGGTATAGCCCTTGGCCTTTTCTTTGGGTAACGCCATGACAACCCAAGTATACCACCCGTCGATTCGGTGGTGTAGTCCACCTCACTGGTAATCTGGCCGCAGAGTTTCCCCACCTAACACTGTAGATTTTCGTTGTTTTCTGACCAGATCGGGACTACCATAGTTCTACAAAAGTTATATTGGAGTATCTCATGTCCGTTCGGTTCTGCCGTTGCCGCGCACTCCCGATGGCGCTCACCGTCTATCTGGTAAGCGTATTTCTTGCGCCGGTTCCGCTTCCGGCTCAGCGATCAGGAGAGAGGGCCTCCGGCACTGCGCCGGGGAATGATATCGTCGCCCCGTGGGTCGTGGTGTTCGTCCCGGAGACAGCAGAGGGGGACCCCCGCACCGAGACGGTGGCGCTGGTCGTTGCCGACACGATCGAGATGACTCTGCGGCTCATTGGCGACTATGCGGTTCAGCCCCGACCCGAGGGAATTGCCGCGCCCAGCGCGACGGAGGTTGCGACGTACGCCGAACGAGAGCGCATGGATTACATCGTCTTTGGTGAGGTCAGCGCGGATGCAGAATCCGAGACCAGGTTCAGCCTCTCCGTGTACAGCCGCGAAGCAGATGCGGTAACCCTTGAACGCGAGGCAGTCGCTCGTTCACTCTTCGATACCTTCTCCGTGGCCGATGAACTCTCGGCTGAGCTCCTGGGGGCGTTCACCGGACAACGGATCGCCTATGGCCGGGTAGAACTCCGGAACGAGGCGGACCTGCCCGGCACGTACCGGGTGTACATCGACGGGTCGCCGGCGGGTGAGAGTGTCACGATGCTGGACCGGGTCCTGGTGGGTGAGCGGGAAGTGGCGGTGGAGGCACTCCAAGGCCTCCAGGCAGGAACGATCGTTACGCGGCAGCAGCTCACCGTGACCGAGGGTGGTCTCGCGCGCATCGCCTTCGTCGCGGAGGGCGTTCCGGAACCGGAGTCGCCACCACCGGCGGCGGTAGAAGAACCGCCTGCCTCGGCAGTTTTACCGCAAGATACGGCCCCCGAGCGACAGGTCATTCGCATCCCCAACGAGCCGGAGATCCCTATGGAGTGGCGGGTGTATCCCTGGCGACGGTGGGAACGGGAGGGCGATCTCGTCTTCTCAGGGTCGGCGCTATTTGGGATAGAACAACGGGATACGTCTACCAAGAGCGGAGCGTTTCTCAGCCGCGTCCAGGTGCGCGCAGACTGGGGGCGGCGATCGGTTGGTGTGCTGGCGCTGGAAGGTGCTTTCTGGCCTAGAGGGGGTGAGGAAAATCTTGCACCAGACCCCGCCGAGCTGGAGGCGAACCCCCTCAGTTATGACACGATGTTAGACACCTACCGAGCGTCCGCTGCGTACGGTCTGCGCCTGACACCTCTTCGACGAGTTTCGGTGACGCCGCTGGTCCGCCTCGGATTCGAACGTGAGCAGCGGATCATCACCAGTGTCGATTCCGACGGCAACGAAGACCTGGGAGACAGTGAAACGCGCTTGCTCTTCTACGAGGCGGACCCACAGGGAGCCTCCACGTGGAACATCGTCCCCGGCGTGGATATGATTATCGAGACGCACATCCGCCGCGTGGCCCTGCAGGTGTTGATCGGGGTGCACGCGGTTCTTCCAACGGAGAGTACCCTCTCCGATGTGTACGAGTACGAATACCGGGATCCCGACACGAACGAGTCAACGTTCGTGCGGGCGCCGGTTTCGAGCGAGCTCGGCGCGACGTGGGGCTGGTATTACGGAATTGGCGGGGGCTACAGCTGGGGTGGGTCCGAGGCGCGCGTCAACGAAAGGCGCAGTCGGGAGCGATCCTACGATATCTTTCCGCCCAACCACCGGTCCGCCTGGAGAGCGGCGCTGCACATCACCGTGGCTCTCCCGTATCGGATCGGGCCGGACTACGAGAACCAGGCGCTCCAGCTACCCCTCCTGGAAACGGGCATCGGCGGCGCGCTCCAGCTCTCCCACCGCTCCGGCTGGCTGGTGGCTCCCTTCGCCTACGCTGGACCGCCTCGGGGCCGCACCTCAACCGTCTTGTACCGCAGCCCCCGCGACAACTCGATCAAGAGTACTGTCGTTGCCACCGAGCCGAGTCCCGTGTTGCTGGGCGCCGGGCTCGGGCGGCGCCTACCCCTTACGGATTCGCTCTTTCTCACGGCGGAGTATCGGGTTGCACACGCGCCTCCCGGGAAATCTGTACGTACTGGATCTGGTGATTCTCATCCCAGGGACTCCGCCGGCTCTGAGGGATCCGCGTTATGGATGGGGCCTCGTCTTCTTCTCGAGCACGCGATCATCGGGACGGGGGCCGTCGTCTACGGTGGGGTATGGTCATTTGCTCCCACGCCCCTGGGAGTTACTCGGTACTCAC
>CAYQRW010000183.1:0-7338 GCA_964419735.1 uncultured Spirochaeta sp.
ACGAAATCCATCGTCTGAAGAGTTCCCTGGAGGAAATGCTCTACGTGGCGATGGAAGACTTTGAGATCGACTGGGTTATCGGGCAGGGCCCCTCCGCCCGGACGCTGCGGGTGCCGCTGCCGCGCTTCACCCTCGTGGGCGCTACCACCCGCCCCGGCATGGTGGCGGCGCCGCTGTTTACTCGCTTCGGAATTCCCGTCCGCCTCGACTACTACCAGCGGGAGGATCTGGAGGCGATTATCCGCCGCTCCGCGAGCATCCTGGAGGTAGAGATCAGCAGCGGCGCGGTCTCCCTGCTGGCGGACAGTTGTCGCGGCACGCCGCGCATCGCCAATCGGTTACTCCGCCGCATGCGTGACTTTGCCCAGGTGCTGCGGGACGGAACGATCGATGAAGAGATTGTCCGGGAGGGGATGCGCCGCCTCAACATCGATGAACACGGACTGGAAGAGCAGGACCGCCAGATTCTACGCGCCATCGTGGAGATGTACGGGGGCGGACCGGTAGGAGCGGAGACGCTGGCGATCTCCGTCGGCGAAGAATTAGACTCTCTGGAAGTGTTTTACGAGCCGTTCCTGATTCAACAGGGACTCATTCAGCGAACGGCGCGGGGCCGAGTCGTCACCGCCCGGGCGTTTAAGATACTGGGTCTCCCCGCGCCGGAACACCTCCCCGGGGCGGGCGCCCCGGACGGATCTGGAGGAGGATCCCCGAGTGAAGACCAGCGATTTCTCTTTTGACTTGCCCCCGGAGCTGATCGCCCAAGAGCCGGTCCGGGCCCGCGGCACCAGCCGGCTGCTGGTGTTGGACCGCTCCACCGGCGAGCACCACCACCGCGCCGTCGCCGACATCCGCGATTTCGTGGCCCCCGGCAGTGTCATGGTGTTCAACAATTCCCGCGTCCGCAAGGCCCGCGTCTATGCCCGCGCCACCGACAGCGATCGAGAGCAGGAGTTCTTGCTCGTGAAGCGGCGTGATCCCGATCGCTGGCTTGCCATCGGACGAAACAGTCGCAAACTAACGGTGGGCAAGCGTTTCACGTTTTCCGACGGCACCGTGGGGGAGATAACCGCCGCGGAGGACCCCTATCGGGAGCTCCATTTTGACCGGGACATCGACGACGCCTGGCTCGAAGCTCACGGCCACGTTCCCTTGCCACCCTATATCAACCGGGAGGACACCAAAGTCGACGCCGAGCGCTACCAGACCGTCTACGCCCGCACCATGGGCAGCATCGCCGCTCCCACGGCGGGACTGCACTTCACCCCGGAGCTCCTGGACGAGCTCCGCAGCCACGGCGTGACGGTCAGCTTCCTTACCCTTCACGTGGGAATCGGCACCTTTCTGCCGGTACGCACGGAGCAGATCGAGGACCACGAGATGCACGAGGAGGAATACCACGTGTCCCCGGAGACCGCCGCCGACATCGCCGCCGCCCGAGCGCAGGGGCGTCCCGTGGTGGCGGTGGGAACCACCTCGGTGCGTACCCTGGAATCCGCTTGGGATCCGGAGCAAGCGGAAATCAGGCCAGGTCAGGGGCGCACGAACCTGTTCATCTATCCGGGATACTCCTACCGCGTCGTGGATCATATGTTTACCAACTTCCACACCCCGGAAAGCACCCTTCTGGCGATGGTGAGCGCCTTTGCCGGCCGCGAGCGGATTATGCACGCGTACCGGGAGGCGGTGGCTCGGAAATATCGGTTCTTCTCCTACGGTGACGCGATGCTTATCCGGTAGAATGCTGAGCCGATAGGACCTGGCGTGAGTTGGACCACACGGTGAGGGGGCGTACCCGCGCGCAACCTAGTAGGTATCGCGGTCCATCGCCTGAAACGCGGCCCGCACCTCGGCTACTCGGTCCAGATGGCGGTCTATGAGCCGCCCGTAGTTTAGATCACCGGTTCGAATCCGGTGGTGTTCATCTTCCCAGCGTTGGATCTCCTCGAGATGCACGAATCGGATAGGGGCCGCCTCCTGACTCCATCCCTGCGCCGCTTCCCAGTAGTGGCGGGCGTAACGAAAGAGCTCCTCCGCCCGGTCAAGGCTATCCAGATTTTCTTGCTGCCAGGGGGCGTTGTAGAAGTACGCCTCAAACTTCATATACTGTGCGCCCCACTGCAGGTAGAGATCGGTAAGTTTCAGGTTGACGTGCATCGTGAAGAGATATCGGTACCACTCCCATTCCCGATCAGTGGAGATCTCCGCCAGGGCGTTCAGCGGGTTGGCGAAATCGCTGCGCAGCGCCTGCTCCAGCCAGTAGACGTTCTCTGCGATCCGCTCCGGGTACATCGTGAAGTGCTGATGGTAGAGGCGATAGAGTTGTTCCCGATAGGTAAGCCGGTAGGCGACGGCGTTACCCGCAACACAGAGTATCAGTGCCGCCGCAAAAATGAGCCGCCGTGTCCGGTGAGATCCCGATCCCATGTGGTTAGTATCGACAACACCCGGGGCGAGGTTCAGCCTGATTCCATCCGCAACGCCCGAAGAATACTTCGAAACACCGCCTCCCGCGCCTGAGTACCGTCGATGACGTGTACGGAGGTCGCCGATTGCCGGGCAAACGCCTCCACCACGCCCCGATAGCGCGCCGCCACCCGTAACTGCACATCGTCCTGCTCTAACACGTCCCGGTGGTCCCGACCGGCCATACGGCGGGACGCCTCGTCCTGGGGCGTATCAATGAAGATCAGATGCTCCGGCAGCGGAAACCCGTGGTTCAGGCGCTCCACCGCCGCGGGATCCACGAACGCCCCCTGGTAGGCGATGGAGGAGAACAGGTATCGATCACTCACCACCGTCACTCCCGCCTGGCAACGGGCGCGAATACCCGTCTCCGGCCGCTCCAGATGCTCGTGCCGGTCGGCGGCAAAGAGAAGCGCCAAGGTCCAGGGCTGAGCATACTCCGGTCCCACCAGCAAGTTCCTGATCGTAGTACCCGTGAGATAGTCGGTAGGCTCACAGGTGAACTCCGCCGGCACCCCGGAGTCGTTGAGATGACGCGCCAGTTGATGTGCCTGGGTCGTCGTGCCTGCACCGTCAAGCCCTTCAAATACGATGAAGCCCGGCAGCACCGGGGAGTTCCAATTAAGCGTCAGCATCCTGATGCGTACTCCGTCATTGTGATAGGATACAGTAACACGCAGTGAGAAGAATGCACACGAACCATCGGGCGGAACGTCTCCGCGAAACAGTCAGCTCCCTCCTCTTTGTCTCACTGCTGCTCCTTGCGGTATTCGGCGGTAGAGCCATGACACGCATGGTCGAGTCCCGGGTGGAGGAGGTGCGGGCCGGCGGAATTGCCGAGATCGAAGCCGCCACGAACCAGACGCTGTCCTGGGAGTCGGTCAGTCCGTCGATCGTACGGGGAATCACCGTGTACGGGGTATCTATCTCGGATAACGCCACCGCGGATCGTGTGAGCGTTCGATTCAACCTGCTCAGTCTGCTCTGGGGAAATCCCCGGGATCTGATTCCGGAGGTCACCGTTGACCGCCCGGAAATCTCAATCCTCACCGAAGAGCACCGCCGCAGGCTTCAGCAGACACTCGATTTCGCCTCCTCCAACGCGGAGGGACGCCGGGACCTCGTGGTGCGCGTTCGACGGGGCACGATAGCGATCATGGACGATGCTGGTGACGTGACGTTACGCGCCGTCTCGGGGGATATTGAACTGCAGCAGAATCGCCTCCTGGGCAGCTTAAGCACCGAGGTATACGCGGCAACGGAAGCGGACGGCGAGAGCTTCACCCTCTCATCACGCGTCTTCGCCGAGATTGACGGTGTTCGAAGTGGTCCTGAACTCAACGCCAATATCGACTTCCGGGACAATTCCGGATCCCACTTCACGATAACCGATCGCAGTTTCCGTCTGGAACGGCGGACTTCCAGAATTACCTTGGAGCAGATTCGGAGTAACGATCCCGTTGATCTTTCGCTGCTGTATAACGAGGCGAACCGGACGATTTCCGTCGAAATGGCGAGTCAGGACTACGTTCCCCGGGATACGCTCACGCTGCGCGGCCCTTGGGACGAGTACCAGCCGTGGCTCGCCACCGTGGTAGATGGTACCGCGTCGATGGAATTCGGCTTGGACGACGGATTCCTCGGATCGCGGGGCAACATGACTGCCTTTTCCAGTCACCCCGACCTTCCTGAGCCGCTTACGGTGAGCGGCGAATACGTGATGTCCCCCACCGAGGTTCAGTTTGACCACTTCTCAGCGCGCACCGGGGACGGATCCGTGTCGTTCCGCGGCTCCTATCGGTTCGGAAACACCGCTCCCAACGGAACGCTGTCGTTCAATACTTTCGCCTATGGTAATGACATGCCGGTACTCTCCGGGGATGCCGTCCTCAGCGGGACTGCGGGCGGCGCGGGTCTCAGCAGCGATTCCCTGTCGGTAAACGGGATCAACCTGTACCAGGTGGTGGCCCAGGCCACTCCCGGAGAGCGGTACACTTCGGTGAATATCGCCGCCCACATGGCCGTGGATCGCAGCGAGCGGGTAGAGGTACATGCGCGTTACCGTGATATGGAAGACTTCAACGCCGAACTTCGGGTGCGTGATGTTGCCACCTCCCAGATACAGAACGCCGCCGCCTCCTTTGGACGGGACGTATCGCTGCCGCCGGCGGTAGATGCGTCCCGAGTGAGTGGGCTGATCAGACTTGACCGCCGTAACGGCGAAACCACCGTACGCGTTCCGTATTTCAACCTCTGGGACGGCGCCTCCGGTGAGCGCCTAGCCGGCATCTCCGGCACCTACCGGGATGGAACGGTGTTTATCGATCAGCTCACCGCCACGATCGGTGGAAACCGTATCCACGCGGACGGCTTGATGAGAACGGGGTCTGCCGGAACGATCGACTTCAGCACGGACCTTACCGTCAACGCGCTCACCTATCCCCTGCGCGGAACCTATACCTCCAGCGGAATTCTAACCGTTCTCGGACCGGAGGGGGTGGAATTCCGCCTCGACTCCTCGGGGGAAGGCATTCAGGTTGATACGCGACTCCAGGATGTGCCGATACCCGTCGGAGGTGCCCGCCTTTCCGCCCAACTAGAAGGCCTGATATTTTCCCGGGCCGACTGGTATCTCAACGCCCAGGAGGTCACCATCTCGAACCTGCCGGCTCCAGGAGGCGGCACCAGCGATGTTACCCTCTCCGTCGGCCTCCAGCCGGGGGAAGGGCAGCTATCGGTCGTATCCTATGAAGACACCACGTCTCGCCTGGCGGGTTCGTTCCGATTCTCCTACCGCTTCGGGGACTCCCCGGACATCCAATTCAACGGGAACATCGGCGCCTTCGATAGTGACGAGCAGTATCGCGTGTCCGCCCGGTACGCCGCCGGCGATACCGCGGTGGATATCCGTTTCAGCGATTCTCCGGTGACACGTTTCGTGGAAAACGCGCGCTCCGGTACCGCCAATGGAACGCTGCAAGCGGTGGGCTCCCTGGGAGATCCACAGATCCGGGCGTATGTAGAAACCTCCGACGTCCGCATCAACGCGCAGGACTTTGGGGTGCGAGTGCTGGCCTATGTGGACGGAGAAGAACTGCGCATTAGCAACTCCCGCGTAGTTCTGGGCACCACCGAGGTGGCTATTGATGAACTTCAGGCTGAGCGGGAGACCGGAGACATCCGCGGGGACGTCCAGGTCCTTCGAAACGCCACCGATCAGCGCTATCAGCTCACCGTTTCGGGGACAACGGCCCCCATCGAACAGCTAAATCCCACCACCGTGCTGCGCCAACCACTCACCGCGGAGATCGATGTCTACGATACGGACCGAAACGCTCCCGGTGGGGATATGGCCTCCCTCCTCCTGGGACTGTACCGAATAGAACGCACGGAGAACGCCACCTTTGTTCGCCGCTCAGACGGTGCCATGGAGGCGTCGGTTGACGACACGGGTACCTTCGACATGACCGCCCGCGCCCCGCTTCCCGTCACGTTTCAGGCCTCCGGCACACTGCGCCGGGAAGACGTGGAGATCACTCTTTCGGGTGTCACCGTGGACTTACCGGAGATCTTCCGCCTCGTAGATCTGCAGGGCTTGGTCGTGCAATCCGGAACGGCCCGAGGATCGTTGCGGGTGCTCGGAACACCGGCGGACCCCGATCTATTTGGTACCCTCGGTATCGAGGGGCTCTCCGCCACTACTCCCGTAGGGCCGGACACCGTGGGGCCGGTAGATTCCACCCTAATTTTTGATGAGCGCTCAGTGCGCATGCCTCAAATCACCACACAGGCGGGGGAGGCCACCGTGACCCTCGCGGGACAGGCGATCTTGAACCGCCTCACCCTGGAGCAGTACGAGGCCACCGCCTCAATCAGCGGTGAGCCCGGACTCCGGGTGGACCGGGTCTTTGGACCGGTGGAGGTGGATGGATTCGCTCGAGGAGAGTTCACCCTCGAGGGCACGACTCGAGAGACGCGACTCCAGGGAAACGTATTCACTTCCGGCACCGAAATCTCGATTCAAGAAACTGATCAACGGGATCGTGATCGAAATCAGCGGGGGTTTATTCTCGACTTAGATGTGGAAACGGGCCGGGCAGTCCAGTTTATCTGGCCTGATCGGGATTTTCCGATCCTGCGGAGCAACTTTGCCACAGGTCAGACCGTATCGATCGAGGCGGATACCCGCGAACAGCAGTTCTCGATCATGGGCGACGTGGATATCCAGAGTGGTGATGTGTTCTACTTCGACCGGAGCTTCCTCATTCGAAACGGTCAAGTGGCATTCAACGAGGACGAAGAAGACTTTGATCCCCGGCTCACTGCCCGGGCGGAACTACGGGAGGTCACGCCGGAGGGGCCGGTGCGGATCTACCTCGTGGCCGATGGCCAGCGACTGAGCGAGTTCAGTCCCCGCTTCGAATCGAATCCTCCCTTGGGCGGCAGCGAGATCGTCGCGATTCTCGGAGGAAATATCTTTCAACAGGCGGGATCCGAGTCCGTGAACCTCACCACCGCGCTCCTGTCTACCAGCGATGTGGTCACCCAGTTTGGCGTCTTCCGGCAGTTTGAGGACGCCGTTCGGGACCAGTTGAACCTGGATCTATTTGCGATCAGAACGAGCGTAATCCAGAACGTCCTGCTCTCGGCGGTCACCCCCGTTGATGGTGCTCAACAGGCCGTGGCCCCGTCCTTGGGAGCATATTTGGACAATACCTCGATCTTCATGGGACGCTACCTGGGAGACGCGGTCTTCGGGCAGGCGGTGGTCCAACTCAGATCTCAGGATATGCAGCAACCCTTTGAGGAAGACCCTGGAATTCAGCGCCTTGGCGGGGTATTGATTGATTCTGAAATTAGTTTAGAATGGCA
>CAYQRW010000184.1:0-7271 GCA_964419735.1 uncultured Spirochaeta sp.
CCGCCACGGAGTCGAGGATAAGAATCGCCCCGTCCAGGACGCGGAGCGCCCGTTCCACCTCGATCGTGAAGTCCACGTGCCCCGGGGTATCGATGATATTGATGGGATGACCGTCCCACTCAACGTTGGTAGCGGCGGACTGGATCGTAATGCCCCGTTCCCGCTCGAGTTCCATTGAATCCATCGTGGCACCGACGCCGTCCTTACCGCGAACTTCATGGATCGCATGAATCTTGTCGCTATAAAACAGTATCCGCTCGGTGAGCGTCGTCTTGCCACTGTCAATGTGCGCAGAAATTCCGATATTGCGCATTTTTGCCAGTTTGTCACTCATGAAAAATCTTCCTTAACAAATTTATCTCTGTCTGCCTGTGTGTGTCGTGCAACTATATAGACGGCAATGATTTCCATCAATACCTGACTGCGAGTATGAAGATAGTGCTGCCAGTAGCGGGTATTCTTACTCGTACTGGTTGAAGTACAGCGCGTAGATCGCCTGTACGTGCTTAGTATGCAACGATTCAGCGTCCTCCGGCAAGTCCGCGTTCACCCGCTCCTGCGCCTCATCCTGGGACAGGTCCGGGTCCGCAGCCCGGAGCTGGACCACCTGCAAGATCGTTTCCGGGTCCACGTCTCGCAGACTGCCGAAGAGCGTCCGGCTGGCGAGAACAATTGAACCGCGGCGAAGCGCCTCAAATTGCTCTTCCAGTTCCGCCTTTTCCGCCTGCACGTCCTCCAGCCGGGCCTCAAACTCATCCGCCATCTCCGCCATGAGCTGGACTTGCTGCTCAGCAAGCTCGGCGATCTGCGTCTCCAGCCGTTCCACCGCCTGGTCACCCCTATCAACTACGTCTTGAAGCGATTGCTCGCTTCGGGTTGCCAACTCGTCGATCTGGGTCACGATCTCTTGATCGCGGCGGTTCTGCTCAGCGTCAATTACCTCGCGCGTATCTACCCGCTCTCGGAGACTAACGATTTGTTGGGCCAAAAACTGCGGATCCTGGCTCTGAATGTAGGCGCCGGGATTCTCCACGGCGCGCTGAATCCTGTCGAGAAACTGCTCTTCCGAGACAAACTGCCCATTCATGCGGACCGCTAAGTTGTCCACCAGTATTCGGAAGTCGAATCGCACCGCATCGTCGAACTCGAATTGCATGCCGGAAGGTAAGTATTCCTCGTAGTCCTCACCGCCAATGATGAACTCCGCGGGGATCACCACCGCATCCGCCCGATCCGGTTCAAAGACGTAGCGAAGACGGTCGATCTCAAGCCCATCGATCTCGTGGATCACCTCACGCATCGCCTCCAGCGCCTCGGCGTGGGTCTCGGTGAACCGTCCCATGACACTGACACTGAAGCGCCGTCCTTGGCTATCCCGGAGACGCCAGGACGGTACCCCGCCGTCGGAATACTCTTCGAGAATCGTAAAGCCCTGGTCTTCAAGGGAATCTGCTACTGCACTACGACTCTGCGCCGGTGCGGTTGTGAGGTTCATCGTCAACAGGGCGACGGCAATCCCGTGTACTATTATCCGTTGCATCTCATTTCCCCCGCGTCTACTCTACGTCAATCAAGATTTGGTCGAACGCCCGCAGTTGCATCTCATCCGCGGTATCTACCAACCGGGCGGTTATGCGGCCATCCCGATCCTCAAACCTTACAGTGCCGACAAATTCATCGTCCCGACGGAATACATACCCGATCGACCCGACCGATACGTTTCGAATCCGGTTGATATACACCACGATATTCTCCTGATCTCGAGGATCGATAATGTATCCGGTGTCCCCATTGACTCGGGCGAACTGGTCCAGAGCAAACAGAAACTCGGAGATTCTCGCGTCCTGGACCGATATCGTTGAATCGCGCTCCGCGATCACCTCGTCCCGGCCGATCACCGTTTCCTGGAGGCCCTCACGGATTTCCTCATACTGTGCGAGCAGATCCCGTATTCGCCGGTCGATTTGGGTCAGGGTGCCGGGAACGGAGTTCTCATACGGCACCTGCTGGAGACGTCCGATTAGCTCCTGGACACTGGTGTACTGTTCTTCCAACTCGCGGAATCCGCTTCGAGAGATGATCCCTTCCTGAGAGAGGAGTGAGTCATAGGGACCAACAGATGCAAAGCCCGCGGCGGCCTCCGTTTCGGATACTCCCAGCAGCTCGGCCACCGGCTCATCGCCAAAGGTCGGATTGTAGAGCCGCACCAGCCGTGCGATCTCATTGGCGTGACGTTGCCGTATCGATTGCTCAAACTCCTCTTGATACTGCTCCAATTCGGCGATCTCGCGCTCATATGATTGCGTCAACTCTTCGATCTCAGTCTCATAATCGTCCCGGAGCTCCTGCATTTCGAGTTCATGCACTCGGTTCTGGTTATCCAGTACTTCCTGCTGCTCCCGAGCCTGTTCGAGCTGACGGCTGTCGTACTCGGCAACACGCTCCTGCAGATCGGCGATACGCGCCTCAATCTCTTCAATCCGCGGCTGATACTCCTCATTGAGCGCGGTGATCTCCGCCTCCGCCTCGTTCTCGAACTGCGCAATGCGGTTATTCAGTTGTGCTTGTGAGAGCTCTTGCTCCCGGGCCAGTTGAATATTTCGGTCCCGGGCGCGCTCCACCTGGCCGATGCGGTTCTCGAGCTCTCCTTGCACTTGTTGCAGCTCCCGCCGGGCAGCTTCCAGCTCATTCTGAAGACGCTCTGCCTCATCGAGGATGTCCCGCAGGTTCACGTCGGCGAAGTCCTGGATGTCCACCTGAATATTGCGACTTGACTGCTGAATGTACTGGGTCACCGCGATGACGACCGCGGTAAAGACAACGATAAGGCCCAGGATGACCAGCGGCACCATAAGGCTGCGATTCCGGCGCGTCTTGGCAAATTCGACGCCCACATCGTACTGCTGTTGCTTACGGCGAAACTCGTTGACGATCTCCCGCAAGAAGACCTGTTTACTCCGTTCAACCAGATCTGTGGACTGGGGATCGCCGTTCTGACTGGGAGAGTTTGGGTCTGTGTTCATTTTTCCGTCATCGTCCATACGCCCTTCCAATTCTCCGGAGCTTCTTTTCCGGCAATCCGATCGCGGAAGACCCGGGCAATGCTCAGCGAGCTTTGATCGAAATGCGGCACCGCACTCGGCCAATCGCCCCGATAGTAGAGGTGAAGACCTTCAGTGAAGGAATCGATGTCATGACGCAGCTCATCGTCCATCTTATCCACAGGAATCGGCCAGTAGATCTTCTTACCTTGGGTCTTGCCCTTGACCTGCACCATGTCCAGCTCACAGAAGACGTAGTCATCGGTGTGCTTCAGAACCTCGTCCTTTACGTACTCGGAACAGATCACGGGGGTCTTGTAGAAACGGGTCAGGCCTTCCAAGCGGGAAGCGCTATTTACGTTGTCACCTATGACGGTATTCACCATGCGCTCATAGCTTCCGATGTTCCCGTAGAACACCTGGCCTCCGTCGAGACCGACGCCTACCTCCAGCAGGACGGCGCGATAGACGCTCTCCTCTTCTTCGGTCAGCGTTCCGCGCTGCTCCAGAATCAGCTCGCGCCGGTTGTGCATCTCTTTGCGAAGTTCTGCCGCCACTTCATGGATCAGATAGGCCGCCCGCAGCGACTGGACGCTCTTGTTTTCTACGTCACTGTCCACCGTACCAAACACTGCCAGGAGGGCATCCCCGATAATGGAACCGATATCGCCGTCGTGCTCATGAATATGCCGGATCGCCTTGTCGTAGTGCAAATTCAGCAGCTTAATGATATCGGTTCCGAGGGTCTCGGTCATGAAGGTGAAGCTACGGATATCGGTGAACAGGATCGTCAGTTCTTTCTTGCTCCCCTCCAGACGAATCTCGCGCTCTTTGTACGCCTTGGCAGCAACGTCGCGAGCCACGAACTTCTTGAAAATGCCCATGAGGTTATCAATCGTGCTGGCCAACGAATTGAACGCCACCCCCAAATAGGTCACATCGTCATTGGGCGCGCCCTCCAGACTCATGAGCTCCAGGGACTGGTCCGCCTGCATGCGCATGATGTTCTCGGTGATGACGCGCACAAACCGAAGAATGAAACGCAGGAGTAATACCCCCACCAGCGCAAAGATGATCGTAATGGCGATGATAATCAGTGATACCTGACGGAAAATGCGCTCGGAATCGGCGTAGAACTCGCCTATCTCCTCGCCCCGAAGTTGGAAGATTTCCCAGCTGTCGTTGTACTTGTAGACACCGAAGTAGTCATATCCCTGAAAGGTGAAGTTCAGCGTCCCCTCTTCCTCTCCTCCGGCAACGGTGGTAACCATTTCTTGCAGTGCTTCGTCATCGGTGAATCGAGATTGCTCTTCCAACTCACTCGCCTGGAAAAAGAGATCCCCGGATTCCCGCACTCCCAACGAGACCGATCGCGAACCGCGGTGATTGCGGGCCGCGGCGGCCTCGATGTTTTCGATTGCGGCCTGTTCATCAGGGTTGAAGTTAAAGATCTCTCTCTGGTTGTTGGCAAAGACATGCAGCTCTTTGAGATCTTTCACCAGGAGCTGGTTCAGCAGCCGAATTTGCTCACCGCGATTAAGCATTAGGTTGATGTAGTTGGTAGTGAAGTTAGAGATGAGCAAAAAGACGGTAAAAATGACCGTGATCTTCACGATCATTGGAACTACTCGAGTTCCGTTCAGCTTGTGTCCAAGTACTTTCTTGAGTGGGTCCGCCATGGCTTCCTCTACTTTACCGTAAAAACCTGATAGCTGTAAGGTCACAGACGCAGAAACGCAACAGCAACAGACAGGTTTAACCGTTATCTAACCGGCACGACCGCCGGTTAGATAGCCGCACGCTACGTTTCGCGTATATCGATCACTTCCTCAATATGCTTCTCCACTGAGCTAATAAACGAATCCTTGTCCATGCCGGACACCTTGATAATACACACCGCGTTGGTCGGTTTGTCGCCGGGCCACGTACCGATGGAGATGATATTACCCCCGTGATCCGCTACATCCGAACCAAGCTTTGCAAGCTCTCCCGGTTCCTCGGGAATCCGCAGCGTAGCGCGCAAGCCTTTTTCCCGCGTGCCGAAGAGATCGATGAACAACCGGAACATATCGGACTCGGTGACGATTCCCACCGGGAGGTCATCGCCGTCTACCACCGGCAGACAGCCGATGTCATTGTCCACCATCTTCCGCGCCGCATCTTCGACGAGGTCTTCGGGGTGCGCCGTGAGGACCTGCTTGGTCATCACTTTGGAGACCACCAGCTTTGACAGGAGTCGGGTCATCTCGTACACATCCAACGTAGAAGCCGGTGAGGGCGAGGCGTAGAGCAGATCCTTCTCACTCACGATACCAATAAGCTTCTTATTGTGATCACTCACCACCGGGAGATGGTGCAAGTGCTCCCGGCGCATGAGATCCTGGGCGTCGGTCACCGGAGTGTCCGCGTGTACCGTGTAGAGGTTGTCGCTCATAATTTTGTGGACAAGCATTACGGATTCCTCCTGTACTAATTATACGCCCAAATAGGCGGATTTGATTTCATCATTTGCCAATAGATTCGGCCCGGTATCGGCCATGGTGACGCGACCGGTCTCCATCACGTAACCGCGATGGGCCACTTTCAGCGCCTGGTTGGCATTCTGTTCAACCAGGAAGATCGTGGTCCCGTTTTCGCGGTTGATCTGAGCTATGATCTCGAAGATCTGCTGCACGATGAGCGGCGCGAGTCCCAGACTTGGCTCGTCCAGTAGCAGCAGTTTCGGCCGCGCCATCAGTGCCCGGGAGATCGCCAGCATCTGCTGCTCACCACCGGAGAGGGTGCCGCCGGCCTGCCCTTTGCGCTCGGCCAAGATCGGGAACAGCGAAAACACATAGTCCAAGTCTCTCCGAATCCCGTCCCGATCCGTACGGAGCAGGGCCCCCATATCCAAATTTTCCCGGACGGTGAGGTGCGGGAAGATATGCCGTCCCTCGGGAACCTGGGAGATGCCCAGCGCAACGATGCGATCCGGATCCCGACCAACCAGCGATTCTCCTTCAAAGAGGATCTCCCCGCTGCGTGGCGGCACCACCCCGCTAATGGACATGAGTGTGGTGGACTTACCGGCACCGTTAGCACCGATGAGCGTAATGATTTCGCCCCGTTCAACCAGGAGATCGATCCCTTTGAGAGCCTCGATGTTGCCGTAATAGGTATGGACCGCTTTCAGCTCAAGCACTGACTTCCTCCCCAAGATAGGCCTTGATCACTTCGGGATTGTTCTTGACTTCCGTCGGTGTACCGGTGGCGATTAATCGCCCGTAATCCATCACGTAGATCCGTTCCGATAGGGACATGACCAGGTTCATATCGTGTTCAATGAGGAAGATCGAAACGTTTTCCGTATCCCGGATACGCTTGATTAGGTTTTCCAGATTCTTCGTCTCCTGGGGATTCATACCGGCTGCCGGCTCGTCTAGGAGCAGAAGGAAGGGATCGGTGGCAAGCGCCCGGGCGATCTCCAATCGGCGCTGGGCCCCGTAGGGCAGATTGCTGGCGAGGTCGTTCACGTACTGTTCCAGCTGCAACCGCTTCAGGATCGCGTAACTATCGTGGATGACCTGTTCCTCTTCCTCGCGCGTCTTGCGCGTGCGAAAAATGGCGCCCAGGATACCCGCCTTGAGCCGGGAATGGCGTCCGATCATGACGTTCTCCAGGACGGTCATATTTCCGAAGAGACGTATGTTTTGAAATGTCCGAGCCAGTCCCTGGGCGGCGATCGCACTGGGCTTCTGCCCCTTTATCGATCGCTCGGTGTCATCGGGAGGCTGAATCAAGATGTCCCCGGTAGTGGGGGTGTACACGCCGGTGACGCAGTTGAAGAAGGTGGTCTTCCCCGCTCCGTTGGGCCCGATCAGGGCGATTATCTCTCCCTGGTCCATCGTGATGTCCACGTGATTCACCGCACGCAGCCCGCCAAAGTCCATTGTCATATCGTGGACGTTGAGTATCTGTTGGCTCATGAGGTCTGCTCCTCTTCCACGGGAAAGGTATACGCCTTACGTTTCTTTTGAATGAGCCCCCCAGGCCGAAAGACCATCATCGTCACCAAGATCGCGCCGAACATGAGCATACGGTAATCCGAGAACGCCCGCAGGTATTCCGGAATCAAGATCAGCCCCAAGGCGCCTACGATGACCCCCGGAATCGAACCCATCCCTCCGAGAACTACGCAGGAGAGCACGATTACCGACTGCCACACGGTGAAGCTGGCGGGATTGATAAAGG
>CAYQRW010000185.1:0-7270 GCA_964419735.1 uncultured Spirochaeta sp.
TATCTCAACGACCTCTACGAATCGAGTTCCGCATTGCTCGCCTACCACGCTCAGGCAACTCAGTTCACTCGGGACCGCATCCTCCACGAGGATTCAGGTTGAACTGACGTCTGGTCGGCGCTGTTCTCGCCCCATCGCGGTCTACCGGATCGAGGGGGCTCGGGCAGAGGGTAAGGTCGGCTGCGACGATCACGTCCAGCGCATGGCAAAATCGGGAGAGTTCATCCTTGCGAGGCGTGAAACGAGTCGCCAACCTCGGTCTTGAGGCGTTCAACCAGCCATACCTTGATAATTGACTGTCGAGTGACACCGATACGCGCCGCCTCACGGTCCAGTGCTGCGACAACCCACGCCGGGAAATCGACGTTGATACGCTTCTGCTCCTGATTCACCCTGCGCGCGGTCGAGAGATCTAGGTCTTCAATGACGTCTTGGGTCCCTTCGTCGAATTTTTTATCGAAATCTTCAGCGTTCATACAGTTCTTCCTCCTTCGCGCGCGACCGCCTAACCGAAATAATCCGAATCCTGTCCTCCCGGTAGGTGACTACGGCGGACCAATGCTTCTCCCCAATTCGGCCGATGACGAGATGGCGGCGCTCATTCTCAGACGTTGCTTCGATCTCCAGGAGATCAGGATCATTCCAAAGTTCCTGGGCGGACCGGAAATCGATTCCATGTTTCTCTACATTGGCGGTGCTTTTGGTCTCATCGAACTCAAACAGAGCCATGAGTATAAATTATTCTTTTTCTACTCACATTGCAAGATGAACGAGAGTACAAGGACGCGTTGTTCACGGTGCTCCAGCGCCACCCTGTCATCCAAGGACACGCGGAAGTTCAGCGACTCATACATCGAGGCGATATTTGTTCCAGGCATGGGAAACTCCTTTTAGCGCTTTCTTTTAAGACGCGGCAATCCGGCATGCAAATACGGCTGCGTACCGGATCGAGGGGGTGCCGACATGTGGCCAGGCTCTCCACTGCCGCATATGAACTTGACGAGGGACAGTGTCAGTTCTAGATTGAGAGAGTGAAGCAACCCTATCGGGTGGGAGAGTACGTTGAGCTGCCCACACATGGGCGCGGCCGCGTTCGAGGCCTAATCCATGAGAGTTGGACCGTGGAGGGCGTACGCTATCTTCGGCTCTACTCATACGCTATGCGCACCGTTACCACCTACCGGATCGACCGCCGCGGCCGACTCAAGAAACTTTCCGAGCCCCGGGAGCCGCCCCAGGAGCCGGCGGAGACGCCGGACACCGGACTACCAACCGCAGAGCCGCCCAAGTCGCCGAGCGGCATTCTTATTCCCTTCGTCGCGGCGATATTGCTCGGCTTCATGGTGTTGCCCCTTATCCAGGGCGGCTTCGGCATGATCCAAGCCGGCGTCACCACCTATGAAGGATATCTGAAGAGTGAACTGTCGCTGGGGCGTTTGGTCTCCACCGTGGCGAATCGGGTTTCCTACCGGCCAGACATAGATGACTACTGGTCCGCTCCGGAGGACGTCTGGCAAACTCGGAACGGAGACTGCGAGGACCAGGCGATGGTTGTCGCCGCCTACCTCAGCCACCACGGGATTGAGCACACGTTGCTCGGGCTCTCCCTCAAGAGCGGACTGCAGGGCCATGTCGTCGTTGTCGTCACCGATAGGGAGGGGCCGATCCTCCTCGATCCGACGGGAGCAACCGCACCCGCCGGCATTCGCCGCTACGCCCCCGGCACCCAGTTGGCGGAAGTGGTGTCGCAATACGCCACACTCCCGGCCCGTGTCTATCCCCCCAATCCCGAGGCCGGACGCCCCGGGCCAATCGGCGTTGTCGAGTAGCTCGGAGAACCCGGAGAGTGAGAACCCGGAGAGTGAGAGCCCCGAAAGATAGACTCCGACGACCGAGTACTCCTCGGCGGCTCCATCTTGACCACTGGTCATCCAGATACCATTATGGTGTGCATGGATTCGACGGAGACGCTGCGACAGTTCTACCGGAACCGGGCGACCCACAAGCAGGAAGCAGCCCGGAAGCACCGGGCGCGCTGCGAAGAGCTCCTTCCCCAAATTGTCGACGGCATTCTGGAACGAGATCCCCACGTCTCCCGGATTGTCCTCTTTGGGTCTCTAGCGGAACAAAACGAAGGGATCGTCAGGGATATAGACCTTGCCATAGAAAGCACCGAGTTTCTCAAGGTTAGTGGATGGCTATTGAGTCTGTCTGAAACCATCGATGCGGTTGATCTGAAAGATCTCTATCCCCATATCCGGGAACGGGTCGAAGCCAAGGGTAGGGTCCTATATGAACGAAGAGACTGATCGTGCGCTGCTGATCGCGGAGCTGGAAGGTGATCTCGAAGCACTTCCAGAGCTCCTGGAGATCAATAGCAAAAGTATGGAACGTATCAGTGCCGGAGCGACGGAAGAGCTGGACTACGCGGCCCTGGGATACACCCTCCACAACCTGTACAACCTGATGGAAAACTCGTTCTTCCGTATCGCGAAGCACTTTGAAAATGACCTTGGCAGTGAAGGGTGGCATAAGGAGCTTCTTCACCGCATGACGCTTTCCATCGACGGAATACGGCCACGGGTAATAGACGGAAAGACAGCGGAGCAAATCGACGAGCTTCGGGCCTTTCGCCACGTGTTTCGAAACATGTACCGGAAGAGCCTGGATCCGGAGAAACTGCTGCTTCTGCAGAAACGGCTGCCAGGAATAGTGAGCTCCTGGAAAACGGCAGTCGGGGATTTCATTGACCTGTTGAAGACGATCTAGCCATCAGAAAAGACGTCATAGGCGGTAGCCGACCTTCATGAACCTGGCCTGGCCGCTCGCGGTGCTCGCTCCTGATGGACCCCGCGGGCTGTTTTCATCACGCCCCACCAACGCTCCCATACATCTCCAAGAACTGGCCATAGGTGAAGCGGAGACCCGTCTCCGCCTCGATCCACCGCTCCACATCCTCCTCCGTCAGGCCCGCAGCCAGAAACTCTCGGATCTCGCCCGCGCGCCGCGCCACAGCCCGGCGCTTCAGATACCACTCCCTCCCGCGCTCAACCAGGTATTCAGAAAACTTCGGGGTCAGCCGACGGGCGTAGTGGTAGCCGCGAATACCGGGCATGGCAAACCCCGGGACGTGGGGTAGGTCGATCGTGTTACCCGCAAGCTCGTCGGGAGCAATGACCTCCAGCGCAACCCCCTGGTGCGAGAGATAGGTGATGCGCAACTCCAGCGCCACCCCGCCGTCCACGGACACGCGGAAGATCAGCGACTCATACATCGAGGCGATATTTGTTCCAGGCATGGGAAACTCCTTTTAGCGCTTTCTTTTAAGACGCGGCAATCCGGCATGCAAATCACGTCTGTACTTACGTTTCTTAAAACTACACTTCCATTGGGGACCTGGCAAGGTCGAACTGGCGTCCTGCCGGGTGCTGTTCTCGCCCCATAGGACCATCCCGGATCGAGGGGGATTGGGTGGACGGTGAGGTCGGCTTTGACCCTGATTCCCATGTCTGCGGTACAGCAGGAGCGCGATCGCATCGGCAGTGAGGTGAAGGCGGTGGGTGGATGACGCTACTTCTCGATATGTCCACTTCGCCCGAATATTTACCGTTCTACCGTATCCAAGTGTCAGTTGGACTCCGGAACGACGCCAGAATCTGAGGAAATATCTAAGAATTTATGATAGCACTCGTCGCTATGTCGTCAAATTATCCGGCAATGAGAGAGACTCGGTATACCTTCCCGTACTTCGCTGCAGTCTCGATATCGTTCTTGCGGAGGGCAAGCCGGACCTCGTCGAGTTTCATCGCCTCATCTGGCGAAATATACGGGGCCCATGGTCCATCTGACTGTTCGATGGAGATTCGCACCTCGGCTACATAGTCGCCTTCATGGATGAGCTTCGTCTGTTTCTTTTCCATCAGGTTATCCTCCGCGAAAAACCATCTGTCCACTTTTCGGGGTCCGGCCGATACGCGGTTATCAGAACCGCCGGTGATGTCGCACCGCGAGGAATCCCCCAGATTGCGTGGATCGGACCGCCTTCGCTGTCGGTGTGTAATACCAGTACACACGGACCTTTCCCGTACTCGGGGTAGTCCTCTACCACTTGAGCTTCAGGTACCCCAGCCACAACATCTGCTATCAAGATACTATCTGCAATGAGCTCATCCAAGGCGTGCGCCGAGAACTTGAAAGCTCCCTCTGAGACGAGCAGTACGACATGATTCCACGTGTCACTAATCATGCACTCTTACCGGTCTCAACTGAAGAGATAACGGAGCCTCCTGACCCGAATTATATTCCGGCGGAAGGGAATCAGCAAACCGCGTTGAATCAGGCTTTCGCGGCGCAATATTCATCTCAGGAGGTTACTTGGAAATCTCGCATCAGAGTATTGGAGGTGAGCCACCCCGCCGTCCACGGACACGCGGAAGATCAGCGACTCATACATCGAGGCGATATTTGTTCCAGGCATGGGAAACTCCTTTTAGCGCTTTCTTTTAAGACGCGGCAATCCGGCATGCAAATCACGTCTGTACTTACGTTTCTTAAAACTACACTTCCATTGGGGACCTGGCAAGGTCGAACTGGCGTCCTGCCGGGTGCTGTTCTCGCCCCATCGGACCATCCCGGATCGAGGGGGATCGGGTGGCCGGTAAGGTCGGCGTTGACCCTGATTCCTATGTCTACGGTACAGCAGGAGCGCGATCGCATCGGCAGTGAGGTGATGGACTATATCCGGGGTTCACCATAGTTTCTTGAGGAACATGTGGTATTTCAATAGGATAGCCTGGGAGGACACGCATGAAATTTCCCGAGAAAATCGTCCTCGACCCTGAAGTTATGGGTGGAAGACCCTGCGTACGGGGTACGAGAGTGACCGTTGGACTTATCGTGGGCATGCTCGCCGGCGGTCACGATCGAGATGAGGTATTAAAACTCTATCCATACCTGGCTGTGGAAGACATTGACGCGGCATTGGCATATGCGGCATGGAGAGCTGATGAGCACGAGGTGATGGCGGCGGGTGGATGAAGCTGCTTCTCGATATGAACATTTCGCCCGACTGGTGCGGCTTGTTTTCGTCTGAGGGCCATGATGCTGTGCACTGGAGTACTGTAGGCAACCCCGATGCTCCCGACCGCGAATTGCTTGCCTGGGCGCGCGATCATGGATACATCGTGTTTACCCACGATCTGGACTTCGGAGCTATCCTGGCCAACACGGGTTCCAACTCCCCCAGCGTAATACAAATCAGGATTCAGGATATTCATCCGGATGCGGCAGGGACCTTCGTGATCGAGAACCTGCGCCGTTTTGCACAGGAACTTGACTCCGGAGCATTGATATCGATCGATCGCGAGCGTTCGCGCGCCCGGATACTCCCGATTTCCTGATTGAAAACGGGAATATGCAACGTCTCGTTTCAGGCTCAATCCTTCTTTCCACGTTCTTCATTGAGAGGCCAACAGCAAGATAGTCCCGGATCGCCGCAAACGGGAGCGACACCGCCCCGCATCTTGACCGGGTGGAACTGGGGACGGGAACCGCCTTCTGCCACGGGGTTGGAGTTTCACGTGGTGTTTCTGCTGCTCCCGGTCGTGACCGGCGACAAAGCGGTAGATGACGAGGAAGCGGCGGTGGAGGGGAGTGATTCTGCCGACCACACGGAAAATGCGGACGTTCGGCGGGTGATCACCGAGCTAGAGGGCTGTTTTGATCGGCTTGCATCCGAAAACTGAACTGCCGTACTGCAGGGTACTGGTTTTGCCCCATGGTCGCATACCGGAGCGACGGAAGAACGGTGGAGCAGATCGACTATCTTCGGACGTGTTAGGCCGTAACCGATCCCCCTGATTCTCCCGGTTCGATCTCACTCAGGCCACCAATAGTTTGCTTGGCCTGCTGGGAAAATCAGACGACTGGATACCCGCGCTGTTTCCGTGAACAAATCGTGTGACCATTTACCCTCGGCGCCATTGAGAGCTGCCCATAGTGAAATCACAGCATCCCACTCATGATCGTTGCGGGTTTTGACCGAGCAACCTAACCAGTCGGATAGCTTTGCATCCATATACGCCGCGTCTCGGGAATAGTTGTATTTCTTTCTTGAAAGCGCCCAATAAAGCACCTTGGGATGAGTCTCCGCAATCTGGACCTGAGTCTTTATTTGCCGTACGGATGCAAGTACTGCCATGCCATTCAAAGCCATTGCGCCATACAGACTGTTGGGGGAAACCACGCTGAGACGGACTTCTGGATAGGTCTGCCTCAGCCACACATCAGCAGGGCGCCAGCCGGAGGGCCCAGTTCCCCAAGCTGCGAGCGTATCGATACCGATGGCATGTAATGCTTCGGTGCTGAGTAGCCTATCAATTACCGCTTCGGCATTAGGAAGCGTCTCAACCATCAGCGATTTACAACTTCCACTCTCGAATTCAGCGAGAGCATATCCGTGGTGTTTATTGCCTCCAGGATCGTAGCCTGCGATCAACCCATTGAAACGTTCCATATTCATCTGGCACACCCCATTCCTATCTCACGATTGAGACGACTTGCCGAGCGCTCAAAGGCTCCCATTATCCGGGGACAAGAAGCTTCAAGCATCAATCTATCATTTTTGCGGCGAGTCCGTTCGTGCTCCAAATAAGTTGACTCCTATCGGATCAAGCAGATCACATCGAACTGACGTTCTGCCGAGCGCTGTTCTCGCCCCATCGAACCACACCGGATCGAGGGGGCTCATGTGTCCTCCGCAACTGAGATAACCGCCAGAGATTATCCTTGAGAAAACTAATCACGTAATGTAGCATAATGGACATATAGCAGATCACGGTCGCGGGAATGCAAAACGTATTTCACCACCGACGACATTTTCTGTCGCTGGGAGTCTGGTAGTGTGACGGCAATAGAGAGGCAGCAATGAACCAGCAACGAGGATTTCCTACCGTCACGGAGCTCATCGAAACGATACGTGCCAAGGCCCAGTACGTCATACCCGATGATCAGAAAAACCAGCAGGCTGAGAAGATTGATCCCACCACCATTCCCCGGACCCAGTCCGTACACGATATTCTCCGCAACGCCATCCAACACCACGTGGTGGAACCCTCACAAGAGGCTGTAGAGAGTCTCTCGCCCCAGGCCATGACCGAGTTCCTCGAAAACCAAAAGGTGTTCCGTGGCATCGAGCTCCGGCACCCGGAAGTGTGGTTTCGCTATCCCGTGGAAGTGGTCCATTCCCAATTGGATGCGGAGATGTATCGCA
>CAYQRW010000186.1:0-7197 GCA_964419735.1 uncultured Spirochaeta sp.
CCGAGGCGTGGCGGATCATCCCCGCCGCCACGGTGCGGAAGTCGTGGGGGTCGATGATGATAAAGCCCCCGGTCTGCCGGTTGCGGTCATACGGATCGAAGAAGAGCGGATTGGCGGTGGTCACCTTGACCCGGCCGATCTCATTGAGGGAGAGCGTGTCCGCGTCGGAGCGGTGCAGGCTGTTTACATCCAGCTGATAGACGATCTCGTCGATGTAGGCTTTGGTGACGCGCGTGGTGTGCTGCAGGATGTACTGCCGACCGGTATCCAGGGTGTGATCGCCATCCATCCACGCCAGGGTGGCGTCAAACTCGGATGTTACCTCCGGCACGTTGTGGGTACGGACGATCATGTACCCCAGGTTGCATGCCCGAGCAACAACACGAACGAAGTGAGTGTTGTGACCAGGGGCGGCTGATATCGATCTCGTCGGTGAGGGTGAGAATCACGCTCTGCCCCTCAAACGCCTCATCCAGATCGGCGGTATCGAAGTTGATACTTTTGATGTGACTCGTCTGGCGGCCGGCCTGGTCATTCGCTACCGCTCATTGCTCGGCTATGCAGCCACAGGGAGTACGGTGATCTCCTCGCCGACTTTGATTGTGCCGCTGGTTATGCGACCGGCGAACCCGCGGAAGTCCTGGTGCGGCCGTACCACGTTCTGCACCGGAAAGCGAAAGTCCACCAGATCCATCTTGTTGACGCAGACCACCACATGGAGAGGATTCCCCACGGCTGGGTTACTGAACCATCTCAAGCCTGTCTACCCATTCGCCAAATCGCGGGCACGCCGTTCGCAACCGCGCCAAACCTATCCGGTCGGCAATGATCGGACCGGCAGTAGCTTTACTCCGTCCGTAAGGCGGAAAGTGCCTCATAATCCGCTTACTGGGCGCGCCTTCAGGCGTGTCGTTGACCTGTTCCGGTGACCCGAACGGCGAAATTTCTTGGGACAGAGCTTCAGTCGCGGGTTGGTCATCAAAGTACAACGCCAGTTCCTCCGGAGCTGCCAACAGGAGCGTCTCGAATTCATGAAGCTGAACATAGGGAATAATCCGTTCGGGATATGAGCCGATGTGCGCCTCAATATCGTGACGGATCTTCGCTTCAATATCAGACGGTTCGGTACGCTGATCCCCGGGAAAGTAATCACCCGGCAGAGCGTAGTAGTCGATCATCGTGGTGAAAACAACGCCACTATCCTGCTTCAGCAGACGGACCAATTCCCTGATGAACCGGTCATACGGAACTGCGCCTCCCTTGTATAGCGTTCCCCGGCGACGACTGGTGGTGATCTTCTGCGCGGTGCGGGCCTGTACGCCACGTTCGTAGAGGTGGGGTACGAGAACGTTATTGACAAACGTCTCTTCAGTCTGACCTTCAACAAGAAACCCCAATCTCATGGTTGCGGTCGGCCTCCGATGATGTTGCGCTCCCACAGATCCGAGAGGCGGTACTCCTTCAACCAATCCTGTAACTGATCTTCATCGAGCCGCTGTATTCCGGTGGCTCCACGGATCTGTTCAACGGTGAGGATATCCGACGGTTGGACCGCATCGATCAAGGGTACCGACTGCGTCGCGAGAATGATCTGGGTCTGCGAAGACGCCTCATACGCGATATCCACCAGCGTATGTACTGCCAGTGGATGAAGGCCCAGCTCCGGCTCATCAATGCAGATCACATCCGGGAGCTGAGGTTGTTTGAACAAAGTTACAAGGGCAATAAAACGAAGGGTTCCGTCAGAGAGTTGATTCGCACTCATCACCTCGTCGGAGTACTGGGACTTCCATTCCAGTTTAATGCGTTCTTTGTTGAGTGGCGTCGGTTCCAGCACGAAGTCGTCAAAGAACGGAGCAACAAGTCGTACCGTGTCGCGGATCGTCGCGTAACTCTTGGGTGCCGACTCCCGCAACATGAACAGGAACGGCGCAAGGTTCCCGGCATCATCGCGAAGATACTTGTTGTCTCCAATGTATGCAGTCTGTTTGACTTTTGCGCCGTCGGACGTATCGTGGAACTGGAACGTACGAACTCTCCGAAGTAACGCACGGGTTACCCGCGCGGTGGCGTCGGAATCGGTCAGAGCGTCATCGGTGAGGGCGCTCTCTTTCTGTCCAGCCCGATCCAGGGAACGGTAGTGCGCCGACGCACCATCGCCTCCGTCACGGGTAAAACGAACCTGTTCATCCGCAAAGAAGAACGTATCGCCGGCACCGTAGGCGATTTCCATCCGATAGTCGTTGACCCCGCCGTCTCCGGCAATGGATATTTCCCCAACCACCCGGGTAGTTTTCTTCGGACCGTAGTGCAGAACGGTAGATGCACCACCACATGTGCCGACGAAATTCTGTAATCCACCGGTCATCGCGTATCCCATCATCCGCAAGAACTTGATGAGATTTGACTTCCCTGCCCCGTTCGGACCGATAAGTACGTTCATCGGCCCGAGATCAGCGGTAGCGTTCTCAAACGAGGAAAAACCTTGGATCGCGATCTTTCTCAGCATTGAAACTGCCTCTTCCCCAACGTACTGATCGTCATAACCAGTTTTTCACCCCTTGATACTGATCCCGCCACCACCCGGCGTAGTGGAGAGGACTTTGTCCCGACGCTTCGAACCTGTCGATCCACAAGCGCGCATGCTCCCGATCAGCTTTCAACCGGTAATAGCCCCAGGCCAATCCGATGGTGAACTCAACCAACCCCAGGTCGTCTTGGCGTGCATCCGATAATGGCGGTTTTCCGAAGTCGTCGCGACATCATCCAGATCTGCGAGCGTCCGGAATAGTGCGGTAAAGAACTCAGCGGACCAGTCCGGCTCGATCTCGGCGCGATACTTCAACGCCTGGAGCCGAGCTGAGATCCAGTGCCATTGGATGCTCATGAGATCCGCAGGCGTGTTACGTCGTTCACGGTCGATATCACCGAGAGACTCGGCGATTTCCTGCACGCAAAAGGAGAACAGCTCGGCGGCCGGGCCCAAGTTTCCGCTTGCGGCGAGTGGTTTGAGCGCTCCAACGATCTCGGAGAGCGCCGCATGCCGTTGCGGAAACGGCAACGAACGAATCTCCGGGTATGCATGGCGGACACCCATTACCTGCTCCAGGAATCCCTGGCCATCGTTACCGCGGGTACGAAGCTCGGAAATCATATGGGCTACAAACTCTTCCCGCGTGAGCTTTGGCTTGATGAACACCTCAACGGCCGCGTACGCATCCAATAGCAGCGGCACATCATGCATCTGGCGCGCGAGTTCTACCAGCGTATTGGTATAGTCGAGTACCATGTATGGATTCGACCAATCAACTCGCCCGCGGTATTCACCGATCGCATTCTTGGCCGCATCGACCTGACCGTCCTGCAGCAGCCGCATCAGCAGGTTGTGGTACACCGTAGCGTACAGATAGGGCGTATTGTCGCCGTCAAGCGCATCGGCGGCTTTCCGATAGTAGTCACCGGCCTTCGTGCGGTTTCCCATCAGAAGGGCAATCCGCCCCAGGTTGTTGTACCGTGCCGCCGTGATGTCGTTGTCGGCCGTGCGCGCTACCGACTCCTGGAGAATATCTCTTGCCGTTTGGTAATCTCCGTCGATCTCTGCATCCCACGCCTGGAGCGTCGGATACGCGTCGTGTTGGGCAAGCAGTTGTTCGGACTTCCGGAAGAGCTTCCGATAGCGGCCATACGTTCCGCTCATCCAGTACAGCTGGAGCCAACGCACGGTCACCATCCGGATCTCTAGCGGCAATATCGCCCGCTCCCCGGCACGCCGTAACGCCGCGTGAGTGGCGACGCTGTCGCCTTTGCAACGAGTATGGTAATCGGCCCAGAGGAGATCAATCTCCACCCTGGCTCTCGGTGACAGCAGTCGACGTAGCCCGGTCGTACCGCGATCCAGCAGGCTCCGTGCCACTCGATACTGCATTTCGTCCAAAGCCCGGCGAATCCTCGAGATCCGGCGTTTCTGCCACGGCAATACGGTGACACCTGAGATGAGCCACAACACCGCACCAACGGCGAGTATCGCTCCTGCCATTATCAGGCGCGAATCATCGATGGCAAACTGGACATCAACCCGCCACACCACGACCGCCGCAACCCCGCACAGCCACGTTACAGCGAAGCGCCTCGCAAAAATGATCTTCCGATGCCTAATAATGGAAGGTGCAACGGCGGCGATGTCGGATGGGGTCATCGTGGCCCCCACACAAGTGCACTTGCTATAGCTTGTCCGATCATCCCCGGAAAGAGACTCGCTCCTGTCACGTTGGCACTTCTCAAAATCGCCTCCGCACTATCGCAGCTGTTCGGATTGTAGGTCGTCTTTACTAATTCTGTCCGGAGCTGCTCATCCGATTTCTTGTTTCGCCAGCTTAGTCCCCGCAAACCCGGGGGACAATCCTCGCGAAGGCGATCTCGCAGGAAAAGCCGCAGTTGTCGGTTACGTCACCCACCCTCGTTTCCGGGCTATCACTTCATTAATCACGAAAACTGATACCGGTGGTCCGATCCCAACCATCAATGATTTCATGGCCATTTGAAAGTCATTCTGTAATGCCGTGAGATGATCCATCGGTGCGCGCTTGACTACCAGAACAAATCTGAACGGCGTCTTTTCTAAGGATCTATTGGCCAGAACTCCCGGAAACATGTTGAGACCCTGTCGGCCAAGGCGGAACGAAGAAAACAGAAGGAAACTGTGCAAGTATTTCTCAAGGACGTCTTGCACATACGCTCCTTTCTCTGGGAGCGACATCGGCGCGGTCGATTTGAACTCCGCGAATATCAGTGGGCCATCTTTGAAAATCAGAAAGTCGACTGCCTTGAGATGATTGAGCCGGGTGTAGTCCGCATGCTTGTCCAGTTGTACCGCCGTTGCGGGGTCCAACTCGATTTCCATTCCCGACTCGGTGACCGTCATAAGTTCTGCTCCAGCTCCTCCTCGTACAGACGAATCGATGCCCGAACGATGCTCGAATCAGGCAAACCGTTGGAGAGATCAAAGACCACACCGGGCATGTCCTTCTCAACACTCAAGGCCGACGCTTTGGGTGCGTCCCTCGCATTCGCCAGTAGGAAGAACTTCTTCAATACAAAGTACGAGTGCGACGCCATGAATACCTGCATACCCATGCGTGCGAGATCAAACAACATCTCGACAAACTCAACGACAAAGGTTGGGTGCAGCGCCGCCTCCGGCTCATCCACGAAGATAACGGAACCCGGTGTCAGGGTCTTGTTGCCCAGGAGTCGGTGAAGGATAGCGATCTTCTTCACCCCTTCAGCGGTCTGATGGATCCCGATTTTGGAATTGCCTTGTTTGTAGTACCAGTCGGTACCCTCGCGCACCACGCGGCCGTCCAGCATGGTATCAAGTCGTTTACGGATCTGGGAGAACACGTCGTAGTTGCGCCCGCGCTCCGGTTCAGTCTCCAAGTAGGTAATGAGATCCAGATAGGAATCGTCGAACCCGAAAACTTGCTGCACACGTCGCGAGTGAGCAATCACCTCCGTCAGCGATAGAACTTCTTTTGCTGGAAGAAACACTGACATATCGGTACGAGGTTGATAGTTTCCCGTCACCGACCCGGGCTCTCGACTAGCCGAAGCTGTAAAGGAGTAGGTGAGAAACTTCTCGTCTATTTCCGATTCAAACTGCAGACGCTTAGATCCGCCCTTGCTCACAAGCTCGCCGATTCCGTTTTTGGTCTGATAGGTCCAAAACAGCTTGTCCGCCAACACTTCAGAGAAGGATTTCGTCTGATCACCCCGTCCGTACGTTTCGAGCGACTTGACCGCAGTGTACAGAGCCTTGAGCAGAAACGTCTTGCCCCGTCCATTCTCCGCCAGAATGAGGTTGATCGTCCCGGGATTCCACTGCAAGGCGGGAAACGGTCCAAAGTTCTCTAGGCTTATCCGTGTAATCATGGTAATTTACTCTTCGGCATTGTTGACGCTGTCCGTAAGATGGGCGAAACGCTTCAGCTTGCTCCGCGCTCGATGGAGTCCCCCGGGCGGGATAGCTGGAAACTTGCGGTACGTTTTGTCGCATGAGCGGGCGGGCCTGGTCGCGAGACCACTACGTGGTCTTCGCTGCTCGGCCATGCATCCTGGCTCTTTTCGCCACCCACTCGATCCGGATTCAGGCTCGCCTATTGACGAAAGAACCCACCAGAACCGGACGGTTCAACCTATTTCCCTCCCCCGGGTACCTACTCCACCAAGCCCCGCACCAGTTCCACCGCGGCGGACACGTCCTGTCCTTCGGTCTGGATGGTGAGGGCCGGGGCTTCCGGGGCTTCAAAGGGTTCATCAACCCCGGTGAAGCCGGTGATCTCGCCGGAGTCCACTTTGGCGTAGAGGCCTTTGGGGTCGCGGCGGCGCGCTTCGGCGAGGCTCACATCCACGTGCACTTCCAGGAAGTCCCCCTCGGGGAAGAGCTCCCGCACGGCATCGCGATCCTCGCGGTAGGGACTGACAAAGGTGCACAGCACGATCTGGCCGAAGTCGTAGAGTTGGCGCGCCAGGTGGCCGATGCGGCGGATGTTCTCCTGCCGGTCGGCGCGGGAGAAGCCGAGGTCCGCGTTGAGCCCGTGGCGCACGTTGTCTCCGTCCAGCCGCACCACTTGGCGGCCCTCATCAAAGAGCTGCTTCTCCAGTTGCTTGGCGATGGTGCTCTTGCCCGCTCCCGAGAGCCCGGTAAACCAGATCACCTTGGGGCGGTGGCCGTTGCGCCGGGCGCGATCCTCGATACCGACAAACCCTGGATCCCAGTGGATGTTGCGGAGGGTCGCGTCGCGGGCGAGTCCCTCTGGGCCCTTGGCGGCGTCGGCGAGGCGCTTTTGCCGCGCCTCCCGCTTGAGCGCCTCCATCGTGCCCGCCGAGGCGTGGCGGATCATCCCCGCCGCCACCGTGCGGAAGTCGTGGGGGTCGATAATGATGAACCCCCCGGTCTGGCGGTTACGGTCATAGGGATCGAAGAAGAGCGGATTAGCGGTGGTCACCTTGACCCGGCCGATCTCGTTGAGCTGCAGGGTGTCGGCGTCGGACCGGTGCAGGCTGTTCACATCGAGCTGATAGACGATCTCGTCGATGTAGGCTTTAGTGACGCGGGTGGTGTGCTGCAGGATGTACTGCCGAGTGGTATCCAGGGTGTGATCACCATCCATCCACGCCAGAGTGGCGTCAAACTCGCTC
>CAYQRW010000187.1:0-4677 GCA_964419735.1 uncultured Spirochaeta sp.
ATAACGATATCGTCCCCGGATTTGATGAAGAGAAAGATGAAAGCCTCAAGATCCGCCTGCAGAAGGTAGATCAGGTCGAAGGCTGTCTGGTGTTATACCTCACCGGATACATCGATACCTACAACTCAAACTTCTTTCAGAAACGTGTAAATCGTGCCGTCGAAGCTGGATATTCACGCCTCATCTTTCAGTGCGGCGGACTGAACTACGTTTCCAGCACCGGGATTGGGTCCTTTACCGCGTTCTTGAAAGCAGTCAAACCTAAAGGTGGAGATCTGGTCCTCTTGGAAATTCAGCCCAAGGTATACGAAGTATTTCAGCTACTGGGATTCTCCCAGTTCTTTCACATCAAGGATTCTCTGGATGATGCGATTGAGCATTTCTCCCGGGGTGGACAGATGCAGCAGTCCTCTGATGTGTTTCCCAAGATCTTCAAGTGTCCTATCTGTTCTACTAAGCTCAAGGCATCGAAGCCGGGGCGCTTCCGGTGTTCCAACTGCAAGACGATTCTGGCGATCGACGCTGGTGGTCAGGTTTTTCTCGGGTAACAATGGGAGTCTTTGAACGCATCCGGCGACTAATCCGCTCAAACGTGAACGACGTAGTTCGCAAAGCGGAGGATCCGGAAAAGATGCTGAACCAGCTCATTCTGGACATGAACAAGCAGCTGGTTGAGGCGAAACGTAACGTTGCCACCGCCATATCCGAAGAAAAACGTCTTCAGCGGCAAGTTGAGGCGCAACACCAGAGTGCTGAGCAGTGGGAGCAGCGCGCCATGACGGCGCTCCGCGCGGGAAAGGAAGATCTCGCCCGAGAGGCGCTGCAGCGTAAGAAGCGCGAGTCTGATTATGCCACTCAGTTGCAGGAGCAGTACGACAAGCAGCACGAGGCGGTGGAGAGTCTCAAGAACTCGCTGCGGGATCTGCAGAGCCGCATCGAAGAGGCGCAGCGCAAGAAGAACCTGCTGGTGGCTCGCGCCAAGCGCGCGGAAGCACAGAAAAAAATTCAGGAAATCATCACCGGACTGGGTAACACCTCGGCGTTTGATGCGTTTGATGAGATGTCCAATCGGGTAGAGCAGCTGGAAATCGAAAATGAATCGATGGCAGAGCTTGAAGATACCCCCGCTGATCGATCGTTGGAAGCACAGATCGATGCCCTGGAAAACCCGGGAAATGATGATGCCATGCTGGAAGACCTGCGCAAGAAGATAGACCAAGACCAAGACGAGGGTCAGGGTTCGGCGGACCCCGATGTTGATGCCTCCCTGGCCGAGCTGAAGAAGAAGCTTCACGCCCAAGAGTAGCTGTGGCGCGACGGGTGTTTGTCACCAGCTCCGCATTCTTTGAACCGTCCCATAGCCTACAACTTGCTACGCTTCCTTCCTGGGAAATCGTCTCCGAATTACCTACCGATCCTGACGATCGTACTATTACGCTGATCGTGGCTCCCTTGCGTATGCTGATGCCGCTCTTGCGGGATCGCCCCCGGGGTCCTGCCCTTCTGCCCTACGGACCGCCGGATCACACTGCGCAGGCGTTTCTGTTGGGTGCCCAGGACTACGTGTGCACCCCGGTTGCGCCGCAGGAACTCCTGGCTCGAGCTGACCGACTTGATCATCACGTATCACGCGATCCGTTTGTCCTGGGGGCGGTTTTTACGATCGCCGGGGGGAGTCTCGTGCTCACTGGAGTACAACGGGAGATACTCGCCCTATTGACGCGCCACGCCGGCGGGGTTGTGGACCGGGAGGCGATCCAGGCAGTGTGCGGGCGGGCCAGTGTTACCGCCTGCGGATCACGGAGCGTGGACATGGCGATGTGCCGCTTGCGGCGGGCGCTGCAAGACTATCCGGTGCATATTGAGACGGTTCGCGGTAGGGGCTATCGTCTGGTAATCAGATAAGCTCATTTCTTCCAATCCGAATGTGGACAACCTGTGGAAAACTCGCGGAGTAGTGGCAATATCCGAAACGCATAGCACCGGTGAAGCGCGCGTCTCCATGACGGGCGACGGGGGTACGCTTTTGTAGATCGTGTTACTCTTTGTGGTAAAACGAGTTATTAAGTGTCAACCCGAATCGTGTAGGATAGGTGTGTCAATATTACCCGCACACATTGGATTTTCTTTAAATTTGAGAACGCCGCTCCTGTGGAAAAGCTGTGGAAAACCTGGTTTCCCTATGATAATCTGGGGGCCTGTGAAGAACGCGCTGCTGCACCTGTCCTGGTATTTCCTCTACGCCGCTCTCTGTGCCGTGGGGATCGTATTGGTACTGCTGGTGATGGGTGCATCCCTGGCAGCCCTGGGTTCCGTGGCGGCATCGGTGCTGTTTTCAGCGTGGGCGGTGGGGATGGTCCCGGCCACGTTGCGGGTGTTGCGGTGGGCGCACCGGCCGGTGCTTGTTGCCGTGGGTGTGGCGGGTATTTCCGCCGCCGTGCTGGTAGGGATGATTCTGCTGCATGGTACCGGGGAAGGGGCTACCGCGGAATCACAGTTGGTGCGGGCGATGACGGAGGGAAGGGTTGAAACGGGACGGATCTACCAGGGAGAGAGATATTCGGTCCTGGTGGAAGCGGTCACCGGCAGCGAGCTGAGATCGGTGGTGGTAACGGATCATACCGAAGAGATCGAGCAGCGGATTACGGTATACTCCGAGGGATACTGGGATCGGCTTAACGGGGAGTTGATCCTTCCCGATGGTCCGGAGATTGACCTGAACACCTTAAAGGGATTCGGCCTTCCCGTGATGCCGCCGGCGGTTCGTACCACCGTCAGCGATGTGCTGCGTCTGGTGGAGACGGCGGCACTCCTGTGGAGTGCTCCCGTTCCCTTTGTGGCTCCCGATAGCGTTCCCCCGGCGGCTCAGTCGCTCCTTTCTCCGGTTCTGACAGTCTTGATGCTGACGCTGCTACTCACCGCCGTGTGGACACCGCTGCGGCTCACCCGGTGGCCGCTACTCAACGTCGTGGCGGGGCTGGCATATCTGCGACTGGTGGTGGCACTTCCTGCCGCAACCGACCAGCTGGTGCGAGTGGAGACCGTGACGCGCCGGCTTCCGGAGATCAGTCGCGCGGAGTTAGTGGTGCTGGTGGGGGGGCTGGTGCTCCTGGTGCTCGCACTGCTGGCTATCGTTCGGCCGTCCCTCGCCTCGTGGCGCCATAATATGCACTTCCAGGAGACCAGCGCATGAGTTCCCGACTGCGCTTTGCTCTGGTGCTGATCGCCGCCCTCCTCGTCCTGCTGGGGCTTGCGATGGTCAGTGCCTATCAACGGGTTCAGCTGGTGGCACCGGCAGATCAGTTGACCACCGCCTTCTGGTTTCGGGCGTGGATGCCGTTCTTCTTCGACCATCTCACGGTGGCGGTAGTGGTGAGTGCTCTCGTCACCTTTTCGTTGTTACTAAACCCCTACGATCTCGGCAGCACCGGCCGCCTGATCCCCGCGGTCCGGCCGATCCTTGTCGGCGTGGTGGGAATCGGAATCCTCAACGGACTATGGGTGGTACTGCTGGGGCCGTCGGTGGAGTTCAGACTCGATCAGCTCGAGTATCGGAGTGGCGTCGCCGCCAACGCCCGGGAACGTTCCCAGGAGCTTGAGGCGCAGCAGCGCTACGACGATGCCGTGGCGGCTCTGCGTTTGTACCGCACCGTGGTGGGTTCCTCGGAGGAGTTGGATAAGGAGATAGAAGACCTCTCTGTCCGCGCGGGACAGCAGCGGCGAAGGGCGCGGGAGGAGCAACGTCGCGGCGGAGCAACTACCTTTGCCCGGGCGTTTGAGGTGGAGGGGCTTTCCGGTCCGGAGATGTTGCGGCGCGCCCGGGAGGCGCTGGACGCCGGCAATCTCTATACCGCGCACTACTACGCTTCGATTCTGGCGGAGCGGAGCGAATTCCGGCGGGAGGACGCCCTCGAACTGCAAGCCGAGGCGCTCAACGCGATTGAAGACGGTATTCGCAGACGGGAAGAGCAGGCGGAACGCTCCTTGTTTCAAGACAAGCTCCAAGCGTACCAGCTTATGCAGCGAGGCAATACCGATTCCCGGGCGCTGGTGGAGGCGTACTACCGCTTTCAGGACCTCCGCGAGCGGGCGCCGGATGATCCCGACATAGAGCGGTACGCGGGGGCAGTTGAAGAACAACTTCGGGAGATTTCATTTTTCGTCGATGAGGCGGTGGATGCCCAGACGTTTCCGGGACAGCAGAACGTGGTCTTCCGCAATCAACGATCGGGAGCGTTCTCGGAATTGATCTCCGCGGAACAGATTATAGACGCGCCCCAGGGGACCTACCTCTATGGGGTGGAAGTACTGCGTTGGGATGATCCAACGGTGCAGTTCACCGCTCCCTATGGGAAGCGTATCGGGGATATGCTGGTTCTCCGGGCGGTTCATCGCCACCGCGGCGATGACGGTGCCGGCGTGGAGGAGTACGTGGTGGCCCCCACCTACGTGCGCGGCGAGCCGGACCGGGACAATTCGGGCGAGGTGATCCCGCTACAGCTTGATGTCGACCAGATGATGCTCGTTGCCGGTGGGCTGGAGACGTTGGATACACGCAGCCTCGTCGGCCTGCTACAGGCGCCGGCGGCGTATTCTACTGCCGGCCACATTGTGGCCCCCGTGCATACCGAACTCATCTATCGCATCCTGCGCGTGTTCGGATTCTTCGTGGCGGTG
>CAYQRW010000187.1:4777-7174 GCA_964419735.1 uncultured Spirochaeta sp.
GCATACCGAACTCATCTATCGCATCCTGCGCGTGTTCGGATTCTTCGTGGCGGTGTTCTATTCGATCTCCATCGGATGGCGCTATCGGAGTCTCTATATCGGTCGCCCGCCACTACTTGTGCTGCTGCTGGTGCCGCTTCTGCCGTGGGTAACGTGGTGGGTGGTTACCCTGCTTCGCTCGCTGGCGGACTCCGTGCTGCGGGCGCTGGTCCTGAACGGAGACCCCATCACTACGGTGAGCGTTGCCACCGGAGCGATGGTGGTCGCGCTACTTCTGGCGATCGCCTCAGCGGCCCGTCAAAGAATCGAACCATGAGACGATTCCTGGGACGGATTGTCGGTCTCTCGATCGGCGCTCTGGCGGGACCTGGGGGAGCCCTCTTCGGGTTCCTCGCCGGGTGGCTCGTGGATCAGTTTCGTCGCACCCTGGGACCGTGGTGGCGGCTGGAGCAGTTTCTCGCGTACCCTCACCGGGAACGCCGCCAAGACTTCGTTGAACTGTGGGGAACCGCGGCGATCGTAACCGAGGTGCTCCGAGCTGATGGTCCGCCGCGGGTGGTCCAAGTGGAGCACGCCCTTGAGCACCCGTGGCCCGGCTTATCGCGGCCCCGGCGGAATCGGTGGCGCCGGAACCGGTCGACTTCCCGCCAAGCCGTTATCGACATCTGTTTGCGAACGCCGCAGCGGATCAATACCACGGCGATCATCGACACGCTGCAGGAGTGGGAAGACTCCCGTAAGACCGGCCTCTTGGAGCTTCTAGTCTCCGTGGCGTGCGCCGATAGCGGCGGCATGAGCGAAGCCGAATTGGAGGTGATTCGCACGGTGGCAGAGGAGTTTTCCCTTCCGATCCCCGCCTGGTACGGCCTCGACCGAAACGCCTGCACGATTCTGGGAGTAGCGGAAGATGCCGACGAGGCAACGGTGCGGCGCGCGTTCCGCTCGCTCGCCGCGGAGCTCCATCCCGATACCGGCGCTCACCTGGAGCCGGAGCAACGCCGAACGATGGAGGATGCCTTTGTCCGTATCCGCCACGCCCACGACCGCCTGCTTTCCCAGATTCGCCGGCGCGGGTAGCCAGGGGCTCCTACTCGGCCACCGTAACCCGTTGGATATCGGCGCCCAAGGTGTGCAGCCGGCGGGTGAGATGCTCGTACCCGCGCTCAATCTGATAGACGTTGTGAATTACGCTTTCTCCCTGGGCGCTGAGGGCGGCGATTACCATCGCCATGCCGGCGCGGACATCGGGGGAGGTCAACTGGGAGCCGGTGAGCGGGGCGGGACCACTAACAACCGCCCGATGCGGGTCACACAGCACGATGCGCGCCCCCATGCCGATCAGCTTATCCACGAAGAACATGCGCGACTCGAACATCTTCTCGTGGATGAGCACGGTGCCCGCCACCTGGGTTGCCACCACGGTGACGATACTGGTGAGATCCGGTGGGAATCCGGGCCACGGGCTATCGTCGATCTTGGGGATCATGCCGCCGAGATCGGTCTGCACGGTGAGCTTCTGATCCGCCGATATGTGGAGCGTGTCTCCATCGGTCTCCCAGTCGATTCCCAGCTTATTGAAGGCGATCCGTGTCATCTTGAGCTGGCTCGGAGCGGCCTGCTCGATCGTGATATCGCCCCGGGTCGCCGCGGCAAGCCCGATGAAGCTTCCCACCTCCATGAAATCCGCGCCGATTTCGAAATCGGTACCGTGGAGCCGGTCCACCCCGTGGATCGTGAGAATATTGGATCCGACCCCGGTGATCCGGGCGCCCATGCGGTTCAGCATGCGACACAGGTCCTGGACGTGGGGTTCACTGGCGGCGTTCTCGATCACCGTGGTCCCGGTGGCCCGTACTGCAGCCATAATCGCGTTTTCCGTGGCGGTCACGGAGGCTTCGTCCAGGAAGAGTTCCGCGCCCCGGAGCTGGTTCACGTGCAGTTGAAACGCTCCGTCCACTACCACCGTGGCGCCAAGCCCCTCCAGGGCGAGAAAGTGGGTGTCCAGCCGACGCCGTCCAATGATGTCTCCACCTGGGGGAGCAAGGATGACCGAACCGGTCCGCGCCAAGAGCGGTCCGGCAAAGAGAATCGAGGCGCGGATCTTGGTTGCCATCTCCGGTGATATTTCCGATGAGTTGAGCCCACTGCTGTTAATTCGCCACGTGTTGGGACCATCCTGCTCTGCGGAGACACCGATGCTGCGGAGGATCTCGGCCATAACATGCACGTCCTCGATATCCGGCATGTTTCCGAGAACCACCTCCTCTTCGGTGAGTAGGCAGGCGGCAATGCAGGGAAGCGCGGCGTTCTTGTTTCCACTGGCTCGAATGGTGCCGTTCAGAGGTGTGGCACCGTTAATAATATACTTGTACATAGCTAACGTCCTTGGATGCCGAC
>CAYQRW010000188.1:0-7148 GCA_964419735.1 uncultured Spirochaeta sp.
AAAGCCTCAGAAGTCTCCCGGTAGGGGTAAACGCCTTTGCCGGCGGCATGTCCCGAGACTATGGGCTCCTGTTTGCGGCGTTGGTGATCGCCACCGTGCCGATGATCATCTTCTATATGCTGTTTCATGAACAACTGAAAAAGGGCTTCGCCGCCGGAGCCATTAAGGAGTAATCCGCACCGCTATGTGGAACCAGATTGTACCGCAACCACAACAGATCAGTCTCGCATCAGGTCAGTTCACGTTCACCGGATCACTGCAGGTGGCGCTCCCGGAGGCTGCCGATTCCCGCTGGGTACAGCGCGTCAACGACGCCGCCCGCCGGCTGCTTAACCTTTCGGTGCCGCTGCTGGCGGTACACGATCCTCACGGCGCGCCCGCCCGCGACCCGGATCTCATCATCCAGGAGGTGACCGGTGCCGCCGAGGACTACGAGCTTATTGTCACCGCCGCCCAGATTACGATTCGGTGCGCATCCGCTGCAGGCCGCGCGCACGCCTTGGCAACGCTCACCTACGGTCTCCTGCTCAGCACGGACGGTACGCTCCCGGCGGCGCATATTACCGACTCCCCGGCTTCGTCCTGGCGCGGATTCATGCTCGACGTGGCGCGCCACTTCTTTCCGATGGAAGCGCTGCAGCAGACACTTGATATGCTCTGGCTCCTGCGGATTAACCGCTTCCAGCTCCACCTCACCGATGACCAGGGGTGGCGATTTCCCATACCTGGTTACCCCCGGCTCACGGAAGTTGGGGGAACGCGCCCGGCGGGAACCAGCGACCACCAGTGGATCGGGGGCACCTACGCGCCGGAAGAACTCAGCGAGCTTGACCGCGATGCGCAGGCGCTGGGGGTGATGGTGGTGCCGGAGGTCGATCTCCCCGGCCACGCCTCCGCGGCGCTCGCCGCCTATCCCGAGCTCTCGTGCTCCGGGAGCGAGCACCAGGTGGAAACGCGGTGGGGAATCTTCCCCTCGGTGATCTGCACGCAGAGCGCTCAGGTGCGCACCTTCCTCTCCGAGGTATACCGCACGCTGGCCGATATCTTCAGTGGCGAGTATATCCACATCGGCGGCGATGAAGTACTCACCGAACCATGGCAGGCGTGCTCCTCCTGCAGCACCGTTGATGATCCCTACCAGACGATCGTGCGGGTAATGGCGGAAGAGGTGCTTGCGGTAGGTCGCCGGCCGGTGGCGTGGGACGAGGCCTCCGCCCTGGACCTACCGCCGGAAACGATCATTATCAACTGGCGCGGGCCGGAAGGCGCCATGAACGCCCTGCACCGCGGATACGATCTGGTCCTGGCGCCGGAGGGTAAGGCTACCTATCTCGATCATAAGCACCGGGATACACCGCTGGAGCCGGGACGGTTGGGAGTCTGTACCGTGAACGACAGTTCCGCCTTTGCCCCGGAGCCGTACGTGGCCGCCCATCGCACCGATGAGCCCGCCTCCGGCACGATCATCGGCGGCCAGGCAAACCTGTGGACGGAAGGAATCCGGTTTCAACGGGAGGTCGAGTACATGGCGTTCCTGCGGCTCGCCGCCGTGGCGCAGGGGCTGTGGGGGGGAGCGCCGGGCAGTACGATTCCCGGTTTTCCGGAACATCTCACGGTGCTGCGAGAGCGGCTCCTATCGGCGGGCTACGCGGTCTACCCTGGTAGTTTTCAGTAGGCGGTAGTTTTCAGTAGGGCCCCAAGGCGCTACACTCGTGGGTGCCATGGATTACACGATTGCCGTTGATATCGGGGCGGGACAGAGCACCAAGGTAGCGCTGTGCACCTCTCCCGCTGAGATCGTAGCCGAAGATGATCTGTTTCTGAGGGACTACGGGAACAGTTTTGCGCACTACACCCGCGCCCTAACCGAGACGATCGGGCGGGTGATCGCCGCCGCCGGTGCGGATCCAGCTCGAATTCGCGCCATTGGCGTGGCCACGGCGGGTATTCTGGGTTCTGCCGGAGAGTTTGTGCTTATCGCCAACGTACCGATCCTGCAGGGCCACAACATCAGAGCGTGGCTTCAGGACTACTACGGCGTACCGGTGGGGATCGACAACGATGCCAACGCCGGGGGCCTCGCGGAGTGGAGCGTCCTCAAGGTGGAACTGCTCTACTGGGTGTTTGGCGGCGGATGGGGCGGCGCCTGGATCTCCAAAGACGGCCGGGTGATGTATCCCGCCACCGACTGGAACGGGCAGGACGCCACCCTGCATCCCACCAGCGAGCCGGGGTATGCGATACCACTGTCCAAGATGATGCTCCGCGAAGTGTTCACGGAGGTGGGCGCCAACTACGAGCGGCTTGAGTTTCATCTGATGGAGGAGTTCCACGGGAATCTCGCCGCCCTCACCGGCCCCGGCGGCGACCCGGACAGCCTCCGGGCGGAGGTTATTCTCAGCGGCCCCGGCCGAAGACGCCTCTTCCGGGCAGTAGTGGGGGACGACGACTTCTATGAACGATTCCTGGACATGGACGAACTCAACGAGATGGCGGATCCCACCCGCGCCGGCAAGTACATTTCTAAGCTCTCAAGTATGCGGGTAGAAGCGGCGATCAATACCGACCGCCTCTACGGTAAGATTTTGGCCCACGCCACCCGGTACATGGTGAAACGCGCCGGCGCCGATGGGCTGGCGGAGGGAGTACCGATCTGCCTCGGGGGCAAACCGAGTTACGCCCTCCCCTATTTTGGTCCCAGTACCCAGCGTTTTCTCGGGAAGTTTGGGCTGTTCAACTACCTCCGTCCCAGCGCGGTGGATGAGCGGGGACTCAACGCCAATGTGGTGGGCGCTGCGGTGCTGGCGGAACACGCGGCGGCGGGAATTCTCCCGATATCCGAGACGGCCCCGATTACCGCCTCCCAGGTGACCGCCTCACCGGTAAACGCGTCGCGCTCTGCTCCCGCGGCCAACCCTTCACCCACGCCAGGCGTCAGTGCGTCGCACTCTGAATCACAACCGACCCCGCCACCGAAGCCCCCGGTGCAAGCTCAGTAACGCCCAGGGAGGGATCGTTAAATGCCGCTCCCGGCGCGCTCACCGGTTCCAGGGCGATGCCGCGTCCTCCCGGGGGGGTGAAGAGCTGTACCCGTCTAAACATTCCTGCCGGCGTCAGCCGCACCGTATGGGTGGCGGTAGTCAGCTCCACGGGAGTCTGGGCGCTCTGATCCAGCTCGAGCGCCACATCCAGACTCTCTGGGCCGATCGCGCGCCCCTCGCGAAAGTCGAAGTTACTCCCCTCCACCGGCGGACGTCGCCCGGTGAGGCGAAGCTGATCATCAGCCTCAATATAGCGGGAGGCGGCGATCTGCACGGTGGCGCGCGGGTCGGCGTCAAAGTAGGGATGCCACCCAACGGTAAGCGGGGCGGCGGAATCACCCCGGTTCAGTACTTCGACACTCAGAAAGAACGTCTCCGGCGCTACCCGGTAGGAGACGGACACCTGCAGCGGCCAGGGATACCCCGATTGGGCCGGCAGCTCACATCCCAGCGTCAGCCGATCTGAACTCTGGGAAACCACCTGGAGCGGCTGGTAATAGAGAAACCCGTGAATCGCGTCTCCCAGCTCCCGGTCATTTATGCGCAACGTGTAATCCGTTCCGCCCCACCGATAGCGGCCGCCGGCGATCCGGTCGGCAAAGGGGAGTAGGAGGCGACCCGCAAACAACGTGGTGTCGCAGTCCGGGGCATGAGACGGCTCCGGATCGTAGAGCACCTCCTGCGGCAACCGGATCCCCCGTACCGTCCCACCGCAGTGGGGATCGATCTCCGCGGCGCTGCCGGTGGGTTCCTGGATGGTGATCATCACCCGGCGCCTCCGTGGTCGTTGCCGTAGGCGTCTTTGTGGGCGCCGCCATGGGCATCACCTCGGGCGCCATCCTGGGGGCCACCGGCAGCCGGAGAAGCGGGGGAGCGAAACAGCCCGGCGTACCGCTGCGGGGAATACGTTTCAAAGGGAAAACTGCGGAGATACTCGTAGGGGCCGGACGCCTTCAAATCGGTCACCAGGCGGGCGATCTGCGTTTGCGAGGCAAAAGTGGCAATCGCCTGCAGCTTTCGCGCAAACAGCTCGGTCGTGCCCGTGAGTTCCAGGTCCGGATCCCCGGCGAACGGAGCGTACGCGGCGCACTCATGGACCCAGGGAAGCGCCTCGATCGGGGAGCCAAGCTCCGGCCATACGTCTCCCTGGGCGTGGAAGATCGAGATCATCACTTCCTGGTGCACGATTTTGTGATCGGGATGGTAATCCTCCGCGGACATAACCAGGATCCGAGTGGGACGATAGGAGCGGATCTCGGCGGTGATGCTGTTCTGGAGCCCTGTGTGCTCCGCCACCGTATGGGTCCCGCCGGGGCGTTCCGAGACAGTGGCGACGGTGTCTGCGGTAGCGGGGAGTTCCCCAACGGGAAACCGCCCCTGCCAGCGGTGCAGGCGGGCATCGGGGTAATTGTACCACTCCACATCATCGATGCCGAGCTGTCGGCAGGAGTCTCGCGTCTCTCCACGCCGCCGCGCGACCACCTCATCCGCGCCAACCGCTGAGGTATACCCCATACTACCGTCGGTGGCGATGCGCATTCGAATCTCAACCCCTTCCGCTGCTGCGGTGGCGAGGAACATGCCGGCGGAGATCGCCGGGTCGTCATCGTGGGGAGAGATGAAGAGCCACCGCTCCCGCTCGTCAGCGCCCGGCAGGGTTTCGCGGAGGCTCCCGGTAATGATCTTTTCCTCCGACAGGCGCCGCCGCACGGTGGGGCGGGAACTATCCGATGAATTCATTGCCCACCTTCCTGGCGCGGTCCGGCTTATCCAGATCGATTCCCGCCGCGATTCCGATCTCCACCAGGAGATTCCACCCGGTTGCCAGGTAGAGATAGGGCATCATTTCGGGCGCCTCTTTCGGCACTCTGACCGTGGGAAAGGCGGTATCCCGATCGGCCAAGGCCACCACCGACATGCCCACGCCCTCGCGGAGCACCGTCCGGAACTTCTCCTCCTGCTCGGGGAACGGATCTACCAGCACTACCAGTTCCTGGGCGGTCATTACCTCTTCGATTCCGTGCACCGCATAGGTTCCTTCCAGAAAATCGGAGCGCTTGCGGGTAATCTCGTTGGTCTTGAGCGTGAGCTCTTCCGCCACCCCATCGTTTCGTCCCGCGAAGTACACTACCGGTGCGGCCACGGCGGCACGAACGATCTCCGGCGGAATCGTCTGGGTCAGAACCGCTTCCATCGCCTGTGCCAGCCGGTCCCGTTCAAGCGGGGCGGCGCCGTTGGCCTGGCGAAACAATTCATCGTAAAACAGCGCCTGCTCCACTACCGATTTGGTCGCCGCCACGGCACGCTCCGCGCCGCACCCTAAGACAAAGGCGGAATCGCTGTCGGTGGCGATGGGAGTTCCACCGTTGGCCACCAGCCCCGTAGTACGGGCTGCTGTAGTACTCCGCAGCAGTTGCACGCCTTCGGCGGTCTTGCCGGAGTTACTGGCGACGTAGACGTGGTAGTCCTGCAGCTGGTACTCCTGAGCTTGCGAGGCTCCCTCGGTAACCACGCGGTGGCGCCACCCCTCGCGCAGGGCGTGGCTAATCAGACGTTTGGCGGGAAAGATCCTGCTGGAACCTTCTCCGGTGAGCATGACGTTCTCTGAGGCCGGTAGGTGTTCAGTTACGGCGGTACGATCGAATCGAGCCACTACCGCCGGGGTCTCTAACATCTCGCGGCACAGGGCAAATTGGTTGTAATTAGGGGAATCATTCATCGCACGCTCCTACGTAGGCAGTGTTCGGTCACTGAGATCCAGATACGACTCCAGCTCCCCTACCAGGGGCCGGAGATACTCGAGAAAGGTGTCGGTCACAAATCCGGGGGTAAGCATCTCCCGGGGCATGGGCCGGGCCCGCACCGCCACCTCCTGCAGCGGAGCGGTGCCATAGGTGACTGCGTACTCCCCGTGGGAAGACTCCGCCCGATTGATCGTAATCATTACGCCCCCTTCATCCCGGAGGGCCCGGTGGAGTGCCTCCACGCCACAGGCGTACGCCTCCTGCCGGTCATATGGGCCGCAGCGGTCCGAGGCGCTCATCGGCATCGACTCCGGAATCTGGAACTCCCCACGGTAGCCGGTCTCCTCACTGATGAGGCGGTGGAGATTGAGGGCGGCGCTGGATCCGCCCATCGCCCCAAACTCCACATTGTTAAAGCGATCGGTGGTGGCGGCGGCTGATACGGGTGTGCCGTCACTCCAGGTGGTACCCTCGCCGATCACAATCGAGGCCCAGCCGAAGCGCTCAATCGTCCGCTGCACCTCAGCAACCACCGTGTCGCGCTCGATCGGCATCTCCGGCATGTAGATCAGGTGCGGCCCATCCTCCGGCGTGCGTCTCGCCAGCGCCGACGCCGCCGCCAGCCATCCCGCATCGCGCCCAATCGTCTGGTGTACCAAAAAACGGTCCACCCGCTGCATGTCGCGGGCGAGTCGTCCCGCTTGCGCCACCGACTGAGCCACGTAGCGTGCCGCCGAGGGATACCCCGGGGTGTGATCGGTGGCAAAGAGATCGTTGTCCACCGTCTTTGGGATCCCCACCCCTCGCACCTCGTACCCCTGCTCGTGACAGTACTCGCTGATACGGTGAATCGTGTCCATCGTATCGTTTCCACCGATATAGAACAGATACCGCACATGGTACTTCTCCAGGAGATGGTGAATTCTCGGGAGGTCTTCATCCTGCAGCTTGTACCGGCAGGACCCCAAGGCAGAACCGGGGGTCGCCTGCAGCCGGTCCAACTCGCCGTGGCTCAGCGTACTCAGGTCTAGCAGCTGTTCTTCCAGGAATCCCTCGATGGCGAAGCGCATGCCCAGGATGCGCCCTCCCTGAGTCGTGCTCCCGTCACCACCAAATCCCGCACCACGGGCAGCCTGCACGACACCCGCCAGGCTGGCGTTGATCACCGCCGTGGGCCCGCCGGACTGTCCGATAAGAATATTTCCCTGCATGACGCCTCCCGCCTCAACCGCCTATTGTAATTAATGCACTGCAATTACTATTTATCCCAAAAACATGCCGTCCTGTCAAGGACCCGGCTCACGCCACCAGCGATTCTCAAAGTAGCAGCTTTCATCGATAGTAGGAGAAATTGGCCCGGATA
>CAYQRW010000189.1:0-7129 GCA_964419735.1 uncultured Spirochaeta sp.
AGGTCCTCGTAGACTGAGTTGCGAAACTCAAAGGCGTTGGTGGAGACGGAGACGTAATTGGCGGGGGCAAACGCCAGGCCCGCCGGATTGTAGTACATCCCTTCAGGTCCATCGGCGATGGCGGTATAGGCGCCACCCATGCCTGCGGCCCGGTCTCCGATAAACGTATTGATGAAGTGATACTCGTCCGCGGCTACGCCGGTCACTACAAAACAGCCTAACACCAGAAGTAATACGGTCGGCCGGCGAAACCAGGTCACCTTCATGAATGTATCTCCTCAGTTGTTTGTATCGGCGTTGATCGGATCCGGTCACGAAATTCTTGAAATTCGTCGGTTGCCTCCAGCTGCTGCAGCGCTGCATCGGTCGAGCGAAGCTCGTCGATGCGTTGGAGGCGCTCCCCAAGCGGGGGATGCGTTGCGCCAAGGTTTTCCATGGCGTCAGATGAGTCTTCTGAAAGGCGCACTAGAAACTGGTGGTACGGATCGGCACTAATACCCAGGCCTTCCAGGTAGTTCACCGCATAGGCATCGGCTTCGTACTCATCCTCAACGTTGTATCCTTCGAGAAAGAGACGCTCCTCAATGGCGTCGTTGATCTGCGCCATGGCGGTATTCACGATCTGTCGCCCCCCGGCCAGCACCCGCGCCAATGTTTCCACGGCGGAGTACTCAACCTCGATATTCACGTTGTCCAGAATGTGTTTGTACTGAACGTGCCCGAGTTCATGGGCCAGAATGCCCGCCAGCTCTCCCGGAGACTCAACCCGCTGCAACGTACCGAGCGTTACAAAGATGTAGCCCCCCGGTAGGGCGTAGGCGTTGACTTGTTCGGTGTCCAGTATCGCTGCGTGGTAGGTGAGCTCTTGGCGTTCTACAAAAAACGCCAGGGATTGCAGGTACTTGTTGAGATACTCCGTTGCCTCGGCATCCCGCACCACGCCGAACTGCCCCGCGAGTTTAGCAAAGGCCGCCTCACCCACCTCTACTTCTTTGGCAACTTCCGCGGGATCGGGACCGGACGTACCTTCAACGGCGGGCTCCGGTGTCCCGGCACACCCGGCAAGGACGAACAAAATTAGAAGCACAGCGCTCCAATGCGGTCCGCCGCGCCCAAGTCTCCGCACCATAAAAGGCATTATAATCCCAGGCCTTCCCGTTGCGCAAACTCTATCAGCTCATCATCGCTATAGGAGAACTCCCGCACCCATCGCACCGAGGTAAAGTCATACTCATTGAATGACAGATTTTGCCGCTCTCGAGGATTGTCCTGAGAGAGACCTCGCGTTGCTGCCGCGGAGGTGGTATACGCCGACGCTCGTCGCCTGGTGGCAACGCCGGATACACTCTGCAGGCTACTTCCACCACTGCGGCCCGCCGGAGGTTCATCACCAACAAACTGCTCTTGGATGTAGCCGCTGACGCGATTGCCTTCCACTTGATACCACCCGTCCTGCGTGCCAAGGACGTCCAGCGCATCACCCTGGCGCACCAAACCGACTCGGTCTGCGGTCCGTTCGGGGGCCTCCAGGACGGTGCCGATTCGATTGGTAACAAAGACCTGCTGCGCGGAAACGACCAGCACCGGTCCAAGCGCACACAAGAATATAATAAGGAGCGTACGTGTCTTCATGATCCCTCCTCCTGCCTCCTATCAGTATACTACATCCCAGCGGTACAAACATGACCTACGAATAGCTATACTACGGGATATGAAGTTTGTCATTGTCTTGATGATCATAGCGAGCAGCCTGGCGACTCCAGCAGACGCGGAGGAGACCGCGGCGGAGATTATCGCGGAAGTTCACGTGCTGGGCCCGGCGGATACGATGCAGGTCGATGCGACGATGACGATCCGGGAGGGCTCCTCCCAGGCAGATCGCCGGCTCGAGGGCTGGTACCGCCGGGGCGATCGGGATCTGTCCATGTTTGTGCAAGTCGTGGAGCCGCCCTTTCTGCGCGACATGAAGCTGCTACTCCTACGCCGGGGATCGCGCGAGGACAACTGGATGCGCACCTCCCGGGGAGTGCGGCGGTTAGGGGCCTCCAGTGGGCAGGAGCGCGTCTTTGGCTCGCACTTCACCGTCTCCGATATGACCGCCGTGGACCCGGCGGTACAGACCGTTCAGCTGGTCGATTCTTCAGCAGAAGAGATCCTTATTGATGTCCAGGACCGCGAGGGCCGCGGCTATCGGAGGTTTGCGATCCAACCGGAGAACCGGATCATTCGAGGGATCCAGTTTTTCGACGATTCCGGAGATCTGGTAAAGGAGTACGAACTGTTGTCGCTGGAGTCGGTGGAGGGGCAGCCGGTGCCGATGCGTGGTCGCATGCGTCTTGCCAACGGTGACTCCACGACCATCTCGGTGAACGAGATAGACTTTCCCCCCTCGATCCCCGGTCGCTACTTCAACCGCGGAAACCTCTAAGTGCCGCGGCAAGCCGCGGCACCACGTATAGACTGACGATCGTTGCCGCCACCAGTCCCAGGGACATGAGCAGCACCATCTCCTGTAAGGCGCGAAAGCGGCTGAAGTACACGGGGACGAGTCCGGCAAGCATCAGCGCGGTGGTGTGCAGGACCGCCCGCCGCGCATGGGCAGGCACGGCCCCGCCGGTATCGCCCTCGCGTCCGGAGCGCACCACGTAAATCGCGTCGTCCGCGCTGACTCCCAAGACGAAGGCCAAGCCCAGAATGGTGGCAAATCGAAACGGAATCCCTAGTAGTCCTTGCGCGCCACCGTACACCAACGCCCCACAGACAACCGAGGTTACCACCTGCAGCGCCGCCCCCGGCTTGCGGTCCCAGATAACCAACACCATGAAGACCACCGGAACAAACAGAAGGACGCTCCCGGCATACTGCCGTGAATTCGTTTCCAGGGAGATCCGTCGCGCGTGGGAGGCACCGGCCAGCTGCGCGCTGCCCCCAGTTTGTGCTTCGATCACGGCGTGGGAATCCTGAACGATCTCTCCGATTCGGTTCACCGCGATACGGCGGGTACGAGGAGTATCGGTGAGCGCCCCATAATGCACCACCACCCGAAGAAACCGATAGTCCCCGCTCACCAGCTGTGAGATTCCCGTGCGGTCGTCGCTGGAGCGCAGCAGTTCCAGCGTCTCCCCGATGTCGGCGGCGGTCTCCGGCGTGCGCGGCGTCTGAGAACCGGTCAGTCTGCCAAAGGCGTGGTCCACGAAGAGCGTGGGACCGAGCACCGTGTTCACTCCGGAGACCGCCCGTAACTGATCTTCCAGGTCAGCGACGCGATCAAACATCCCCGTCTCCACGTAGCCATAGCGCTCGCCGGTGTCTACCACCACTTCTACGGTGTCGACTATTCCGTGCGCCTCGGCCATGTGCACGATGTGGGGATGCGCCGCGGAGCGCGCGTTGAAGAGGGTATCGAAAAAACTCCCGGGCACGATTCGGGTCACGCCCCAGGCGCCTATCACAGCCACCACTACCAGGGCAGCGGCGAGCCACCGGACGGTGCGCGGACGATTGCGGATTTGGTGCTCCGGCTGCGCCGGCGCGGGACCTGCAGCCCGGCGAGCGTGCCGGCCGCGGAAGGGCGCGGGGACGAGATCTTGCCCAAGCGCCGGCAGCAACACCAGCGCTGCCAGCACACTCAACCCCACCCCCAGGATTATGAGGACTCCCGTGCGGCGCAGCTCCTCCACCGGGGAGATCAACAAGGTTGCAAACCCCAGGGCGGTGGTAACGGCCGCGCGGAACACCACGGGCCGCACTCCGTGCGCGTGGGCGCGATAGGATGCGGCCGATACGCCGGCCGTTCCAACGAGCGGGCGCGCCGCAACCATCGGTTCGTAGTGGAGTACGTGCAAGCCATAGGAAGTACCGAGGGCGATCGCCTGCAGGGGAACGATCATCGTCCACCAGCCCAAGCTGATTCCGCCCCAGCCGAAGAGCCCTAACACCCATAGTCCGGGAATCAAGGAAACGATCCAGAGGCGTAACGCGGTGGCCGGAGCGCGTACCACCAGCAGATACACCACGAATATAAGCACGGCCCCCACCGGCACCACGAAGAGGAAGTCGCCCCGCGTCTCACGTACGAGAATATCGTTGTAGAACTCCACCCCGGAGAGGTAGATCTCTGGGGAATCATGATACCAGCGGCGCAACGGTTCGAGTGTGTCGGTGCGCACATAGCTCATCCACCAGCGCACATCATCTTTCGCAGCGGTCGACTCTCCTCGTCCCCGGAAGAGGTGTTGCCATACCGGGGTGGTCGCCGCCTGGGAGGGAGTCAGCTCGTGCCACTCAATCGTATCGGTGGAGGGAGCCAGATCTGCAGTGGTTGTGGGTGAAACCACCGTTTCCACACCCTCAATCGCGCTCAGCGCGGCGGTGGTTTCCGACACGAGATCCCACCCGGGCTCAGCAATAGATTCGGGAGCGGAAACGATAAGTAACTCAGGAATTGAGAACAGACCATCCGTATCCACGTGGTCATCGGTGACAAAGGTTGCATCCGAGGCAAATTCCAGCCGCGGGAAGCCGAGACAGGCACCGATCGTGATCAGGAGAAAGACCCATCGCGTCCACTGCTTTCTCCATCCGTTATTTGACACCGGAATACCAGCAAACTATAGTTGCGTTGTTGGTGTCAATAATCCGAGGTCTCCGAGGTGTAAGGTGCCCCATGTAACAAATAAGCGTAGGAAGAACAGGGTTCGGAACCGATTCTTTGGTCTTGCCGCGACGACCCTGGCGACGTTGGCGGTTCTTTCAATTCTGAGTGGCGCGTTGGCCCCCTTTGAGCGCCGGCTCCTCGATTTCCGGTTTAGCAATTTCAACCAGAACCTGCCCGTCTCAGAGGACCTGGTTTACATCGATATCGACGATATCTCGTTGGAAACGTTATCCGACCAGGTGGGAGGATGGCCGTGGCCCCGGGGCCTGATCATGGCCGACCTTATCGTGAACTACGTCATGGCGGGAAACCCGTCGGTGTTCATGTTTGATATCATTTACAGCACCCTCTCTCCCAAATTGCCGGACGAGCCAATTTCCGACCAAGACTTGTGGATGGCGGATATCTCGGTGGCTTACCCGAATGTAAGCCATGCCGTGCTCTTTACCGATGAATCATGGGATGCGCAGCGCACAGTGGAGCCCGAAGTGCGGGAGGTCTTCGAGATTCCGGTGGATGACACAAACTCGGCGATTGAGCTACCGCAGTACAACTTCTTTCTTGCGCCCTACGAGCCGTTAGCCTCGATGGCCAATATGCTCCACTCCGTGAATCACACGGAGGATCTCGACGGTATCAGCCGCGGAAATCAGGTACTCCTGCAATACGAAGACCACTACTACCCGGGACTGACCCTGCGCGGGGTCATGGAGCACACCGGGGTGGACAGCGTGCGTTTGGACCGGCGCAAGATGGTGCTGGAACGGGACGGAGAGGAGGCGTTCTCCGTACCTCTGCAGCCCGACGGGGGCTACCGCCTGAATTTCTACGCCGACGCCGACCAGTTCACCGCGTACCCGGCGGATAACGTGATCGCCTCGGCGCAGGAGTTCTTTGCCGGCAATGATGATGTAGCGGTACCGCTGGAGGTTTTCGAGGACAAGATTGTTATGGTCGGCGCCTCGGCTCTGGGGCTCAAGGATATCAAAGTAACCCCTATGGGCACCAACTTTGCCGGACCCTACCTGCACATGACCGCCATGAGCAATATTTTGGAGAATCACTACCTTCGCCACATTGGCCCAATTTGGGCGTCGGTGATCGCCGCGGCGCTTACCGTAGTCGTGTTGGGAATCGCAATGTTTGTGCCCAGTGGGGCCGTGCGGGCCACGGCGGGAGGCGCGATCATCGCCGTCTGGCTGGTGGGCAGCCTCCTGGCGTTTCAACACCTGGGCGTGGTGACCGAAATGGCCACCACCCTCAGCGCGACCGCCCTGGCCTATGTTGGCGGGCTGGCGTTCACCTCATTCAACGAGTCGGTGGAAAAACGGAAGATCAGCAACGCCATGGGCAAATACCTGGCCCCGGCCGTTATGAACGAAGTTCTGGAAAATTACGATGAGCTCATTGGAGAGGTTGGGGAAGAACGGGATTTGACGATTCTCTTCTCGGACATAAGAAGCTTCTCCTCTATTAGTGAGAACTACAGCGCCGCCCAGGTCGTGGAAGTACTGAACCGCTACCTGGAAGGAATGTTGTCGGTGGTCTTCGATAATCGCGGCACGGTGGACAAGATCATCGGCGATGCGATCATGGCGTTCTGGGGCGCCCCCAACCCGGAACAGGACAAGGAAACGTTGGCGGTAGATGCTGCGGTCCGAATGGTCCGCATGCTTGAACCGCTGAACGCCGAATTCGCAGCGGACTCATTGCCGGAGGTACGAATCGGCGTGGGAATCCACACCGGCGGGATGATCGTGGGTAATATCGGTTCCTCACAGCGGCTGGACTACACCGCCATCGGCGACAATGTGAACCTCGGATCCCGTCTCGAGGGGCTTACTAAGTACTATCGGTATCCAATCCTGGTCAGCGAGCCCACCTACACCCCACTGGCCGACACATACACCTTTCTGTATGCAGACTCCGTGGCGGTCAAGGGCAAGACCCAAGGCATCGGCATCTATGCTCCCATTGACCCGGAAGCACTTCAAGCAGACTCAGGGCTGGCGGCGGATCTGGAAGCGTTCAAAGAAGCGCGAGAGCAGTACACGAGCCAGAACTTTGTCGAGGGCCAACGCCTGTTTGGCGATATCGTTGCCCGCGAGAGCGCCGTAAGCGGTCTGGCCGAGCTGTTTCAGAAACGGTGCGTCCAGTTCGAGAAGACCCCACCACCGAAGAACTGGAACGGTGTGTGGAAGATGACCGAGAAGTAGCGACCACAGCGGCAGGCAGCAATACGTAGGCCCCACCGGGCCGGTTTTTCCCATCTTTCTCCCAATTCCTGATGATTTCTTTCAGGTATGGTGTAATATTATATCAGAAAATTTGAGTCGGTGCGGAGGGTGTCGTGGGAAAACGGTCTTTTTCCATGCGTAGGGTGTTATGGGTGGGCTTCGGCATGCTGCTGGTTATCCTAGGGTCTCCTGAACAACTGACTCTCTGAGGAGTCAGTCGTCTATCCGGCTGATT
>CAYQRW010000190.1:0-7084 GCA_964419735.1 uncultured Spirochaeta sp.
CGCAAGGCGTTGAAGCGCAGACGCTGAGCAACCTGTATTTGGCCCTGGAGCACGACCTGGAGATAATTCCGGTGCTCAACAAGATCGACCTTCCCGCCGCTGATATCGATATGTGTCTTCACCAGATCGAACACGATCTCGGCCTTGATCCGGACGATGTGATTCAGGTCAGTGGGAAAACGGGCTATGGAATCGAGGCGTTGCTGGAGGCGTTGGTTGCCCGGATTCCCCCGCCCTCCGGGGACGAGACGCGCCCCCTGCAGGCGCTGGTGTTCGACAGCAATTACGATCCGTATCGCGGGGTCGTGGTGCATATCCGCGTCTTCGACGGCAAGATCCGTCCCGGGGACACGATCGAAATGTGGTATAACGGCGCCAAATACGTCGTGGAAGAAACGGGCAAGTTCAAGATCAAGTTAGAACCGATCGCCGAACTGGCTGCCGGTGACGTGGGCTATATCATTGCGGGTATCAAGACGATCCAGGACGTGCGGGTCGGCGACACGGTAACGCGTCCGGACCACCGCTGCGCGGAACAGCTTCCGGGGTTCCGAGAAGTGAAGCCGGTGGTCTTTTCGTCGATCTATCCGATCGATAGTAACGATTACCAGGAACTCATTCGTGCCATGGACAAGCTCAAGCTCAATGACGCCTCCTTGGTGTTTGAAAAGGATAACTCCGCGGCGCTGGGCTTTGGATTTCGGTGCGGATTTCTGGGGATGTTGCACCTGGAAGTGGTGCAGGAACGGCTGGAACGCGAGTTCAACCTGAACCTGGTGATTACCGCCCCGTCGGTCCAGTACCAGGTCGACCTGCACGACGGACGGACGATTATGGTAAACAGTCCGCTGGAGTTTCCGGAACTCGGGGAGATCCGGGAGTCTCGCGAACCGTTCATTAAGGCGTCTATCATCACGCCGGATACCTATCTGGGGCCGATGCTCACCCTGTGTAATGATCGCCGCGGCATCCAGAAGGACATGATCTATCTGGACACCTCCCGGGTTGAGGTCATTTTTGAAATGCCCCTGGCCGAGGTGCTGTTCGACTTCTACGACAACCTGAAGTCGCTATCCCGGGGGTACGCCTCGTTTGACTATGAGATGCTTGGCTACCATCCGGTAAACCTGGTGCGCCTGGATATTCTGGTCAACGGCAAGCCGGTGGATGCGCTTTCAATGCTGGTGTATCGCGGTAACGCCGAGTTTCGCGCAAGGTCTGCCTGCAAGCAGCTGCGCAACGAAATCCCTCGCCAGCAGTTCAAGATTCCCCTGCAGGGCGCGATCGGGGCCAAGATTATCGCCCGGGAAACGATTCCGGCCCTGCGGAAGGATGTGACTGCTAAGTGCTACGGTGGTGACATCTCGCGGAAGCGGAAACTGCTGGAAAAGCAGAAAGAGGGAAAGAAGCGCATGAAGATGGTGGGCAACGTGGAACTGCCACAGTCCGCGTTTCTCTCAGTTCTGCGAGGAACTCCGGAGGAGTAGCGTTTCCACCCGGCGGCGGTAGTCCCGCACCGATCTGAGAATGCGCAGGCGGTGCACCTCCATCCACTGCGGAGAGAGCGTCATCAGCGGCCACTGGGGGAGATCCACCAGGGTGAAGTCGAGGCCACTATCGACAACAGCAGCGCGATCCCTCCGCTGCAGATTCTCTTCTAACGCCAGTAGTCGCCGCAGGAGCGCCCGCATCGCCTCCCTTCGGGCGCCGGTAGCGCGTGTTGCGTCTGGAGCGCCGGCGGCGTGTGGGGCATCTGCCGCGTGTGCGGCGTGTGCCGCAGCTGCGCCGGCAGGGTGGTCCTCGGTAGCGGCCACCTCGCCGGCGTTCCACCACGCCTCCACATCCGCCGGTGACAACGGCGTCGCTCCAATTTCGAGGCCGGTCCCCGGCAGCTGTAACACCTGCGATGCTGATCGGGAGATAACATCTCGGGCGAGCTGGGCCTGGTCGAACAGAATTGCATCTCCCGCGGCGGTGGTACCGTCCCTTAACCGCACCTCCTGGATCGGTCGGGCAAGCGCCCGATCGTGGCCGTCGCGGTGGTGGAGGCGAGAGATCCGTCTCGCGAGCCAGCGATCGGTGGTGCTCATTTCAGCGTGGCTGCGCGGCGGGCGATACCAGAAATCAATACCTGCTACCAGAATCTCGGTGATTCCCATGAGCTGTGAAAGAATGTGAACTGCCGCGGGGGCGACCGACCCGAACGGCGGCAGTACGGGAATCCCGGTGAAGAGAGGCGCAAGCTCAGGGTCGGTGAAGAGCTGTACCGGCGCGAAGCGCGACACAAACCAGTATCGCCGCGAGGGAGCAAAGCGCCGGGGGATACTGAAATGCGTAGTTGCGTCGGCGATGACCGCCGTCTGGTCCCATTGCCACGGAAGAAAGTCCTGCGCGTTTGCCAGTTGGCCGTCCATGGTCACTACGAAATCTGGTTGAATCTGGGCGGCGGCCAACGCGGGCAGGGCGGTATCGATCGCCACGAGCACTCCCCGCGTCTGAGACGACCGGCGCGTTCCCCCGGGGGGAAACAGCCGCGCCAGGAGCGCTATGTGCCGGTCCAGACTGGGTCCCGCCCCTACCAGCACCGCCCGGCCTCCCACGCGACCGTTCAGGGCGGTCACCGGCAGGCCCGCCCGCGCCACGTTGCGTATCAGGTTCGCTACCCAGCGTCGCTGGAGACGAATCTGGGTGCCGCGGTTATTCCAGTAGCGTTGTATCGCGCGGCTCAGGTGCGCTTCGAGATCCTGATAGCGGGAGCGATGGAGGCGACTCCCGCCGGTGAGGTGAATCGTCTGCAGCCGCCGCAACGCCTGCCGCTGAATCAGCTCGTCCGCGGTCTGAACCGCGGTGTTCCAGGAGTCGGCCTGTGCAGTGCGGCGGTAGTCGCTCCCCCCGGGGCGGTGCGGGTACAGCTCGGCGAGCCGGGGCTCAAACTCTACCAGCAGCACGCCACAGGTTTGCGGGATTCGGGATATCCATGCTGCTACACCAAAGGCGTCCAGCGGCGAGAGTATGAGAAAGAGTGTCTGAGGAGCAACGGTGAGCGGATCCGGTAGTCGGCGCTCCATGGACGCCACCGGGTCCGGCCCGGTGAGCGGTCTCCCATTTACGTATACCACCGCTCCCCGCGGGGCGGACCGGCGTTCTACACGTAAGGCGGGTTCGTCCACGGCCAGAGGCTAATTGGTACCTGTGACGTACCGGTTGAACGCCTGGGCGAAGTTGTCCTGCAGCAGTTCATCGTTCACGTAGGCGGACTCGATCTCGTCGCTGCGGAACTCCCGAAGGAGCGTATCGTAGTACTGATCGATAAACGCGATATCGGATTCCCGCGCCGGGCGCTCCTCGCGAAGCTGCATGACCAGCACCGAGCGGCGCAGGGCGATCGGCTCACTGACCGCATCCTCGTCCAGAGCGAAGGCGGTTTGAAAAAAGGACTCCCGAAACGCCGCATCCGAGAGCTCTGGAATTTGTGAACTCTGAAGCTGGCCGAAGAGCTGTAAGTCGCCGTAGTTAATCGGGAAGAACGGGGTGGTCAGCACTTCCCGGCCTTCTGAGTCCGCGAACATCGCAAACCCTCCGTCCTCCGCGCCGGCGACGAACCGTTCCGCCTCCGAGCGAACGAAGTCCTGAATGCGGCCCTGCTCAAAGTTCTGCAGGTAGCTACGGACCGCCTGGAGCGTGCCATCTTGAGTAAGGTCGGCTGCCTCCGCCGAGTCCAAGGCCTCATAGAACGCCCAGCCCGCGGTGGTTTCGATGGGGTCGCTGATCTCGCCCGGTTCCAGTTGGGTCAGAGCCTCCACGTCATCGGGGTTGATCATCTCCTGCTGCAGTTCATAGGCGTAGATCGTGCCCATCTCTCCGTCCTGATCCGCGTACAGATCGCGGGAGTAGGTCCGGGCCAGGTTGGAGATCGGATTACCCGGCTCCAACGCCTGTTCCCGGATCTGTTGAGCCTCTTCCTCCGTGGCGAGCGTTACCACCGCGAGATCAAGTTCGGTGAAGAGCTCTGGATTCTCCTCCGCGAACGTCCGCACCTGGGCGTCGGGAAAATCCGAAAAGGGAAAGCGAACCACGTCAAAGGAGCGCTCCGGGCCGCTCATTTGGGCTACGAACTCCCGCTCGGCGGCGGAACTCTTGGTTCCGGTGAGGACGTCGGTAATAAACTGATCGAAGATCGCGGATTCCCGGTGAAAGTTGCGCAATGAAAACCGCTCCTGACTGCCGATGCGCTCGTAGGCGGCGGGGTCAAAGCGGCCGTTGGACTGAAACCGTGGATCCGATGCGATGAGTTCGTCCACACGATCCGAGGAGACATCCATGCCGGTGTTCTCGGCATGGTCCAGAATCGCGGTGTGGAGCACAGTTCGGTTGAACGCTTCTCGCCAGGCGATGCGGAGCTGCAGATCCAGATCGGCTGTCTGTCCCGAGTCACGGAGGGACTGGGCGATAGCCTCATACTGGCGGGCGAAAAAATTCCCCGGCTGATATCTGATTTCCTCTCCGGCGTACTGGCCGAAGACCATCTGTCCACCCCCACCTAAGGTACTGATGATGGGGGCGCCCACGAACGATACCACCACGATGATGAGGATAATGAGGCTGCCGATGTACAGCCGACGATTACGGGCGTTAGCTGCGCGGGACGTCTTTTTGTCTTCTTGGGACTCTGCCATTATGTGTCGATGTCCTTCCTATGCGGTACTTTGTAGCGCGCCAACGGTAGCATGTGGCCCCACGGGTGTCAACGAAATGGGGTTGACCAGTCATGGGGGTTCTGCTATGTTGCCGTACGCATTCGGGCTGTAGCGCAGGGGCTAGCGCGCGCCGTTCGGGACGGTGAGGTCGGAGGTTCAAATCCTCTCAGCCCGACTTTCAGAATCAGCATGATCGTGGTCACGTAGGAGAAACCGCAGACACACCGGGGGTCTGCGGTTCTTTTATGGAGCTGCTCCTATTCCTCCTCTCAACTTTCACGGTGCGTCTGTCGACAACGTACATGGAAGAGTCGTATGAAAAGAACACTAATCTGTCTTGCACTTATTGTTGGGGCCTTCGTGCCGGCCACCTCGGAAACGCTCCAGCACGAGGTCGCCGACGGAGAGACGCTGTACGCCATCGCCCGCAGATACGAGATCTCCGTCGAGCAACTGATGGAGGTGAACGAGATCGAGGCGGCTGAGCTACTGCTACCCGGGACGGTGCTGACGATTCCCGGCCAGTATACGGTGCGCAAAGGGGATACTCTCTACTCCATCGCTCGCCGAAACGAGATCTCGGTGGATGAGCTCCGATCGCTCAATGATCTGCAGGACACGATGATTGTAGCGGGCCAACGACTCCGGGTGCCGTTTGATCCCGGCACCGCCCGCATCGCTTCCTCCGAGGCAGCCGCAGGGGATGCCGAATCCGACGAAGACGGTGTCGCTTCCGACGATGCCGATTCCGACGGGGATGACGGGTCCCGAGTGGTCCGGGCTATTCCGGTAGCCGCCTCGGTCGTTCAACCGCTGAGTTATGACGAAGGTGGTGCTTGGCCGGTTGCCGGTGATCGACGCCGGCTTGAGGGGAAGTTTCCCGGTGTCATGATTGAGGCGCAACGTGGCACCCCGGTGGCCAGCATCAGCAGTGGACGGGTGGTCTACTCCGGTCCCCATTCCAGCTTCGGTAACGTGGTCTTTGTTCAGTCTTCTCAAGGCTACATCTACGTCTACGGTGGCCAGGAGGCGGTTAACGTGGGAGTGGGAGATGAAATCGAAGCGGGCAACGTCCTCGGTTCCGTGGGAGTCTCTCCCACCAGCGAAGGAGCGGCGTTGTACTTCTCGGTCTGGCGCAACAACTCCTTCATCGATCCTGAAGCCGCGCCCCGGGGATAGCATTTCCGTATTGTGTTTGGTTTCTCCCTGAGAGCGTGCTACCATGGTAGGTAATGTAATCGATCAGGGGGCAGACGATGGCATCAACAACTTCTCAGCAGCGCACCAATGGCGGACTCCGTCAACTCAGTGTCGCCATGAATAGTACCGACGAACACGTCGGTGACTCTGATCCGTTGTCTTTTTTCCTGAGACAGATCTCATCCTATGCGCTCCTCTCCGTCGACGAAGAGCAGTCGATTGGACAACGTATTCAAGAACTGCGATCGGAGATTCAGGATCTCCGCGCGGAACCACCCTCCGCCGGCGACATCGGCACCGCTGAAACGATGGGGGCGCTGGAAGAGGAATTACGCCGTTTCAAAACCCGCATGATCAATGCCAACCTGCGCCTGGTCGTGTCCATAGCCAAGAAGTACCAACACCGCGGACTATCACTGCTGGATCTGATTGATGAAGGCAACATCGGGCTCATCGAGGCGGTGGAACGTTTTGATTACACTCGGGGCTGCCGCTTTTCTACGTACGGCACGTGGTGGATTCGCCAGGCGATTATTAAGAGTCTCGCCGATAAGGGACGGGTCATCCGAATTCCGGTGCACATGCTCAACACGATCAAGAAGTGCTTCTACGTGGCAAAGCATCTTACCCAGGAACTTGGTCGTGATCCCCACAGCGGCGAAGTTTCCGACTACATGAACCTTACTTCCCGCAAGGTGGAAGAGATCCAACAACTCTCTCAGGATACCACCTCCCTGGATGTTCCCATCGACGAGGATAACTCCACCCGGTTGTCGGACGTGATTGAAGATGAGCAGCAGGCTCAGCCTTTTGATCTCGTGTTTCACTTGACGTTACAGGACACGATTGAAGAGGTTCTGGACCAGTTGAGTGAACGAGAGATGCGTATTATCAAGTTGCGCTTCGGATTGGGCGGAGAGGGGCCATACACTCTCGAAGAAACGGGACAATTCCTGGGTATCACCCGGGAGCGCGTGCGACAGATTCAGGAAAAGGCGTTGGGAAAGTTGCGGGATAACGTAGTCATGCAGGATTTTCATGAGCAGTACTGAGGAAGATACACCGGTACGAACCGGCGGCGGTGATGATGGAAAGAGCTCCCTTATCGATGGCGACCGTCGGTTCAAGGATGATATCGCCTTCGAGGCGTTAGGGACGATCGACGAGGCCCAGGTTGCCCTGGGGGT